>JAYTPC010000054.1:0-39092 GCA_043747425.1 Bdellovibrionales bacterium
TTACTTTGCCTGTTGCGCCATGAATCAGAAGTTGAATAAAAACCCAAGTTCGATCATGTTTTCATGTACTTATTAAACAACTTCTACAAGGGGTCGTCCAATGTTTTTAAAAAGCCTTATTTTATCACTGTTCGCAAGCATATTACTGGCTGTCACTTCCGTTCAAGCTGTTGAGCCGAACCGATCAGCGCCGCAGGGTGGAGTTTTTAATTATAATTTCGATATAGAGCCGGAAAGCTTACATCCGATTATGTCTGGTGACGCTTACGAGCAATATCTAGCGGCGTATGTGCACGATTTTCTATGTACAAATAATCTAGAAACGTATGAGTACGAACCACGCCTGGCCGAAAAATGGGATATATCTAAGGATGGTTTAACGTTTACTTTTTATTTGAGAAAAGACGCATATTTTCATAATGGAGATAATGTTACTGCGGACGACGTAAAGTTTTCTTTGGATGCAATTCGGGAACCAAAGCATCAGGCACTGAATACGTTGCCTTACGTTGAAAAATTAACGAAGGTCGAAGTTTTAGATAAGTATACAATTCGGTTCACTGCTTCTGAAAAATACTTTAAAAATTTTGGTTCTATTTGTGGCATCATCAGAATTCTGCCTAAATCCGTTTATGGAAACATCGACAAGTCCGTCAAAATGCAAAAAGAAGTGGTTGGTGCCGGGCCTTATAAAATAGAAAAATATGATAAGGGTCAGTCGATCACTGTGAAAAAATTCGACAAATGGTACGGTGATAAAGTGCCAGCATTGAAAGGTTTTTATAACTTTGAAAAAATCAATTTTCGCTTTACCAAAGATGACAACATTATGGTTGAAAGATTTAAAAAAGGTGAACTTGATTTTGCGGAAATGAAAACTGTGGATCAGTTTTTAAAAGCAAAAGCCGGGTCTGAGGGTAAGTCCTTTTATGCAAAGAATGTTGTTAGTCAAAAACCAAAATCATACGGTTATATTGGCTTTAATTTCAAAAACGAAGTTTTGCAGGACTTAAATGTTCGTATGGCATTTGCACATTTAGTGAATCGTGCTGAAATGAATAAAAAGTTTAGAAATAATATGAGTGATTTAGCTAACGGGCCAGTTTCCGTTAATTCTAATCAGGCGGCTGATATGAAGCCCATCGAATTTAGCCCGAAAAAAGCACAGGAACTTTTGAAAAAATCAGGTTGGGCCGATGCTGACAAAAATGGAATTCTTGAAAAAGAAATAAATGGTAAAAAAGTAGAATTAAAAATTTCTCTGATCTACGCGAACAAAGACAACGAAAAATATTGGACCATGATCAAGGAAGATGCGAAAAAAGCTGGTTTAGAACTAGAACTTAAGTTTCTCGAGTGGAATAGTTTTTTGAAAACAATCGAAGATAGTTCCCGTTTTGATTTATATGCTATGGCTTGGGGTGGTGGCGATATTGAAATGGATCCGAAGCAAATTTGGCATTCAACATCGTCTGGAAAAGGTGGATCTAACCGTGGTTATTATGCCAATCCGGAAGTTGATAAATTGATTGATGTAGGACGTGCAGAATTGGACCCGGCAAAGCGTACGGTTATTTTTAAGAAAGCATACACGTTGATCGCCAAAGATGTTCCGTATGTCTTTTTATTCAATAACAAATTTGAATTCTATGCTCATTCCAACAAAATAAAAAAAGTTGCTGACACATTTAAATATGACTTCGGTCATGAAACTTGGTGGTCAGCAGCAAAATAGCTTTGGCTATTTGCTTGATTCCACGTACAGTGTGACCTTATGTTAATTTATCTTCTACGACGTATACTAATTGCGATCCCCACTTTTTTGGGGATCACTCTAGTAACGTTTCTTATTATCAACATGGCACCGGGCGGACCCATTGAGCAAAAACTGCAAAAGATGCAGATGGGTGATGGCGCTAAAAGTTCAAGCATACCTCCGGAAGTTTTAGAAGCCTTAGTTAAACAATACGGCTTTGATAAACCGGTTTACGAGCGCTATTGGATTTGGCTAAAAAATATTTCTACATTTGATTTTGGTGACAGCTTTTCTTATCAAGAACCCGTTATGGATGTGATTACATCAAAATTTCCGGTGTCTTTGCAGTTTGGAATCGCTTCGCTGATCTTAACATACATAATTTGTATTCCGCTTGGGGTTAAAAAAGCCATCAATGCAGGTGGCATTTTCGATCAGGTTTCGGGAATTGTTTTGTATATTATGGTTTCGATTCCGCCGCTGGTATTAGGAATATTTTTAATCGTTTGGTTTGCTGGCGGGTCTTACTTTGATTGGTTTCCAATTGGTGGAATCAAAGCTGACAACTATGATGAATTGACATCGATGGGGAAAATTTTAGACCGTGTTTACCACTTCGTGCTGCCGCTGACTTGTTATGTATTGGGTGGGTTTACAGAGCTTAGCATGCTGGTTCGTAATTCGATGTTGGATGTCATCAAATCCGATTTCATTCGAACAGCCAGGGCAAAAGGTTTAGCTAACAACGTTATTTATTTTAAGCATGCACTTCGAAATGCGATGATCCCTGTGGCAACCGGACTTGGTGGGTTTTTGCGAGTGTTCTTAGCGGGGTCTTTGATTGTAGAAACTATTTTTAACTTAGATGGTATCGGTCTGTTGGGGTACCGATCTATTTTATCCAGAGATTACAACGTCATTATGGGATTAACTTTTATTTCGTCGTTGTTGCTGCTGGTAGGAAACATGATGAGTGATTTTATTTATGTCATGGTCGATCCACGCATAGATTTTAAATAGGAAAACAATTTTGAAACTAATTGAAGGCCGCATAAATAATGATTTAACTTTGAAACGCTATCGCCGTTTTAAGCGTAATCGCGTGGCTATGGTATCAATTTGGTTATTAGGAATTTTGTTTTTCTTAAGTTTTACTGCAGAGCTGTGGGCGAATAGCAAACCCCACATCATAAAATATGATGGTCGTATTTTCTTTCCGTTAGTTTTTGATTATCACCCCACAGAATTTGGCCGCGATGATATTTATGTCATGGATTACAGGTCTCTAGAGCCTAAAGTGGGCGACTGGTCGGTTTGGCCCGTGGTTCAATGGGATGCCTACGAAAGCAATAAGGTTGAAGAAAGCTATCCGTCAGCACCAAGCAAATACAATTTGATGGGAACCGATGATCGTGGCCGCGATGTCTTAACAAGACTGCTTTATGGTTTACGTTACACGTTAGTGTTTTCAATTGGTGCCTGGTTAGCCAGTTATTTGATTGGTGTAGTTCTTGGATCATTGATGGGGTATTTCGGTGGCAAGGTCGATCTTATCGGCATGCGCGTTGTTGAGATTATTCAAACGATGCCGGTGACTTTAATTTTGATCACCATCATTTCAATTTTTACACCGAACTTGCTGGTGTTAATTATCTTTCTTGCTATTTTTGATTGGACCAAAATTGCATCTTACATGCGGGCTCAGTTTTTACAGTTGCGCCAACGAGAATTCGTTGAAGCAGCCAGAGCATTAGGGTCGTCGGATGCGCGCATCGTTTTCAAACATATATTACCGAACGGATTAACTCCGATCGTGACATTTTCTCCGTTTGATATTGCCTTTAATATTTCATACTTAGCATTTCTAGATTATTTGGGTTTAGGATTACGTGCACCAACTCCAAGTTGGGGTGAACTATTGCAACAGGCGCAAAAGTATTTTACCACGTCCGAGTGGCTGGTGTGGTGGCCATCTGTGGCTTTGGTTCTGACGTTAACTTTGCTCATCAATATCGGTCTGGCCATCCGCGACGCTTTCGATTCTAAATCGTCTGTTGGCTAACAAATGCAAGTCATCATCACATTAGCAGGACTGGGTCAGCGCTTTAAATCTGAAGGTTATGACAAACCGAAACCATTGATTTCAGTTATGGGAAAACCCGCAATAAGTTATTTGATAAACTGCATGCATCCCAGCTGGGATCTTTTTTTTGTAATTGGTGAACACTTTAAAAATGCGGATCTTGAAAATGTGATCAAACAACAGTGCCCACAAGCACAAATTTTTTATGTTCCTTATTCCAGCCGTGGTCCTATTGATACCGTTTCAGCTGTCATTCCGAATCTGAATTCAGAGAAAAGTGTAGCCGTTTCTTATTGTGATTATTTCATGTTGTGGGATCCGTCTGAATTTGAAATTTTTTTGAATAAGTCTGACTGTGATGTTTGTATCCCCAGTTACAAAGGATTTCATCCAACATATTTGGGACCAAATACTTATGCGCACTTACAAGTTGGTACAAAAAATCAAATCGAAAAAATTCAAGAAAAGAAATTATTCGGAACTGATATTGAAAGCGAATGGACATCGACGGGGTTTTATTATTTTAAGTCGGCCGAGTTGTTAAAAAAAGGCATGAGTTTACAATTAGAGAAAAGCTTAAAATACGGCACTGAATTTTACACATCTTTAGCAATTCAGGCATTGATGGATGAACTGAGTGATTTAAAAGTTATGAATTATGAAATATCCCATTTCTTACAAATGGGAACTCCGGCTGATATTCTTGAAGCTGAAAAATGGTATAAATACATCGTGGTCGATAAAAAGCAGTATGATTTTAATACCAATACCGATGACAGCAAATCGTACCAGTATTGGGAAACTGTTTTTTATTCCATCTCTTCAAGATAAGTATAACCCGAAAGACCTTCTTCATAATGTTTTATCAGAAGCTTGGCTTCTTGTTTTGAAATGCTGCCGGCTGCGATACTTTCTTCAGTAAATTGACGAACGCTATCAACCATTTCAGCACGACCATACTGAACGTAAGATAATACTTCAGTGACGGTGTCACCTGGGACGTAATGATCGACAGTGTAGCCAGAATTATGAATTGAGATATGAACTGCATCTGTATCACCAAATAGGTTATGCAAATCGCCTAAGATTTCTTGGTAAGCGCCGGTTAAAAACACACCCAAGTAGTAAGGTGGGTCGCCTTCTTTGAACGGATGCACGCGAAGTGTTTTTTTAGATTCGCCAGTTTCTGGATCGATGAATTTTTCAATCTTTCCGTCTGAGTCGCAAGTTAAATCAGCCAAAGTCGCTTCATGATACGGTTCATTTTTTAAATTATGAATTGGCATTACAGGAAACAATTGTCCAACGGCCCATGAATCGGGAACTGATTGGAAAACAGAAAAATTACAGAAATAGGTATCACATAATTTTTCACGTAAATCGGCAATAATATCATCACAGTCCGGAGTGTGCTGTGCCAATGCCAGCATCTTTGTGGCAATTGTAAAGAACATACTTTCACACCACGCACGCTGAGTTAAATTTAAAACTCCGTAAGTGAACTGATTTAAGGTTTCTGTTTTTGCTTGCAGTAAATCATTGAAGCATTCGTTTAAGTTTTCAGAAGTCAATTTTTCAAAAATGTACTGCATGTCTTGCATGATCGACGGATCTTTTTTTACCGCAGGCTTTGGAGGCTCTTGGCGATAAAGATTATTCACACCCATCACATTAAAAATAAGCACCGAGTGATGTGCTACTAACGCGCGACCAGATTCAGTCACAATGTTTGGATGTGGAATATTTTTTTCATCACACATTGTTTGTAATGTAGAGACGATGTCATTCGCATACTCTTGTTCTGAGTAATTCACTGAAGAGTCCGACCAGCCAGAGCCATCGTAATCCACACCTAGACCACCACCAACATCGATGTATTTCAGTTCTGCGCCCAGATTGTAAATTTCAGTGTAAAAGCGCGCTGCTTCTTTAAGGGATGATTTAATACTTTGAATCGATGGAACTTGAGATCCGATATGATAGTGAAGTAGTTCTAGACATTCTAACATGTTCTGTGCTTTTAAAAATTCGATGCCTTCAACAATTTCAATCGCTGTTAATCCAAATTTTGAACGGGCTCCTGCAGAATCAACCCATTTGCCGGCACCTTGAGTATTTAATTTTGCGCGAAAACCAATTTTTGGACGCATATTTAATTTTTTTGCGGTCTCGGTAATAATTTTAAGCTCATCTTTTCGGTCGACAACGATAATGATCTCGCGGCCGATCTTCTGAGCAAGTAATGCCGTTTCAATATACTCGGTATCTTTAAAACCGTTACAAATGATGACTCCGTTTGGAGTGTTCATCAAAGACAGGACAACCAGCAACTCTGGTTTTGATCCGCATTCTAAACCCAGGCGTACTTCGCGGCCGAATTTCACAAGCTCTTGCACCAAATGACGCTGCTGATTTACTTTGATTGGGTAAACTCCACAAAAGTGGCCTTTGTAATTATGATCAGCGATTGCTTTTTGAAAACACGAATGAAGCAAGTTAACACGTTCACGAATAATATCTGGAAAACGAATCATGATTGGAATACGAATTCCACGATCTTGTAATTCTTGTGTTAGCTCATAAAGGTCGACGCAAAAACCATCGGCACCTTTCGGGGTTACAGAAACATTGCCGTTTTGATTGATGCGAAAGTAGCCGCTTCCCCAATTATTGATTCCGTACGTTGCGGCACTTTGTTCGACGCTCCAGCTGGCTGATTTTAATTGTGAAAATGCATGAGTTGTTGGTGTGTCTGAATTTGTTTTATCTGCTTTGTTTGCAGAAGTTGTCGCTGAAGTCGTAGTTGCAGAAGTTATCGGTGAGGCTGTTGGTGAAGTAGCCGGTGAAGTTGTGGTTGTTGTGGAAAGACTCATGCTTTTTGATCCCCCAAAAAAGTGCAAGACGTTGAGCTTAACATCCAGGCTTAATGTTTAAGCCTGGTATTACATTTAAGATCTTTGCGTTGCAACTAATTTGGTACGATCATGTTTAAAATCTTACCGGCTTTGTAAATAACTTTCGATGGATTTTTTCCAGCAAGCGCAGATGCCACCGTTGTGATTTTTAGAGCTTCAGAAACGGCTGTTTTTTCATCAGTTGTTAAGCTGATTTCAATCGTACCGCGCATTTTTCCATTCACTTGAACGCCCATTGTAACCGTGTCATCCACGCACAGAGCGGGATTGAAGGTTGGCCAAGTGGCATTGACCACTAAACCTTTACCACCTAAGGCATGCCAAATTTCTTCGGCAATATGTGGCGCAAATGGCTGAAGCAGTTGGGCTAACGGCAACAATGCTTTTTTAGATTTGCAGTCAAATTTGTAAAGATCGTTTACAAAGATCATCATCTGACTGATCGATGTGTTGAAGCTAAGATTTTCAATGTCCCCAGTCACTTTTTTGATCGTTTTGTGTAAACTTTTTTCAACTTCGGCTGGCAATGGTTCGTCATTCGCGTGACCGATACCTGTTTCTTCGTTAGCGGCAAGGCGGTAGAAGCGATCTAAAAATCTTTTGACGCCATCGATTCCTGTTTCTGACCACGCTTTGTCTTTATCAAGCGGTCCTAAAAAGCAAATGAACACGCGCATGACATCGACACCGTACTGGCTTGCTACTTGATCTGCCGGTATGACATTACCACGCGATTTTGACATACGTTCGCCGTTTGGTGCTAAAATAATTCCTTGATGGGCTAACTTTTGAAATGGTTCGTCGGCTTTTAAAAGTCCTGCATCGAATAGAACTTTTGTCCAAAAACGGGCGTATAGCAAATGACCCACGGTGTGTTCGGGCCCGCCAACATACAAATCAACGGGCATCCAGTAGTTGGCTGCCTTTTGTGAAAATGGTTCAGTTTGGTTGTGCGGATCTGTGTATCTAAGAAAATACCAAGAAGATCCGGCAGCGCCTGGCATGGTGTCAGTTTCTCGACGTAATTTTTTACCAGATTTGGAAAGATAATTAACCCAGTCTTCATTTCTGGCCAAAGGAGCTTCACCAGAATCTGAGGGTTCATAGTTAGCAACCTCTGGCAGTGCCACGGGCAGTTCGTCATAGGGAACCGCAGACATTGAATTATCGGCATCACGTAGAATTGGAAACGGTTCACCCCAGTAGCGCTGTCGTGAAAAAAGCCAGTCGCGAAGTCGGTAATTGATTTGTTTTTTTCCTAAATTTTCTTTTTCTAAAAAAGAAATCATTTTCTGAACGGCTTCATTTTTTGTAAGCCCATTTAAAAATTCAGAATTGATCAGCTTGCCATCACCAGTAAACGGTAAATCTGTCGCCGATTCCAGAACACGCGGAACAGCTAGATCAAATTTCTTGGCGAATTCAAAATCACGTTCGTCATGTCCGGGAACTGCCATGATGGCGCCTGTGCCATAATCCATCATCACATAATCTGCAATCCAAATGGGGATTTCTTTTTTTGTGATTGGGTTTAATGCATAGCCACCCGTGAAAATTCCCGTTTTTTCTGTGGTTGCTTTTCGGTCAACGTCTGATTTTTTAGAAGTTTCAAAAATGTAAGCAGAGATTTTTTGATTTTGTGCCTGTGAGGTTATTTTTTTTACCAAGGGGTGTTCTGGAGCTAACACCATGAACGAGACGCCAAAAAGCGTATCTGGTCTGGTTGTGAAAACTTCCAAAGATTCTTTTTGATCTTTAACCGGAAATAGCAAACTGGCGCCTTCGGATTTGCCGATCCAGTTACGCTGACCTTCTTTGGTGCGTTCTGGCCAATCGATTTTATCTAGATCATTTAGTAAACGTTCTGCGTAGTCGGTAATTTTTAGCATCCACTGTTTCATCGGTACGCGCACAACCGGGTGGCCACCGCGTTCTGATTTGCCATCCACGATTTCATCATTCGCTAAAACAGTTTTTAAAGCCGGGCACCAGTTCACTGGAACTTCTTTTTGGTAAGCTAAACCTTTTTCAAATAATTTTAAAAAAATAAACTGCGTCCATTTGTAATAACTGGGATCACACGTTGATATTTCACGTGACCAATCAAAACTGAAACCATATTTTTGTAACGTCGCCCGGTAGTTATCAATTGCTTTTTCTGTGGTGATTGCAGGATGAACTCCGGTTTGAATGGCGTACTGTTCAGCTGGTAATCCGAACGAATCAAAACCCATCGGATGTAAAACGTTAAAGCCTTTGGCGCGTTTGTATCTGGAAACAATATCAGACGGAGTGTAAGAAGCGATGTGGCCGACGTGCAGCCCAGACCCAGACGGGTATGGGAACATATCTAGGGCGTAATACTTCGGTTTTGAGGAATTATTTTCAGCGACATATGCTTTTTTTTCTTCCCAAATTTTTTGCCATTTTTCTTGAATATCAATGTGTTTCATATGGCACAAGCTTAGTCAGAGCTAAACAAAAAGTAAAGCTGGTCTTTTGACTGAATTGTGTCTTGAAATAAGACATCTAGACCAAAAAAGACATATAAATTTCTAGAAAAATGCCGATACCTAATAAGTGAAAAGAGATCCACGCAATAGACCTATTTTAGTCTTAGATGAAGATGCAGAAACGCTAGAGCTGATGCTTGAACCCTTAAGATGGGAAGGCTACGACGTGCGTGGATTGACGTCGCCAAAAGAAGCCAGCGAATTTTTAAATTACTGGAAGCCGCAGCTGATTATTGTGGATCCCGAATTCGCTCATGAAGATGGTTTGAAATATTTAAATTCTTTGGCTCCGTATTTAGACACCACAGGTTTAATTGTGGTTTCGTCCGAAAAATCGACAGAGCGAATTTCTCAATGTTTAGATATGGGTGCTAGTGACTATATTGTGTCCCCATTTGCTCCGATGGAATTTTTAGCACGCGTTCGTGCTCAGTTGCGTTTTCGTGATGCGAAGGAAGATTTGGTTGAAGCCAATCAGCAATTACAAGAACTGGTTGAGATCGATGACCTAACCGGTTTATTTAATATGCGTTCGATATTTCAAAAATTAGAATTTGAGATGGAGCGTGGTAAGCGATTTAACCGCTCTGTTACTGTTGTTATGATTGATATGGATCACTTTAAAACTGTCAACGATGGGCATGATCATTTGTTTGGAAGTTTTGTATTGTCTGAAGTTGGCAAAATAATTAAATCATCGACCAGAACTGTCGACATTCCTGCACGGTATGGTGGCGATGAGTTTTTAATCGTGCTTTCGGAAACGCCACTGTCGGGTGTCGAGCATTTTTGTGAACGCTTAAGGAAAAGTATTGAGCAAGCCACTTTTTCACAGGGAAAAGATTCAATCAAGCTGACAGTGTCGACGGGGTTTGCGACATCTGTTGTCGGACAGTCAATAGCAGCAAAAGAACTGGTTAGAAAAGCTGATATGGCTTTATATGAAGCCAAACGCCGAGGCCGCAATCAAGTGTGCGCCTACAAGCCAGAAATTGATCGTTACGCTGATTTGAACCACTCTGCTGTTATTGAAATTTTTGAAAGAAAAAGAAAGACAGCTTAGTGAACCTGTGACATAAATTTGCCTATGTCGTCTGATAAAAAAAGACAAACTGCTGCGTTAATTTCGGTCGGCGTCAGCATCGTTGTGCTGGTCTGGAAATTTAAAGCCTATTATGCCACAAATTCTTCTGCTGTTCTGTCTGACGCCCTTGAAACTGTGGCGAATGTTATTACTTCGTGTGCTGCACTGTTTGCTGTAAAAGTGGCGGCTGCACCCGCCGATGAAAATCATCCTTACGGTCATGGCAAAGCAGAGCATTTTTCGGCAGCCTTCGAAGGCGGCCTGGTTTTTTTCGCAGGGATCACAATTATTTTTACGTCATTTCAACATTTTTTTAGTGGTTCACAATTAGAAAACATTAGAACTGGTATTGAATATTCTTTGATAGCTACTTGTTTTAATCTTTTCACCGGTTTTCATTTGCTTCGTGTGGGCAAAAATGAAAACTCTGCTGCATTAAAAGCCAGTGGAAAACATTTGCTTTCGGATGTGATAACAACAGTGGGTGTTATTGCGGGATTGGGTTTAATTTATTTCACCGGCCAGATTTGGATTGATCCTGCTTTAAGTTTAATGCTTGGTAGTTGGCTGATATTTGATGCTTACAAAATCATGCGGATTAATTCCGGTGCCTTGATGGATGAGGCCGATGAGCATCTTATTGAACAGCTTGCCTGCGCGATTGATTCTCATAAAGTACCTGGAGTAATTGATATTCATAATTTGCGCATGATCAGGTCCGGAAATTTTCACCATATCGATGCGCACATGGTTGTTCCAGAATTTTGGACGATCGATAAAGTTCATGCGATGTCTCGCGATTTTGAAAAAGCCGTCGTTCATACCTACGAATTTGATGGAGAATTTGCGTTTCACATGGATCCGTGCAAGCAAAATTATTGTACTTTTTGCCAAGTGGAACCTTGTGTAATTCGCAAAAATAAATTTGCCGGATTAAGAAAAATGACCAGATCGCATTTAAAAGCTGGCCCACAAGTTTCAGGACTAGAAAATTCATAATGATAGACGAAAAACGCAGACCAAAAATAAATTTGACCCGCACTTTACTGAAACAAAACGCATATACTTTGGCTTTAGATAATGAATACAAAGATTTTGCATTTAATGAAGAGCGTGCACCTTTAAATAATTCTAAATGGAGATCTGAAGTCTTTCGTTGTGAAAGTACAGCACCAGTTGATTTAGAGATTGGCACCGGTTCAGGAATGCACTTTTCATTTCATGCACAAAAATTTCCGCAGCGTTTTTTGGTTGGAATTGAACTGAAGTACAAACCGCTGATTCAATCTATCCGTAGAGCCAGATCAACAGGTTTAAAAAATTCGGCGATATGCAGATATCACGCTTTTAATATCGATTTTCTTTTTGCAAAACAAGAATTGAATAACGTTTACATTCATTTTCCGGACCCTTGGGTGACTCCAAGAAAGCCTAAGAACCGAGTGGTTAATCAGAATATATTGAATGAAATCTATGAAATGCAAAGGCCCGGTTCGTTTTTAGAATTCAAAACGGATTCTAGAGAATATTTTTTGTGGTCTTTAGATGAGATTAAGCAGACTAAATATAAGATAGAATTTCAAACTCTGAACTTGTACAGCTCTGATACTATTTATAAGCAGAACAACTTCCAGACTTCTTTTGAAAAAATTTTCGTCAACCAAGGTATTGAGATTAATTATATGAAGTTGATCAAAGATTAGCTTCAGTTATTTACCAATAACTGGTTGTTACTTTGATGTCCTCTTGAACTTTGATTTGGCATGAAAGCCGTTTATTTGCATCTGCTGAGTTTCGTTTTAAAGTTTCATTTTCTAAAGGTGTAGCTGCAGTTACTGTTCCGACCACGTGCACACGGCACTTTCCACAGATTCCATCACCCAGGCAGGATGACGCAACCGGCACGCCAGCAGCCAGCAAAGATTCCATCAATGGTGCGCCACTGGCAACTTCAAGGGTTAAATTTTTTTGCGGTAAATGAATTTTAGGCATACTTTTTCTGTATATTATTGTAATCCTAGATTTCATGTCAGAGCCAGCAAATAGAAACTTATCTAGCAAAGATCGAATCGCTATCTTGGGTGCAAGCCGAGGTTTAGGTTGGGCTGTTTATCAGGAAATCCTGAAGCAGTTTCCCGAAATTCATTTTCTTTTGGTATCACGAAAAATTTCAGAGCATCAAAATCAGGTTTCAGCAAACACAGATTTATTAGCTCAGGATTTTTCCAAAGTTCCCATAAGCCCAATTTTTTTATCAGAACTTAAAAGTTTTAACCCCACACGAATTATTTATGTTGCCGGCGGCGGGCCCTATGGTGTGTTTCAGGAAAAAAAATGGACTGATCATGTTTGGGCTTTAAACACCACGATGCTGTACCCAGCGGAATTGCTGCATGCGATTTTACAATACCAGTTTGAAACAAATAGCTTGGGCTGGGCTAAGTTGGCGCAGATTACTTTTGTGGGTTCACAGATCGCAGAAAGTAAGGCCGATCCAATGGCAGCCAGCTATGCAGCTGCCAAGCATGGGTTAAAAGGACTAATCAGCACAGTGCAGTCTGAAACCTTGCATGAGCCAAATGTCTTGCTGTTTAGCCCAGGATATATGCAAACAGATATGCTTCCGCCGCACAGTTGGCCAGTAACACAGGGATTAGCCGAACCAGCTGATTTGGTCGCGAAACTTCTGGTTCAGTTTTTAGAAAAAAACAATCAGCGTTAACAGTTCCAACTCTGATCATATAGCCTATACTCTATTTTATAAATGAGGATCTTATGTCGATGGAATCAAACAAAAAAGTTGAAGATGTTATTATTATTGGATCTGGGCCTGCAGGTTTAACAGCGGCTACATACACAGCGCGTGCGCGGCTAAATCCACTGATGATCGAAGGCGAAGAAGCCGGTGGCCAGTTGATGATCACTTCTGATGTTGAAAATTATCCGGGCTTTGAACACGGTGTCACTGGCCCTGAATTGATTTCTGTTATGCGTAAGCAAGCGGAAAGATTTGGAACCCGGTTTTTAACTCAGAATGTGACGCAAGTTGATTTCTCAGCGCGTCCGTACAAGGTTGCTGTTGGTAAACAAGAATTTTTAGCCAATACCATTATTATTTCTACAGGAGCTAGTGCGACGTGGTTGGGGTTACCTAGCGAAAAGCAGTACATGAGCCGGGGAGTCTCTGCATGTGCTACTTGTGACGGAGCATTTTTTAAAAATGTCGAAGTCGGTGTCGTTGGCGGTGGTGATACCGCGATGGAAGAAGCTAATTTTTTGACTCGGTTTGCTTCTAAAGTTTATATCATCCATCGCAGTGAAAATTTTAGAGCTTCAAAAATTATGCTAGAGCGAGCCCAAAAAAATCCGAAAATTGAATTTATTATGAATTCGATTATTGAAGAAGTTTTAGGAGATGGCAAATCAGTCACGGGTATTAAATTAAAAGACGTCAAAGCCAACACAACTTCTGAAAAAAATTTGCAGGGTGTGTTCGTTGCCATCGGACATAAACCAAACACGAAGATTTTTAAAGACATACTAGATATGAATGATGCTGGTTATTTAAAAACAAAACCGGGTACGACATTTACAAATATTCCGGGCATTTTTGCTGCGGGAGATGTGCAAGATCCGTATTACCGTCAAGCGATCACGGCTGCAGGAACGGGTTGTATGGCAGCACTGGACGCCGAACGTTGGCTAGAAGCGCAGGGGCACTAATATGAGCAATAAACTAAGCACAACAGATCTAATAAAAAAAATTGAAAAATTAACAAAGCAAAGAATGGCTGAACAGCCGATCGTCAGCCTAGATTCATTTCGTGATGCCCAACAAAAGTTGCATCCCCAAAATATTTTGGTTATCGAAGATGATGAAACTCAAAGACATTCGTTGAAGCGCATTTTAGAATCCAGCGGCTATCAAGTAAAGCTAGCTGCAGACGGTCCGGAGCTGACTTTGTTGTTGGATCAAGATCAAGACCTGCATTTAATTTTGATGGACGTCGGATTACCATGGATCAACGGCTTTGAATTAGCGCAAATGATGAAAGAGCACCGCGATTTAAAAAAAATTCCGTTGGTTTTTTTGTCGGCGCAAGCAGATGAGAAAGATTTTGAACGCGCCCGTGAAGTGGGTGCAGATGATTATATTAAAAAACCATTTGATATTGAAAAGTTGAAAATTCGCATCAGTGAACTATTAGCTGAAAAAAAATAGCTGTCATCGCAGCATCAAAAATAAAAAAAAGAGTCGGGGAGAAGCCGACTCTTTTTTAAAAATAATTTTGAAAAGTATTAATCAGCAA
Source organism: Bdellovibrionales bacterium (assembly GCA_043747425.1). GTDB lineage: Bacteria > Bdellovibrionota > Bdellovibrionia > Bdellovibrionales > Bdellovibrionaceae > Pseudobdellovibrio. The sequence continues at coordinate 14,662 of JAYTPC010000054.1, forward strand.
CTATCATGTTGGTAATGCATTTTGTGTATGCATTGCCTACGATAAACGGTTGGTTGTTCGCCGAAACACGAGTCATTATCGGTGTGTTAATATCAAGAGTAAATTTTTCAATATTATAACCGTAAGCTTGAGTTGTCTGATTTATTAAACCTGGAGAGCCACCAACTGCAACGTAAAGTGAATTTGTTGATGCATCAAAAGCCATTGCAGACGGTGCCCAAGTGATCGACTCATCACGCCAAATAATAGTTGGTGTATCAATTGTTACCGCGGTGTCGGAACCTTCCGTTACATTCCACATAACAATTCCGTAATTAAATGTGGTGTTGTTATCAAATGCTGTCGCAGTTGAGCCTGAGTAAGCAACAATCAATTTGCCAGTAGTTGTTGCAGGCGCTGGTGTGGGTATGTAAACCATACTTGTTAAAGAACTTCCAGTACCTGGAAATGTTACCGTACCATTTAAATTTGGTGCATTTACGTGTGCTACTGTCGATGCTCCACCTGCAGGACTTGAACCCGCGCAATCAGCTGCTGTAGCAGATGTTAACCCTGTACGTTGTACAGCGCCAATACGATTTGATGCGGCAGTTGCGCCCGCATGTATATAAAGAAGCTTACCTTGATTGGTGCTAGTAAAAGGCGTCATCAAAGCTACATTTTGAATTTGAGCTCCAGCTGCAGCGAAACAGTTTCCAGTTGCGGCAGCCGGATTTACCCAAGGATTTGCGCCACCTTTTACAATTCGAACACCTAAAGAATTAATTCGTTCTGCGAACAAAGATTTACTAAATGTGATTGTTCCATCTAGATCTTGTGCCATCGACCGCGTTATGTGTGTAGCGGTTACTGTGAATGCAGTAGGATCATTTGCATAAACTTCATAGGTAGATGTATTTGCTTTATTGATTTTAAAAATTTTACGATCTGAAAAAGTTGTCGCATTTTCAGTTAATAATAAAATATGATCACCTTTATCAATCATTGACTGTGGCACAGTACCAACAGAAACATTAGATCCAACGTTTAAGTCTGTGAAAACACCACTGGATGCACCATCTGCTGTATTCCACTTAGTCACCGCTCGTGACGATTGAGGTCCTGTGTATGTTGTGATACCAGAACCTGAATAGCAGGCACCAGATGCCACATACAGTGTTTTGGGAACAACAACAGAAGCTTCATCGCTACTTTTGGTACAACCGACTGCTAACGTTATTAACGTGAGCACGGTCAGAGTTTTAGTAAAGTTACGTCCCATATTTTTCTCCTAAGCGTTTAATTCAACAGAAAAGGTAATTCTTTTCATGTATCTTTACGGTTTAGTTTGTTAAGAACTTGAAAAATAATTCGTCACTTAGGGCCAACAATACCAAAACTGGACTTCTGTCTTAGAGTGAAACGTTTTTGCGTCACTTAAAAACCACATCACTTAAAAAATAAAGAATTCTTTGTTTCATAGTAGACGTTGTTGGTATTTTGCTTTCTTCTATAAGTATGTTTTTTCATCGCGGATTCTGTTTAAAATTCATTTTACTAGTTGTACTTTTTGGCTTTCATACAGCTTTCGCTGCGCAAGGCAGGGGTGCATTTCGTTCGTCTAAACTGGGAATTATCCAACAAAGCTATTCGGGCCCTGCCAATCGATCGTTTGCTTTAGGCAGTCCCGGAACAGGTTTAGAATTAACTTTAGATGATGGAAATACGGTGTTTCGGTATTTTTTTAAAACACGTTTTACGACGACAGAGGGATCGCAGAATTTTTCCAATGCGGGAACAACCTTTAATTCAAAATATAAATTTTTACAGTTCGCTCCGGAAATTGGTGTTAGTTTTTTTCCTATTCCCAGACGGGAAAAAGGAATAAATATTTTTTTATGGGGCACGGGTTCTATCAGCTATAATAATTTAGAACTAAAAAATTTGCCGACCGTTACAAAATTACAATCTAAAGAACAGTCATTCGGTTACGGTTATGGCGGGGGCCTTGGTGTTGAAGTTATACTTTTTTCTTCTGCAAAGGGTGGCAGTCGTTATTTGGCATATGCCGAGGTTGGCTTTCGAGACGAGCGCGCTGATTTAACCAATACTCAATTTGAAATCAGCGGAATGACCTATTCGCTGGGGTTTGGTTTTTAGTTAGTCAACTAACCTGATTTGCGAGTCAGTTTTTGTTGCTGATCGAGATAATCTTGCAGTAGTCCATGCAAAGCTTTTTTTTGTGTTGCAGTCATGTCTGAAAAGCCAAGTCGTTGGGTTAATCCTTCACCAATGGTTCTAGCTTTTAAAGTGACCCTGGCATTAACGTTGGACTGAGCTGCTCGGTTTACAATAACCACATCAAAGGGAATTCCGTAGTAATCAAAAGGAATATTGTCTTCAAGCAATGATCCACTTAAAGAAATATTGGCAGAATTGCTGCGAAAAGTTTTCCCTTTTGGCGAGATCAATAAAATTTCAATTTTTAGTTCATGTCGAGCATCGCGTCGTGAAAAAGACATTTTGTCGGCTAATTTTTTGAAATCGATAGCTGGTTTTTCTGTTTTGGACCAAGAAAGTTCTTCGCCGTCGAATGAACTTTTTCCAACGGCTGGTTCTTCGTGAGCAGGGTCTTCATCAATAAGAACACCTGAGAATGATTTTGTTATTTCTTTTAATACTTTTTTTGTTACCGTTTTCATTTCTAACACAGTTTGATGTATATTTTGTTTTACAGTTTCTTGGTTGCTCGGATTCGTTTGCGCAGAAGCAAAATGAGTTATAAATGTTTTTTGATCGCTTTTTAAAAATAATTCTAGGGATTGCCAGTTGGCCCAACCCCCAGTCCAAATAAAAAATCGCGGCCAATCCTTTGACTTCATTTTAAAGATAGCCATTTGCGCTTCTTCGGTACCAATAGGATTCGACTGGGTCTTTGAAAAAGAATCATAAAAGATCCAATGATTTGAACTTGCCATATAAAATACGTATCGGTTGTGGCAAAAAAAAATGAACTAGACTTTAAGGCAGCTAACCCAGTGCTGATTCGCTTTATCTAGTAACTGCGGTGCAGTGATTTTGCATTCTGGTCCAGCGATCGGACAGCGCGGATGAAAATGACAGCCCGATGGCGGGTTCATTGGCGAAGGCACGTCACCAGTTAAGATAATACGCTCGGCGCGCGGTTTTGGATCTGGTACTGGTATGGCAGATAATAACGCCTTGGTGTAAGGATGCATCGGGTTTTTATACAACTGATCGGCATCGGCCATTTCGACAATTTTTCCCAAGTACATCACAGCAACTCGTGTTGAAACGTGTTCAACCACTTTTAAATCGTGAGCAATAAAAACGTAGGTTAAGCCTAATTTTTGCTGAAGCTCCATCAATAAGTTTATCACCTGTGCCTGAATAGAAACATCCAGTGCAGAAACTGGTTCGTCACAAATAATCAAATCCGGATTCACAGCCAAGGCGCGCGCAATACCAACACGCTGTCTTTGGCCTCCGGAAAATTCATGGGGGTATCTGGCTAAATGTTCAGGCCGCAGCCCCACCAATTGCAGTAGTTCTTGCACGCGGTCGGCACGATCTTTTTGTGAATTGTACAAATTATGAATGATTAATGGTTCTTCTAAGATGGATCCAATTGTCATTCTTGGGTTTAGTGATGCGTACGGATCTTGAAAAATGATCTGCATACTTTTACGAAGCTCGCGCAATTGTTCGCCTTCAAGGTGTGTGATGTTTTGGTCTTTAAAAAAAACTTTTCCAGAAGTTGGTTCAAGCAATTTGATCAAACAGCGACCTAAAGTTGATTTGCCACATCCGGATTCGCCAACAAGCCCAAGAGTTTCACCTTTTTTTAATTCAAATGATATTCCTTGAACTGCTTGAACAGAGGCAACTTCCTGAGAAAAAAGTCCGCCATAAACTGGGAAACTTTTTACAACATTTTCAGCTCGTAAAATAGTTGGATTTGAATTGGTTGTTGTCATTAAGCTTGAACCTCAGTTTGCGTCTTGTCAGAATGGAAACACGACACGCGGTGAATACCCCGCAAATTTTCTAATCGTGGATCTTGCTGCCGGCAGATGTCGGTCACAAATTGACAGCGGTCTTGAAAACGACAGCCCTTTGGCAATTTGTATAAGTTTGGCACCAAGCCAGGAATTGTTTGTAAGCTTTTTAATCGACTTCCAGTTTCAAAGTGTGGAATTGATTTTAACAAACCCAATGTGTACGGATGTCTTGGGCGGTAAAAAATATCTTCGACGGTTCCGTATTCAACGACTTTACCAGCGTACATGACTAAAACTTCTTTGCACATTTCAGCAACCACACCCAGATCGTGTGTGATTAAAATCATGCCGGCGTTAAACTCTTTTTGTACTTTTCGCATCAAATCTAAGATCTGAGCCTGAATGGTAACGTCCAGTGCTGTCGTTGGTTCGTCTGCAATTAACAATTGTGGATTGCAGCTCATGGCCATGGCAATCATGACCCGCTGGCGCATGCCGCCCGAAAGCTGATGTGGGTATTCGTCATAGCGTTTTGCTGGTGCAGGTATTCCCACCAAAGTTAACATGTCGATGGCTCTTTTTTTAACTTCGGCTGCAGATAATTTTTTATTGTGTTGAGCTATCGATTCGCTGACTTGATTGCCGATAGTAAAAACCGGGTTTAGTGATGTCATCGGTTCTTGAAAAATCATGGCCATTTGGTTGCCAAGAATTTCACGCATCTGACTGTCTGATTTTTTTAATAGGCTTTCGTTTTTAAAAATCACATCGCCAGATTCGATAATTCCGGGCTTTTGAATTAAACGCATAATCGATAAAGCAGTTTGAGATTTACCACAGCCAGATTCGCCGACGATTCCCAAAGTTTCTCCACTTTTAACATTAAAACTGATGTCATCTACGGGATAAATAACACCATCTTCGGTGCGGTATTTGGTTCTTAAGTTTTTAACTTCTAAGATTAAATCTGACATTCTTATGTTTATACCTGAAAGAAGAAACAATCAGCAAACATAAAAAGCTAAATTAAAGGCTCTAGGTCACCAAAAGTTTTTAAAACATGATCTGGCTGATAGATAGCAAGCTCTTCGGGTTTTGAATAGCCGTAATGAACTGCAACTTTAAAACACCCAGCAGCCTTGGCAGACAACATATCGGGCCTGCCATCACCAATCATCCAGGTATGAGCTGCAAAAATTCTAGCTTTTTCCATAACATACTGAAGTGGTAATGCGGATGGTTTTTTCTCTGCCAATGAATCGCCACCGATGACCGATACCCAAGGAAGCTGGTGCAATTTAAAATGTTCCAATATTTCTAGGGCTGGCTTTATGTTTTTATTTGTCACGATGGCTTTAGCGCCTTCATAGCTTTGTAAGAATTCATAAACTTTTGGATAAAGTTCTGTATGTTGCACCATACTGGTTTCGTAGATGTGCAAAAACTCGTTCACTTTGATCATATTTTCTTTGGATTCGATGTGATATTCAGGAAAAAAATCATTTACTAATTTAATTAAACCGTCACCGATATGAGAAACTAATGTGGGGTAATCAACTTCTTGGCGTCCGTGATTTAAAAGCATTTTATTAATTGCTAAATGAATGTCTTTTGCAGAGTCTATCAGAGTGCCATCAAGATCAAAAATCAACAGTGGTAAATCTTTATTAAAAGTCATAGACTTTAATTATGAGAAGCGTTCGCGAAAAAAGCTATGAATATATTGAATCTTTGTTGCCAGTAGAAAATCAACAAATGGCAAGGTCTAGAAGTGCTGCAGAAATTGTCGGATTAGAACAAATTTCACTATCTGCGACAGAAGGGCAGATAGTGAAATTTATGATGAGTCTTGTCATGCCGAAAAAAATTGTTGAAATAGGTACATTAACTGGACTGTCTGCAAATTATTTTCTGTCAGCCTTGCCTAAAGATGGAAAAATATGGACCCTGGAAAAGTTAGAAAGGCATGCCCAGCTTGCTGAAGCTGCAATCAACGATAAGCGCTGCCAAGTTATTGTTGGTGATGCTTTAGAGAATCTGCCGACATTAAATCAAGAAGGACCGTTTGATATTATTTTCATCGATGGCAATAAAGCCGCTTATTTAAAGTATTTTGACTGGGCATTAACTAACACTAAAAAAGGCGGTTTGATCATTGCTGATAATGTTTTTTTAGCAGGTGCTGTCTGGGGTGCTGCTACCACTCAAAAATTTAATGAAAAACAGATCGAAGCCGTTCGCGCCATGAATAAGAAAGCATTCGCGGAAAATAATCTAGTTTCGGTTGTTTTTCCCACGACCGAAGGCATGTTAATCAGTCATAAAATCTAACTGTAGAAGGTTTTTTTGCCACCAAAAATCAATCCTTATTTTGAAACCTATTTTAACTTTTTAAACGAATATTTTTCCTTGTTTGGTATAACCATGGAATCAATCCAGAAAACCAGAGAGCCAATTACAGGGACTCTATTTTTACTGTGAAATTATCTCTGCTACGGAGACTCTCTAGTTAGCGACCCCTTTAGCGCCACTTTGTATAGTACTGTTACACCTTTTATAACTTTAAATCGAAATTAAGCAGTTTTGGCCTGTGGCATTTTTATCGCAGTGTACAAATGCAAACTGCTGTTCTGTTTGAATAATTGGAACATTAAATCGACAAACTTTAGAACGGTATTCAACTGAAAAGGAATTTTTTATGAAAAAAACACTTATTTTATCGCTCGTACTATTTTCTATGGCAGCACAAGCGGTTGAGCAAAGAAAAAGTATTGAATGTTTGACTCATATAATGACAGCGAATAAATCAGGAATTCAGACAAAAAAAATTAACTTACTGGTTAAATTAGATAAAGATGGCAACGGGGAAACTATTGTTAAGAATTCAAATTATGAAGCAACAATTTCTATTAATGAAGATACAGATTTAAAAAATTTGTATTATATGGCTATGTCTGTAGAAGATAAAATTAATACATTACCTGATCCCAGAAGGACGAATCAAATATCTAGCACTGCTTTAGTAGTTCCTAGAAAGTACAAATATGAAGAAGGATCAAGATTAGCACTTATGTCATCGATGTATCGAGATGATAACAGCGGTGGTAAAGCATTATTCACACCGTCTGCATTGCTTAAAATGTATACTATTAATAACAACTACAATGAGCATGTCGAAAGTGTTATGGGGCTGGGCAACGGCTACAATGAGGTCGTCATGGCAGCTGTAAAAGCAGGTACGATCAAGTCTGGTGAGTTGTTGGGTCTCATCGTTTACGACCTTTGTAAATAATACAATTTCAATAAGTATCTCTTTGAGTACAACTTATCAGTCGAAGGCCGATGTGTTGCCATCATGAGAAATAAAAACATTCTTTTTTTGATTACAAATAAAATACAAAGTTTGAACGCGACAGCGTTTTAATTTCGGATGAAATTACGGGCCAGTCCGCAGAAGCTTTTTTTAATCTGTTATTTAATAGAATCTAAAAAATCTGAAACAACGGGCCGATATTCGCTTGAAAAATCACGAAGCCCGTTCAGGTGGCCTGCATCTGGTAATGCTAATCTTTGCCAGATGATGTTTTTGCAAGGCTCAAAACACAAATCGATGTCTTTGGGTTTTATCAGTGGGTCTTTCCAACCTCGGATACTTAACAGCGGAAAATTTTTAGGAAATTTACTTAAATCAGAAATAATATCTTTGTGCAGATCAAGGCTCCAGCCGTAAGCCAACACCGATGTTGCTACAATTCGAAATGGTAAAAATTTAATTGGGAACATGTGCGTGTAAAGATTGTAAGTGGACGTGATAAATTTTAACGATGGGCCGCTGTCACAAACCATACCAATGATGTCAGCTGAAGTTCTGCGGGCCATTGTTTCGATGGCACAGCCAGCAATGTTGGAAAACGCAAATACAATTTTCTTTGGATAATCAGAAAGTAAATTCAGATGCTCTTCAATTTGATCAGCTATAGCGTGCTTCATGCCAAATTTTTTTGATACATGCGAATACGGCAAACCAAAGTGGTCCTTCGGACTGTCTTTTAAATTAAAAGCGTACGCATCGTAACCTAAATCATTCACAAACTGAATGTGACGTCGAAGCGCTTTTTTATGACCTTTGTAAAAGTGAGTAAAGAAAATTAAGGCGTCGTGTTTTTTTTTAGACGCCTTAAATAATTCACCTTGATCAGGATATAAAGCCATTAGTGTTTATGACTTTGGTTTTTTGTAGGCCACAGTTCTGTCCAGTGCGGGGCAGTTCCAACAGTTGAACCCTCAGCGTGCGCTGTTTCTTCTAATGAAGTTTTTGTCACAATCACTTTTTCAAGCGCAGTTTCTGACAGCGCTTTACCACAAGCATCGATAACAGCATCAGCATCAATGCTGTGGAAGTGGTAAATCTCGTTTGGTCTGCCGCACTTTGAGTGTTTTCGAACAGCACAGCTTTCTTGGCGAACACCGACAATCGATCCCAAATTATCTAACAATCCTGCTTCACCGTCGTGGACGCTGACGATAGGTATGCGTCGTCCAGAAACAGTGACTAAATCTGCAGATCCAATGTCTGCTGATTTATTTAAATAAAGATTTGGATTAATGCCAAGTTCGCTGCGCAAGTAATGATAGTCATTTTCGTGACCTTGAATTCCGCACAGTAAATCCGGCGATGTCACAGCAATGACGTTTGCATAAATTCCACGAGCTAACAAATTCTCTGAAGCTTTTAAGGCCTCTGTGACCATGGCACCCATCGCAAAAATATTAACGACGTTGTCACCCGGTTCGTAGCCTGCGTAACCACGATAATCAATCAGGTGGTAGGCCCCCTTAAGAACCTCTTCACGAATTTGAGTTAAAATTTGCGTTTCTGTAACGCTTGAAATTTCTTCTTCGTTGGTGGCACCTGCAATCGGAAATTCGGCACGAGTCAAATTCGCAGTTGCATCCGTTTTAAAGCGTAATTGTTTGGTTAAGAATTTCATCATGTCTTTTTGTTCAACGCCGCGGGTAACTAATCTTAATAGAGTTCCTGACCTGCCAGCGTTGTCGTTCATCACATGACGTTTCATGGTGTCTGAAAGAATCCAATCGACTTCGATACAGAAGAACGGTTCCCACGTGATTTGATTTGGAATTTGAAAATCAGATTTCCAACCGTGCTGCGCGCCTTCTGGTGAAAGAGTCACGCCGGACGGAGTTCCTACGCAGATGAAACTAGATTTCCAGTACAAATTGTAAAAATACTGATCCAAAGCTCGTTTGATAAAAAAGTCATAGACGGTCATCAAGGGCATGATCGGAACACCAATAATATCGCGCATTTTACCGAACGATCCCACGCAAGACATCACGTTGCCTTCAGCAATTTCAAACCGCAAGAAACGATCGGAAACTTCTTCCCCGGGTACTAAATCCGGAAGCTTATTGTCTTTAACACCAAGATCTGTTTCTAAATCGGTAACAACCGGAGCGCCAAAAATTTTACCATCCATTGCTGGATTTAAATTTGTCGACGTGCCCACATCTGGTGCCATGGTCATAAATAATTCGCCAGGTGTTTTCCATTTTTTTTCTAATTCAATCGTAATTTTTGAAGAATCAGCATTGGCAATTCGAGTTAATTTTGCCGTTAACTGTCCAAGCATCCACTGGGTGTGTGGGTAACTAGCCATTTTTGTATTGATGTCTAATTTTTCTGGGATACCACCCATTTTTTCGATCTCATTAATGAAAAATTTGATATTTTTTTCTTTTATAGAGTTTTGCTCTTTTATTTCGGACAATAACTTATCGCCGCGATCTTTCAGAAATTTTCCCTCTGCAGATTTTGCATCGAACCCAGCAAATAGCGTTTCGCCTTTAAGTCCTTGCTTTGAACGCAGTTCGTCGATTTCTTCGACTGAAGTTAATGCCGAGTGATTTCCCGGAGCCGCAGCCATTTTTAAGCCCCAGCCTTTTAAAGTGTGAGCAACAATTATGGTTGGACGACGTTTCGATTCTTTGGATTTCATCATGGCTTCGGAAAGTAGAACCATGTCATGGCCACCAAAATCGCGGAAAGAATCATACAGTTCTTGGTCAGAAACGCTTTCGATAAACTTTTTCATGTTCGGGTGAACTTTGACGATTCCTTTTTTTAAAGCCTTCATGTCTTGCACAAGCAATAGTGATTGCAATTCATAATCGCGCAGTTCGACTTCTAAGAAATTTTTAAAAGCTTCGCCGCCGGGCTTTTTAAACAAGGCTTGGCGTTTGGCTCCGTGGCGCACTTGGATAACTTCCCAGCCGTTGGCAGCCATGGTGCGTTCAATACGGTCAGCATCTGTGCCGCGCATTTGTTTTTCATTCACGATGCGGTGACCGTCTAATGACTGACGATTGTAATCGACGATCCAAGTTAAATTACCGATTTCTCGGTCTGCAAAATCAGGAACAGCTTCGTACATCGAGCCTTCACGAAATTCAGAATCTCCGGTGACGGCCCAGAAATGGGCGTTTGGAATATTGTAATTGTGATCTTTGGCAAAACGGTAGGCTAAGGCTAAGTAACCCGCTTGAACTGGTGGAATGCCAACAGTACCCGATGGGAAAAAATTATGATGATCGCTGTCGTAGGCCGAATGATAAGATTGAAAAACAGGCTCGCCGTTTTTCGAATATTTTCGAAGGCCCATCATGGCCGTGTTTTTTTGATCTTCTGTTAATTTTGAAAAATCCGGATTTAAGAAAAGATCTAACAAATAGTTGTAAGCGTGATCGGTTGGCGATGCATGCGGTTTATTGGCAATATGATCGAAACCTGTTTTCACCATCAAGTGCAGTGCACCTAAAATATGTAATGCGCTGGCACAACCAGAAACATGTCCACCAATTTTTGGATCGCCTTTGTCTTTTTCAGGACGATTGTTTGCTTGATGAATCATTTGCGTTGCAAAATAGTGAGCACGGCGGGCGACAGATTCTAAAGTTTCTTTGGTTTCTTTTGCAGAAGTGGACACTTTATCAGACACATGATCTCCTAGTTCTTGGAAGCCAGGACTTTAGTGGTTCAGGCACTAACTTTCAATGACAAAATCCCAGCGGATCTTAACAGTACCATCAGCTTCAATAATGCCTTTTGGTGGGTTAGGAAACGGTGCGGCTGCGCGAAAAGCTTCGATCGCTGCATCATCGAGATCACGAAAACCTGATTCTCCGATAACCTGAACCTTAACCAATGCCCCTTTATTATCCAAAACGATTACCAAGCGGGTTACTTTATCAGTTTCGCTGGCGATATTGCGGTCGCGGCGAATAATTCGGGTAATTTTTTCTCGCACTTTTGGTTGCCACCATTGGTTCAGCTGTAACCTCATCCGGTGATAATACCCATAATATTTATACTCTTTTGTATTTAGTTTAGTGATTAAGCTATCGTCGACGTCGACCAATCGGTCATTTGTAGTCGGTTGGCTGCCAGGATTTGATCCAGTTTGGCCCGCAGTGAATTTTTTTAATTCTTCGGCCATATCTTTTTTTATTAACGCTGCATACGGATCGAAACCTTGATCAAAAACTGGATTTATTTTGGGCGAAGCGGTTTTTACTTTTACTTCTTTTTGAGCAGCAACGGCCTTTTGATTTTTGCCGCCTGCTTTCAATGCGTTGTTAAACTCGTCACCACGTTTTGCTTTTGTTTGCGTGGTGACGCTGTTATTTTTTTCGCTCAAATACTTAGAATTTTCATTTATTTGATTATTAGATTCAGACTGCACAATCATTTTTTCGGTATCATCTTTTTTTTGTAATTGTGCGATTTCATCTGGAGTCAACAAAGCAACTTCAACGGCGGTATCTGGCAAACTTTGCGAAAGATTAATTCTTGTGGCTAAAAACAAAGACAAGAAAAAAACAACGTGAAACGCGACTGAAACCAAAACGTAATTTTTAAAGCTTCTTTTCTGAATCATGGATAGTGGTTCCTTTGTCTAGACTATCGGAGGTTAGACAGTACAGATTAAGAATTTGGTGAGTGCTTTTTGGGAAGTATTTTGACAATTAGACCGAAGTCTAGTTGAGGCATTGGCCGGTGACATTTGACTCGGTCCGCATGACCAGCGAAACTGTATAAGAATGAGATTTCAATCGTGGTGTTTATCAGACAAGGGCTTAAAACGTGACGGCAACCAAGATTCTTTTTTGGTCGACGAGCGTTTAGGGTTATTTATCGTGGCCGATGGTGTCGGCGGACATCAAGGCGGAGAAGTGGCTTCTGCACTGGCGGTCGAAACTGTTCGTGAGGTCGTTGGGCATCCGAAGGCGCATAAATTCACGGCCAAAGAAGTTTTATATCAAGCTTATGAAGAAGCTAGTCACCGTATCTTTGACAGATCTAGTGTTGAAGTAAAATTAAACGGCATGGGAACGACAATGGTTATGGGACTGATTCGTGACAAAAAATTATTTGTCGCAAACGTTGGTGATAGCCGCTGCTACTTGTACCGAAAACCATTCATTTGGCAAATCACTGAGGATCATTCTTTAATCAATGAACAAATTCGGCTTGGACTTTTGACAGAAGAGCAGGCCAAAAAAACGATCGGCAAAAATGTCATCACTCGTAGTGTTGGCTTCGAGCGTGATGTTTACCCAGATGTTCTTGAAAGAGAAATTTCATCGGGTGATATTTTTCTGTTTTGCTCTGATGGATTATCAGGAATGGTGACTGATAATTTAATGTGTCAGATTTTTAATCAAAATGCGATGGACAAAGTCACTCCGAAGATGATTGAAGAAGCTTTAGAAAACGGCGGGGATGATAACGTGACGGTTCTTGTTCTTCAGTTTCAAGATGTGTAGGGTAAAAACCTAATGAGTGATGATCGAAAAATAATAACTATTTATTTAGTAGCTAATGATGAAAGTCAGACAAAAAAACTGACGATGCCAATGAGCTATTTTAAAATTTCTGCGTTTATTATTGGTGTTTTTGTTCTTTCCTTATTTGCTGGGTTAATCGATTATTTTGGTTTGTTAGCGCAGTCGTTAGAAAATAAAAAACTAAAAATTGAAAATTTAAATTTGCAGAAACAATTTCAAGTTGTTGAAGGCAAATTAGAAACTTTGCAGTCGGGTCTTGACCGTGTCGGCATGATGACGAGCAAATTAAAACTAATAACAGATACGCAGATGAAAGACCGCGCTGAAAAACTTAATTTTCCAGCGCAGGCATCACTGGGAACTAATGCAAATCAAGAACGCATGAGTAACGAACAGCTTTTGCAACAAGAACCTTTGGTGCAAGGTGAGAATCCTGTTAACACCTTCAAGGGTGAGATTGCAGCGGAAAAATCGACATCGAATTATGCAACACTTGTTATACGCATTGATGAAGCCGTTAAAGATTCTGCCTTAAAAGAACAGTCTGTCATCGAGCTGTGGGAAATTCTTTCTGATCGCCAAAGTTTGTTGTCAGCAACTCCTTATATAAAACCTTCTCGTGGTCCGATTGGTTCACGCTTTGGTTACCGGGTTGATCCTATTAACGGAAAACAGAAAATGCACGCAGGCGTTGATATTGTGGCATCACCAGGCACGCCGGTTCGTGCACCGGCAGACGGTGTGGTGAGTTTTGCGGGTTGGGATGAACAATTCGGTAAGCTGGTTTCTATTGATCATGGGTACGGAGTTTTGACACGCTATGCGCATAATTCTCAAATTTACGTGCAGGTCGGGCAAAAAGTTTCAAAGTTTGATGTGATTTCTGCAACGGGCAACACTGGTAGATCAACCGGCCCCCATTTGCACTATGAAGTGCGCGTGAATGGCATTCCAGTCAATCCAATGAATTATATTTTAGACGAGCCGTAAATCTGTCTCAATGTAAAACAAATAGACAAAAAAATTCTTTAAAAGCAATTGGTTACAAATAGATAGGTGTCATTTTCGCATATGATCCTTGTGGATAATCGATCACACGCTATGGAGATTAGCATGAAAGCATCTATTTTTATTTTGGGTTTACTGACACAGGTATCGTTCGCGCATGCTTTTTCCATGAGTAATGAAACGTGCTGGAGTGCTAAACCGATTCTTATGTCAGCCACTGAATCTAAAAAATTAGCAGACGAACAGAAGCTTTGCTCTCTTGATTTCTATGCTGACAAGTACTCAGTTTGTCCGAAACTGAATTCCACTTTTCCGGGTGTATTGGTCATAAAACGTTCTGAAAATATGTCTGACAGTGATTTTAAAAATAATTACTGCGCTCGTTTGGACGAAGCAAAAGATGCGAACTTAGCAAAGGTTGTCGCTAAGTTTAAACAAACGACTTCGTGCAGTCATGCATCAGCTCCGGTTGCTTATTACAGAATTGCAGAATTTCTGGGTGGAATTAAAGTTCCGGTAGCTGTTTTTAGAACCATGGATAAATCAAAACATTTACAAGTAGCCCGACAAGCTAATCAGATAATTGCTACGGATTCCGATTTTAAAGACGAGCTGATCTCACAAAACTGGAAACGATTTTTGACTATGCATGCGAATCCAAATAAATACCCGGATGTTTTTACTCAGGATACTGTTTATGGTGCGCTTTCTGAAAATATCAATGGTGAATTTAAATTTACCGAAGTCAGTGGGTTGGGACCTTACGATACGCGCTATGAACGATTTATGAAGCAAAAACCATTTTCAGCAGTTGCCAGTAACGAATCTGTTCCTTCTCTAGCTGCTGGAAATAATTTAAAAAAGATGGCTCAAGTGGTCAGCGTTATGAAAGATGTATCCAACATGGTTGTCATTGATTATATGCTGAATCAAGCTGACCGAATTGGTAACGTGCATTTTAAATTTAAACTTTATAAACTTGAAAATGGAAAAATTATTGAAAGCAAATCTGAAACAAAATTAGATTTAAAAACCAAACGTGAAGTCATACCTGCCGACGAGCAAGCACGAATAAATGCTGGCGAAGTTCTGGTTCGTGAAGCCGTATTAAAAGACAACGACTGTGGTATTTCTAAAGAAAATAAAATGCGTCAGGTTGGTGCTTTAGAGTCTATTCGTCACATGAATGCCAAAACATATCGGCAAGTCCAAAAGTTAGCGGCGTATGTCCAATCTGACGAAGGACAAGCTTACTTTGCAAACGAGCTTCGTATTCCTCCAAAAATATTAAATGGAAATAATATTACTTACGGAATTACAGACAATATTGTTGAGGCGGCTCGTATATTAAAAAATAATTGTGACCGCGGAGCCTTGCGATTAGATCTTAATTTAGAAAAGCTTTTGGCAGATGCGAATTATAGAGAAAGCTGTTCTGCAGAGTAAGTCTTATTCTGAGACATGCCGTAAATGCTACTGACTGTGTAT
This sequence comes from Bdellovibrionales bacterium, assembly GCA_043747425.1. Taxonomy (GTDB): domain Bacteria; phylum Bdellovibrionota; class Bdellovibrionia; order Bdellovibrionales; family Bdellovibrionaceae; genus Pseudobdellovibrio. The sequence continues at coordinate 30,027 of JAYTPC010000054.1, forward strand.
TCATTTTTTTGTCAGTGCTGGTAAAAATTCCCAAAACAAGTCACTGGGTGTGCTTTTAGGCCATTTAAGTGCGGCCTAAAAGTTGAATATAACCTAAGTAACTATGAGTTTAATTAAAGTGACGTCTTTATTATTGTTAACATTAGCCATCTGCGAAACAGGTTGGTCTAAAGTGAACATGAGAAAAACACGAAATTTAGTGATGCCAATAGATATCACAACTCCGTGGATAAGTGCTGAGACATCCGAAAAAATTCAGCCTAAATCAGTGGCCGCAGACGAATCTGCAGCATCTATTGTTTCAAAAATTGCCGACAACACCCTTTCATTATGGTGGGACACAAGCCCCGTCCGAAACACACAAATCGGCAGAGCAGCAGAAAAAGTCGAAAAAAATTTAAAAACCGAAGTGTCTTTTAAGGAAAAAAATAGCCGTACGGAGCACAAAATTTCTTTTAAGGTTTTAGCGATGCAGGCTTTAGCAAAATTAGAATATAAAGGCTGGGTCAACGCTGCTATCAACTACGATGCACGCGCAGAGAAAACGGAAGCAGAAGTTTCAGAAAAAATATTCACCAAGCAAGATCTTGTTATATCTCATGCGATGTCAAAAGAAGAAAACAAATCTCAGGTTGCTTGGCGCTGGAACTGGTAATCACCGATATCTGTACGAAACTGTCGACCATCAAATTTAACTTTCGAATTTAGTTCTAAAGCTTTTCCTTTTGCAGCTTTTGCGGAAGAGGCTGTTGCCACCACATTTAAAACTCGTCCACCTGCTGTTACTATTTTTCCATTCAGTTGTTTTGTTGCTGCATGAAGCACATAAGATTGATTGTCATCTGTTGTCGGTATGAATATGGGAATGTCATTCAGTGGTTTGTCTGGATATCCTTTGGCAGCGTTCACAATACAAATTGCATGCAGGTTATTTAAAACAATTTTTTGCAAAACACCTTGGGCCAAGTTGTGAAAAATTTGACCCAAGTCACTTTTAATCAGAGGCAAAATAACTTGAGTTTCTGGGTCACCTAAGCGGACATTATATTCCAGAAGATAGGGTTCATTATCCACGATCATCAATCCTAAAAATAAAACTCCGCGGTATAAAAAGTTTTCTTTTTTCATTTGCAGAATCGAAGGCTCGACAATATTTTTGATAATCTTCTGGTACAGATTCGGTGGAATTTCGATTGGTGCGACTGAACCCATACCGCCTGTGTTGGGTCCTAAATTTTTATTTAATAAGCGTTTGTGATCTTGAGCCAGCGGCAGCGCTTGAAATTCTGATCCGTTTGTTAAAATTAAAAAACTAAGTTCTTGGCCTTTTAAATTTCTTTCAAGCAGTGCTTTTTCTGCGGCGGGGCCTAGTGTTTTTTCAACGAATAATTTTTTAGCAGCAGCTTCTAGATCAGCTATAGTTTTGCAAATAAAAACACCTTTTCCAGCAGCTAAGCCATCTGCTTTCAAGACATAGGGTGCGGTATGTTTTTTCGCAGCTTCCAAGGTGCTAGTCACGGAATTAACGATGATAGCATCTGCTGTTGGAACTCCTGCTTTCTGCATAAATTCTTTCGCGAAGATTTTTGAACCTTCAAGCAGAGCGGCATTCTTTGAAGGACCGACAACAAGTATGTTGGCTTCTCGCAACGAATCAGCCAGACCATCAACTAAAGGGTCTTCGGGGCCAATAAAAACAAATCCCATTTTTTGAATCTGACAGAACTGCACGACGCTTTGATGATTTTTTAAATCTAGAACAACGTTTTCAGCTAATGTTGAAGTGCCTGCATTGCCGGGGCTAGCAAATATTTTTGTCACATGACTGGATTCAGAAAGGCTTTTTATTACGGCGTGTTCTCGACCACCAGAGCCAATAATCAAAGCGCGCATAAAATCTCCTTGCTGATAATGATGAAGGAATTTACCGTAACTAAGACTTATTTGTTAGTAAAAAATAAAAGGATAATTATGGAAAATATTGTTTTTATTTCTGGTAAACGAACTCCGTTTGGCGCGTTCGGTGGATCGCTAAAAGATATTTCTGCAACCGAGTTAGCAGTTATCGCTGGCAAAGAAACGTTGATCAGCGGAAACGTAAAACCCGAAGATATCGATCATGTTGTGATTGGAAACGTTGTGCAAAGTGCGTCCGATGCTGCTTACTTGGCACGGCATGTTGGATTAAAAATGGGAATACCCGTACATATTCCAGCTTATAATGTAAACCGCTTGTGTGGCTCAGGGTTTCAATCGTGGATTAATGCGGCACAAATGATTTTAACCGGCGAAGCCAAGTGCGTGCTTGCTGGTGGCGTCGAACAGATGTCGCAAATTCCGTATGTCGCCAGAAAAGTTCGTTTTGATGGGTTACGAATGGGAAATTTTGAACTGGAAGATTTAATGACAGCAGCCCTCACGGATGCGCACGCACAAATGCCAATGGCCATCACGGCAGAAAATCTGGGCGAACTATACGGCATCACTCGTGCTGCGTGCGATGAATATTCGTTAAAAACTCAAAAGCGCTACAAGGCTGCTCTAGATAAAAACATCTTCGCCACAGAAATCGTGGGGGTATCGGTCACCTCTAAAAAAGGCACGGTTCTGGTGGATAAGGATGAGCATCCGAAGCCTGATGTCACCATCGAAAAACTTTCTGCGATGAAGTCTTTGTTTAAAAAAGATGGTTTGGTCACGGCAGCAACGGCTTCTGGAATAGTTGACGGTGCTGTTTGCTCGATCATTTGCAGCGAAAGTTATGCGAAAGAGAAAGGGTTTAAGCCTTTGGCAAGATTAGTTTCATGGGCCAGTGTCGGGTGCGACCCAAAAATTATGGGTATCGGTCCCGCGGCAGCTGCTCGGAAGGCATTGTCTGCAGCAGGTCTTAGCTTAGAGCAAATGGATCTGATTGAAGTGAACGAAGCTTTTGCAGCTCAATATTTGTCCGTAGAAAAAGAATTAAAATTAAATCCTGAAAAAACAAATGTAAACGGCGGAGCCATTGCCGTTGGCCATCCATTGGGTGCTTCGGGTGCGCGAATTATGAATCACTTGGTCTATGAGTTGCACCGTCGCCAAGGTAAATACGCGCTAGGTTCGGCGTGTGTGGGCGGTGGTCAAGGCGTTGCGATGATTATTGAACGTTTGTAAATTAGTAGCGAACTTCGTCCAGCATTTTTTTAATGTCAGCATATTTCTCAGGAGCCACGTAAAAGCGATCAATCACGCGGGCTCCTTCGTACTTTTGAAAAATTTGTGTCGCTGAGTTGATTGGTGATGGCACGTCCCAGCGGTCATATTGATCAACCACAAAAATATTCATACGCTCTTCCGGATTCGTCGAGTGATATTTAGATAATCGCACATTCGAACTTGCATGAATGACATCTGCTTTTTTTTCTTCAAACATTTTTTTCACGCGCTCAATGCGTTCGTTTTCTTGGTTGTGTAATTCTAAGGCCACACGATATGGTTTACGTTGCGCAATTCGCTGCGCCCACTGGTTATCTACAGTGTCTAAATGCTCATACAATTTGTAATCTGTGTAGTTGATGTATTCAATGTGATCAGCTGGAATAAAGAATTTGCAATCGGGCGAAGACAAATATCTGTTCAGCATTTCTTCATAGATGATGCTTTTGTGATGAAAATAAACCATCAAATTCATATGATGCCTAGAAATTAAAAAATCATCAAAAGCATACAAAGCGCGCCTGTTAAGCGCTAAGTAAGCAGTGTCTTTGACAATGTGCAAAGTTAAATTTTGCATCAACCAGTCTTTATCAATTTTTCCGTAGTTGATGCCACAGAAAAAAGAATCACGCTCTAGGTAATCCATACGGTCAGCATCTAATTCTGAGCTGACGATTTGACTTAAGATCGGACGGAAATTAATTCCTCCGTCAGTAAACAGACTGTCATCACAAGATAAATTTTTATCAATTAAAAACGCAACGTGCTCAGGTAAAATATCCGGAAAATGCGCTTTGATAATATCTGCGACTGTGGAATCAGTAACAAATTTAATCGTGTAATCTTCGTGATTAGCCTGTCGCGATTGATCTAATTTTTGGTCGTTAAAGATTTTGATATTTAATTTTTTAAGTTGTGGCATCACTTGCTCTGTCGTGTGGCTAAGTGGGCCGTGTCCGATATCATGTAACAGCGAAGCTAATTTTACGGTTTGACGAAAGCGATTTTTGATTGAAGTTTTTGAAAATGGATAAGCTCTGAAAATAGAATCGAAAACTTGACCAGCAACAAAGCTGACGCCGATGGAATGTAAAAACCGGTTGTGAGTCGCTCCAGGAAAACTAAATTCTGAAAAACCCAGTTGTTTGATTTCTCGAAGGCGTTGAAATTCGACAGATTCAATAACGGCGACTTCTCCGTCATTTAATTGTATTGAGCCATGAATTGGGTCGCGTATTTCCATAGGGACTCAACTTACCTGGTCGAGTTATGCAAGTAAAGCTTGAGGCTGATGGGTTTGAAAAAGAAAAAATGTTAGACTTTAAGCGGGTTAATTGAGGCATTATATGATCACAAATTCAATGAGTATCAATTTGATAATTTTATTTTTTATATTTAAGTATATGTAAATACTAATAATATTAAAATTATAAAAAATAAATGATCACATAAGTGAAATAAAAGTTTAAATCTACCGATACATATATTAATCTGAATAAGTCAGCAAGCAATGACAACCAAGCGGGTCAGTGAGGATCCAAAGGAAGTCAAACTAACAGGAGGTTTTTTGTGAGCAAAATGAATATGGGAATTAAAGTTATCGTTGCAGGTATGGTAGCAGCCGGCCTAGGTTGTGCGAAAGCATCTGGCGGAGCTACAGCCACGGCATCATTAAAAATGACAGGCTCTTCGCAGCCAGCGACCGTAGCATCATACAAGAAGGGTAATCCACTGCTTCAGTTGTTGTCGCCAGTAGCAATTGCATTACCGCCGCCAGCAATGATGGATTCTGCTGGAAGCACTGTTCAATTAACACAATCGTGGATTGTGGTTAAAGAAATTGAATTCAAGCAGGAAGAAGCTGCAGGTGCAACTGAAGTAGAAGGTGCCGAAATAAAATTTCGTGGTCCGTATGTTGTCGATTTGCTTTCAACAATACCAGCGTCATTTGGTGCTGCTGAAGTACCAGCAGGAATATATCGTCGGATAAAAATGAAGCTTGAGAAAGATGCCATATTACCTGCAGGATCGCCGACCGAGTTGATGGGAAACAGTATTTTTCTACAAGGAACAGTTGCGGGTAAATCGTTTAAGTACACTTCGCAAGATGGGACAGAGTTTAAAATCAGCGGCCCAGGTGGTGTAAATATCAGCGATACTGCGAATATGGTCGTTGGAGTTAAGATTTCTGACTTGATTAAGAAAATAAATTTAACGGCTGTTGTGAATAACGTAGCAATATCAGAGGCGAATCGTGTGGCTGCATCGACTCCTTGCCCAACGATTGATGCTTCAGCAGCGGATTTGTACACATGTTTCCGTAAAGGCTTAGAGCAAGCTGGTAAGTTCGGTAAAGACAGTGACGACGATGGAGAAATCGAAGTTGGCGAAGACGAAGTTAAGGATTAATCTGTAGGATCTTTGGTTAAAGTAAACGTGAAAGAGTAAGTGCAAAGAAAGGTAGGTAGTCATGAAACCAAATATACAAGATTATCATGACTACCTAGAATTTTTGAAAGACTGGACAAATTATCTTAAGGATCAAGAAAAAGGGTTCAGTTTAAGGAAGATAGCAAAAGAGGCAGGGATCGCTTCGGGCTATCTTCCAATGTGTTTTAGCCGTAAGCGAAAATTGTCTTATAAAACTTTTGAAAAAATTAAACCGTTCCTAAAATTATCAATCAAAGAATTACGCTACTTAGATTTATTAAAGACTATAGCAGAATCTGAAACACCCAAAGAACGGGTTCAAGCCTTAACAGATCTGCAAAAATTAAAAGACTATAAAGAAAATCACCACTCTGAATTAGAAGCTCACCAGTATTTAAGTAACTGGTATTATGTCGCGATCCGTGAACTGGTCAATTTGCCTGAATTTAAAAACGATCCGACATGGATTCAAGAGCGTCTTCGCGGGCGAGTTTCGCAAAAACAAATCATCGATGCCATTCAATTTCTTTTAAAATATGAATTCGTTTTAAAGGATGAATCGGGAAAATTTCGCGTGGCTGAAAAACAGCTTAGCTGTCACGAGGGAGTTTATAAGATTTCCTTGGGCGAATTTCATCGGCAAATGCTAGACATCGCAAAAATTTCAATCGATGTGGTTTCTCGGGAAGAGCGTCTGCTTTTGGGTCACACGGCCGCATTGAGCAAAGACCAATATGATAAAATACAAGAAATTCTTAAAGAAGCTATAAACAAGATCGAGAATGTGGACGAAACAACACAGACAGAGACTGAAGTTTATCAAATTGAAGTTGCCGCATTTCCTTTAACAAAAAAGTCTTCTGCTGACAGCGGAAATAAGGAATAATGAATTTATGAAAACTGTAGCCGTAGTTTACATGACTCTTTTGATTTTGACTCTTTGTGGTTGTAAAAAAAATGATGCTGGTGGAACAACTACTGGAAACCCTCTTGTCGGCTTCACAATGACAGGTTCGTCAGGAGCAGCAACAGTTGCTTTGAATAAATCGATAAATATTTTTCCACTTCTGCAAAGTTTTTTAAACAAAGCGGTGGCATTGCCTCCACCTATGTTGCAAGACTCTGTAGGAACTACGATCAGTTTGAACGAAGCCTGGATTTCTGTGAAGCAAGTCGAATTTAAAGCCAGCGAAACAGTTGCGGTAGGCGAAATCGATGGCGACAGCGTCAGTTTTCAAGACCCAACAGCGGTTAACTTAATTGCTTCGAGTCCGCAGTTTTTTGGACAAGTTAGAATCAATACAACTTCACTGCGAAGAGTAAAAATGCAGTTACACAACGTAGATGTTTTACCGGCAAATGCGCCTCTGGCACTGACGAATAAAAGTATATATTGGAAGGGCTCTGTTTCTACCAGGCAGTTTACTTTCTCGACGACAGAAGGTTACGAGTACGAATTGGCTGGACCTAACGGAGTGCCATTGGCTGAAAACTCAAATATCTTACTGAGTATTAAGGTTGCTTCTTTATTCAAAAAAATAGATATGACCGCAGTCATTGATGGAGCTGATATTACAAAAGACACTCGCGTGCCTGCTACGAATCCGTGTCCGCTGATTAATGGATCTGCGGTAGATATTTACACCTGTTTTATTGATGGTCTGAAAACAGAGTCAAATTTAGGTCGTGACGATGCCAATGACGGGGAATTAACTGGCGATGCTGCCATTAAGTAGTTAGAAGCCCCGAAAAATCTGCGTAATTTGAAAGTCTTAGTTCGAACTCCGCTTTAGCATGATGCTCAGATTCCTACTCTTTGGGTATGGGTCATGTTTGATTCTTGCACTACCGAAGCTGATGATTCACACGAAAATTTCCCCAGAAAATCTTTTTGCAGCAAATATTAAGTTTAACTCGGGATACGGCGGAGACCTTAGGAAAAAACGCGTAGGCCGCAATGAACGACCTCTTTCTTTTAGAAGGTCTCATCACATTGTATTTAAAATCGTAAAAAAAAATTTGCGCTACCATAGTTTTCGCCACCCAAAAAATTTTCGGTTTGTTCAGTTGTTACTTAAAAAATATTCAGCACATTTTCGAGTTCGAATTGAACAAATAAGTTATCAGCATGACCATATCCATATAATGGCAAAATCCAGCAGGCGATCGAATTTTCATAATTTTTTTCGTGTTTTCTCAGGTCAAATTGCCCAGACCATGAAAGTGACCGGTACCCCAGGTGGGAAGAAAATTGTGTTGTGGAAAACTAGGCCGTTCACGCGGATTGTGAAGGGCTTTCGGCATTTTAAGACGCTTCGGAATTATATTCAGCTGAATGAAAAAGAGGTAACCGGAGTTATTCCCTACCGTAAAAGCCGATTGCGTGGGCTTACGCTTCAAGATTGGTCTGTGCTTTGGATGAATACAAATAGGCGTGACCGATACCCCCGGTTGGACGGGTTGATTGGTAAATAAACGGGGCCTTGGACCAGATTTGTTGTAGAGCATTTAGGTTTTCTCATTATGATCCGATCAGTTGTACAAGAACGAGACAATGCCCAGCGCACTGAAGCTTAGGAATAGCTTCTATTGGTGAAATGGATTTTACCAAATATATAGCGCCTTCAAGGAGGAAGTATGGGAATGCGAATCAGTACAAATGTGAGTGCATTAAATGCGCATCGCACTTTAGGCACAACCAAAACAGCTTTAGATAAATCAATGTCGCGTTTGTCTTCTGGCAGTCGCATCAACAAATCAGCTGATGATGCTGCAGGCTTAGCCCTTTCTGAAAATTTTAAAGCGCAAATGCGCGGATTAAAACAAGCTTCAAGAAATGCTCAGGATGGAATCTCGATGATTCAAACTGCCGAAGGCAGTCTTGGTGAAATCGGTAACATTTTAATACGTCTTCGTGAATTAAGCGTGCAAGCAGCCTCAGACACAATAGGCGATCGTGAACGCGCCCTAGTAGATATCGAGTTCGGTCAAATGCTGGAAGAGATCGACCGTATCGCAAGCTCTGCTGAATTTAATGGAACGCCACTTCTGTCGGGGGTTGGAGATGTATTAGAATTTCAGATCGGTACAAAAAATTCTCCAGATTTAGATCGATTATCTTTCGACACTGCAGCAGCAGATGCTGGGACCCAGGCCTTGGGAATTAATCTTACTGGTGCCTTTGATAAATTAACTTCTCAAGAATCTTTAGGAGCGTTAGATAACGCCATCAATTATGTCAGCGGCATGCGCGCCAACTTTGGTGCTTTGCAGAGTCGTATGACTTCAAGTGTAGATAATATAAATGTTAATTTGGAAAATATTGCTTCAGCCAATTCGCGGATTCGCGATACTGACATTGCTGAAGAAAGTTCTGAATTAGCAAGACAAAATATTATGCTGCAAGCTGGAACTTCAATTCTGGCCCAAGCAAATCAGCAA
>JAYTPC010000055.1:0-2432 GCA_043747425.1 Bdellovibrionales bacterium
TTATATCGGGGAATTAAGTTGGTAACTCACTGAATTTACAGGAGCTCTTATGAAAGTCGTTTTGGCATTATTTGTATTTTTTTTAGCGCTTGGGTTAACGATTCGAACAATTGCTGCAGATCAAGATCACGGTGGCGGTCACAACGATCTGTCTGATCGCATGAATTCATTGTTCCCAGAGAAACAAAAAAATACAGCGGTCAGTGCGCGACCAAAGCAAACGCAGTTAGAACAACCAAAGTTTTTAGCAAAAGTTCCAACTGGAACAGTTCAATTAAAATGGACTGAAACAAGTGGTGCTACAAACTATCACGTGCAAGTTGCTACAGATCCAAATTTTAAATGGTTACTGATGAACGATCACTGGATCAAAAATACAAATTATGATTTCACGGCAGCTGAACCAGGAAAACGTTACTTCTGGCGTGTAGCTTCTGTAAAAAATGACAATATTTCAATGTACACAAAATCGTTATTTGTTAGTTCCGCTTTCGATTCGAAATAAAAACTTCAGGAGACAATCTTAATGAGCCGCGTAGATAATCAAGTCATTCAAGAACAATTAAACTGGCGCTATGCCTGTAAAAAATTTGATCCAACAAAAAAAATTCGCGAAAGTGACTGGGCTATTTTAGCTGAATCGTTGCGGTTAGCTGCCTCATCGTACGGCTTACAACCTTGGAAATTTTTTGTTGTGCAAGATCCAACATTACGTCAGCAGCTTTTGCCACTGTCTTGGGGCCAAACACCGGTGACAGATGCGTCTCATTTTATCGTGTTAGCTTTTAAAGAAAAGATGGATGCAGAACACATCGAAAAATTTATTCAGCACACAGCAAAAACTCGTGGCGGCGATGCCGCTGCACTAGACGGTTACAAAAAAATGATGATCGGCGATTTAGTGACTGGTACACGCTCTGAAGAGATTGATAGCTGGGCTCAGCGTCAGACTTATATTGCAATGGGATCATTCTTAATGACAGCTGCTTTGATGGAAATCGACACCTTGCCGATGGAAGGTTTAGATCCTGCAGCTTACGATAAAGTACTAAAATTAGAAGGCACGGGTTACAAAACTATTGCAGCGATTGCCGCAGGCTACAGATCTAGTGATGATAAATATCAGTTTGCTAAAAAAGTACGTTTTGAAACCAAAGACGTTATCTACTATAAGTAACCAGCTAAATAAGTTAAAGGCCTTCGATAAATTTTTTAATTTCTAATTTTTCTGCATTAGAAATTGGAATTCCTAGCGGAGGCATTATTTTGTTATCTACCATAAATTTAATAGTCATAAAATTTTGTCGCGTTAAAAACCCTCGTGCAAATATTCCAGAATCTTTATGACAATATAAGCAAAGTTTCACTTGTAGCTTTTCATTGTCCATTTTTGCTTGATGCCTGAATGGTGTTTTTAATCTTTGGTCAGATTTCGTGTGCTCACTACTTGCGATCACCCTGCCATAAGATTTAATTTTTAAATTCCATGCAAAAGTTTTAATGGTTTGTAACCAATTAGAATACGTTGGTCTAATCACTCGTAGACCGTTGGCATGGCACATAAAGCAAGAAACCTTGAATGCCACTTGCTGCTTGATTAAATCCTCTGACCACTCCAATGGGCCAGGTTTAAGTTGAAAAAACTGCGCCGACATCGGCTTGGTTTTTTTATCAATCACAATAGCTAACCGATCCCACTTTTTGCCAAAGTGATTATCATCAATATCGTGGCTTTGGTTCATCATCCAAATATCTTTATCAGCGAACTTGAACCATTTGATTTCATTCAGCACTGGCTTATTTTCAATTGTTTTTGATTCACGTGATCGAATTAACAATGAATTCTGAAAAAAAGTCGCTGCTTTTTTATTAAAAAAAACAGCGACACTCATTATCAAGCAAAAACTAGTGACAAGTAAAATATGTTTCATTTTTATCAACTACGAGTACGGCATTAACTGCATCATTCAGTTTAGAACACCCACCTCTAGAGCATCCACCTGAGCCTGTTTGCTTAGAATGAACTAATTTTACAAATTTATTTTCACTTAACCCATAAAAGTATTTGGTAAATGCAAATGATGACTCTTTTGCAAACGGCGCTGTGTAACTGATTTGTGAAAACTCTTTTTGTAAAACAATTTCACTCAGCTGATGACCGAAGTGAGTTATAGTCAAAGTCTCTTCACTTTCATTTGAGCACTGATAGGTCGGGTTCTGCACAATCTTCTCCACATCGCTTGTTGCGCTCTGCACGCTTTCACCAAGCAACAGTATAGAAAATACCACTAATTTTAAATTGTTCTTCTTCATTTTTTCTCCTCGCGCTTTCACGCTATTTAGTTTTTAAGTTTTCCACATTACATATGTTGGTAACTCTGTTGCGGGGAATCTAAGATAAAACAAACATGTTGTATAATTCATAATTAGCA
>JAYTPC010000056.1:0-1545 GCA_043747425.1 Bdellovibrionales bacterium
CACCTTGATTTTCAATGATGACGAAATCTTGTGTTCCATTTTTTTCAAACTGTTTTATTTTAATCGAAGTTTTTATTTGAATATTTTCACTTTTGAAAATATCGGTCATGGTATCAACGACGTCCGCGTCTTCCTTACCCAAAATTTGCTTACCTAATTCAAGAATCGTAACAAAGCTGCCAAGCGCAGCAAAAGCTTGTGCCAGTTCAGAACCAATAGGTCCGCCACCAAGCACCAGAAATCTTTTCGGAAGCTCTTTTAAATTCCAGATGGTATCTGATGTCACAAAATTGACTGATTTAAGTCCCTGAATATCTGGAACACGTGGCCTTGCGCCTGTCGCAATAACAATATTTTTTGCGGTCATCTGGCGACCCTGGATTGAAACTGTCCAAGGATCAAGAATTTGGGCCTCAGCAGAAATGCATTCGACCCCAAGATCAGAATAGCGCTGCACAGAATCGTGTGGTTCTATTTTTTTAATCACTTGATGAACGCGCGCCATGGCTTCAGCAAAGTTAAATTCTGCGGTGGCCTTATCAATACCAAATTTTTGAGAGTTTTTTTGATCTCGTAAAAACCGTGCGGTGCGGATCAATGCTTTGCTTGGAACGCAGCCCGTATTTAAACAGTCGCCACCCATTTTGTGCTTTTCAATTAACGCCACTTTCGCTTTTACTGCAGCTGCAATGTAGGCTGTAACTAATCCGCCAGAGCCAGCACCGATGACAATCATATTGTATTCGAACTTGCTTGGTTTTTTGTACTTTGAATAAATTTTGTAAGTCTTAAATTTTGCAATAATAGATTTTATAATTAAAGGAAGTAAACCAAGCAAAGTGAATGCAATTAGAAGGCTTGGTGATAATATGCCAGACAGAGTTTTGATTTGAGATAATTCTTTTCCCGCATTAACAAATACGAATGTTCCAGGAAGCATGCCTATTTGACTGACTAAGAAAAAGCTTTTTACAGAAATAGAGGTTAAACCCATCGCCAAATTCACAACGAAAAATGGAAATATAGGAAGTAAGCGCATAGTAAATAAATACCAGCTGCCGTCTTTTTTAATTCCTTCATCAAAGGATTTCATTTGCGAACCCATTTTTTTTGCAATCATATCACGTGCTAAAAAACGAGTGCCTAAAAAAGCCAAAGTTGCGCCCAAGGTACTAGCAAATGAAACGATAACAGTACCAAGTAGCGAGCCAAAAAGAGCGCCACCCAATAAAGTTAAAATCGTTGCGCCAGGAAAAGAAAATGCAGTGGCTACAACATAGATTAGAAAATATCCGCCAATAGCGGTAACAGGATCGTTTGTTGCGAATTGTTGATAGCGACTTAGACTGTCTTGAATGTAAGTTAAGCTTAAGTAATTTTGCCAACCCATTTTATAAAAAAGAATGATGAAACTAAGAACAAGGAAAAAGAAAATAAGTTTTTTCAGAAGTTGCTTATTCAAATGATCTCCACAGTTTTTTATTTATTCTAAACAGTAAGAGATATTTTTGTATATGAAATTACAAGATTAGAATTTTAAATATC
>JAYTPC010000057.1:0-5071 GCA_043747425.1 Bdellovibrionales bacterium
CGAATTGTTTTCATATTTTTTTATAAACTTGTTTTAATTAGATGTCACTTTCTGTAAAATAAACTTATGAAGATTGGACTTTATTTAGATCCTATTTCGATGCAAATCTTAAAAAACGGCATTTTTGTCAGCTGTGAACCCAAAGATCGCATCGAAAAGATATCGCCTGGACTGACCGACGAAAGGGTTGCCGAAGTGGGTCATACCTACTTGGTCTGCAACATGAAAAAAGAAGAGCTTGGTAAAGCAAAATTAGTCGAAGCTTTTACGACGACCTTTGGTGATCCAAACCCCCGACTGCTACAACTGATCGGTTTTGAAGATAATTTAAAACGGTTTCATTCCGAATACTCAGCTTTTTACAAACAGCAGTTCCCCGATGAAGATCTGATAGAAGAAACAGAACTGTTTGTTACAGTCTACACACCCGTGCGCGATAGCTAAAAATCGCTCGGTTATTTTTTTTCGATAAATTTTTGTAAAAAACTTTGCCCTTCGGCACTGATTCGTCGCTCAGAAATAACTTGGGTCGTTAATTTTTTTTGCTCACTCCAGCTTGCTGTGGAAAGCTGATTTAATAATTTTTTTGTTTCCCGCATGGCTTCGATGCCGTTTTGAGAAAATTGTTTCAAACTGTTCTCCAAATCAAAAGTTCCGCTGAATGCAGCTTGCACTAAACCAATTGATTTTGCTTTTTCAGTATTAAATACCTCAGCTGACAACATTAAAGGTCGAACAAAGCCATCTGGTATTTTTTTTACAATAAAGCTAGAAATAACTGCGGGGACTAAACCAATTTTAACTTCGCTGAAGCAGAACTGTGTTTTTTCTTCTGCAAAAACATAGTCACAGCTAGCAACCAATCCCAATGCTCCGCCATAAACAGCACCTTGCAGAACTCCGATAACAGGTTTTTCACAAAAAGAAATAGCTTCGAACATTTCCCAAAGTTTTTCTGAATCTTTCAGGTTGTCTTCGAAACTGTATTTAATCATTTCTTTCATCCAATTCAAATCAGCACCTGCAGAAAAAACATTTCCTTCCCCAGCCAAAACAATAGCTTTGACATTTTTTTCGGAATTCGATTGATGAAATGTCTGTGTGATTTCAGAAATCATCTGTGGATGAAAAGCATTCTTAACTTCGGGTCTGTTTAACTTTACAATTTTAAAATCATTCAAAGTTTCAATTTGTATGAACTTCATATCACATCCTAAATACGCCCTGCTGTTTCGGGCCCCAATCTTTATTTAAACTTGCTGAAATACCTAAAGCCAATACGGTGCGTGTATCTTTCGGATCGATAATACCGTCGTCCCAAATACGTGCCGTTGCATAGTAAGCTGAACTTTCACTTTCAAATTTGTCCAAAGTGGGTTGTTTGAAATCGGCTTGCTCGCTAGCTGACAGCGTCTTTCCGCTGATCGCTAGCTGATCTAATTTCACTGTTAATAAAACGTTCGCAGCTTGTTCTGCCCCCATGACACTGATGCGTGCGTTCGGCCACATCCACATTTGACGTGGTTGGTACGCTCTGCCGCACATTCCGTAATTTCCTGCCCCGTAAGATCCGCCAACCACAACAGTAAATTTTGGAACTCGGGCGTTCGACACGGCCATCACCATTTTAGCACCGTGTTTGGCAATGCCTTCGTGCTCATATTTTTTTCCAACCATAAAGCCAGTGATGTTCTGCAAAAAAATCAGCGGCACTTCACGCTGTTCACAAAGTTGAATAAAGTGCGCCGCTTTTTGCGCACTTTCACTGAAAAGCACACCGTTATTTGCGATAATCCCAACGGGCATTCCCCAAATATGCGCAAATCCAGTGACCAGGGTTTTACCAAACAGTGCTTTAAACTCATGAAACTTTGATCCGTCAACAACCCGAGAAATGATTTCACGAATATCAAACGGAATACGCGCATCAGCTGGCAACACCCCATATATTTCTTCGGCAGAATACAAAGGCTCTTCGATGGGCTGAATCTTCAGCTGCACCGTTTTACGTTTATTTAAATGTTTAACGATCGATCTAGTTATTTCTAATGCGTGTAGATCATCCTCAGCAAAATGGTCAGTGACTCCAGAGATTTCACAATGGGTCGAAGCTCCACCCAAATCCTGCGCGTCAACGATTTCACCCGTAGCTGCGCGGACAAGTGGTGGTCCACCCAAAAAGATGGTGCCAGTATCTTTCACAATAATATTTTCATCGCTCATGGATGGCACATAAGCGCCACCAGCAGTGCAAGAGCCCATCACCACAGAAATTTGTGAAATGCCCATCGCACTCATGCGTGCTTGATTATAAAAAATTCGTCCGAAGTGATCGCGATCAGGAAAAACTTCAGACTGTAATGGCAAATAAGCTCCACCGCTGTCGACTAAGTAAACGCAAGGTAAACCATTTTCCATGGCGATCTCTTGAGCCCTTAAATGTTTTTTTGCGGTGATCGGAAAATAAGTTCCACCTTTAACGGTGGCATCGTTTGCAACAATAATGCACTCAGTGCCTTCAATGACCCCAATACCCGTAACTACTCCGCCGCCCGGAGCTTGGCCTTCATACATATCGATTGCAGCCAGGGTAGAGAATTCAAGAAAAGCAGTTCCCGGATCTAATAGGCCATCGATACGTTCACGCGCTGTCATTTTACCACGTGCTTTATGTTTTTTTACGGCGTCTTCACCGCCACCCCGTTTTGCAATTTCAACTTTCCGGCGCCATTCGCTAACCTGTGAAATTGTATTCGCTTTATTTTTTTTATAATCTGCTGATTCAGTGTCGATAGAAGTTTGTAAAATCATTCCTAAACCTTTGAAGCTAACATATTTATGGCTGTACAGTTTAATTTGAGGTCAATAGTGTCGATTTTTTTAGTGTTTCCAATTTCCAATTGAATATTCAAAATCAATTGAGCTTTCTTCTTCTGTTGCAACTCTGAAAAAAAATCATCCAATACGACATCTTTAACTTGCAAAAACAAATGCAGATCTTCAGTCCATTTTTGCTTCTTTGAAATTTTTATTTCGCTAGAATCGATCTGGTAATAAACTTCAGTCAGATGGCGATTGATGAACGTTTTGGACAGTTCAAGCGCTGCGTTCAATATTAAACCTTGATGTAATTCCTGATTTGCATCCAGATTTAAAGCGGCTGCAGGAACATTTGCTTTCAGTGCAAAATCAGAAACTTCGACCATACGAAAACCGGTGCCAAGCAGTTCAGGCGATAACCAGCCCAACGTATAGCTTAATGCAGGTCTGATTAATTGCGGACTTTTGATCTGGGCCCACGTTTTGAATTCTTTTAACTTTTGCCTATAAGACTGCATCGATATTACCCCGTTAAGCGAATGTAATTTCTTGTTTATTGAACGCTAGCATGCTGAACTTATCTTGTCACATCACGCAGTCTGTTTAAGACAACGTGGTCAGTCAGGAGATTTTATGATGAAGTTAGTCAGCTTTTTTATCTTCGTAGCCGCGTTTGTATGGACCTGGAGTCTGCTTACTACGAAAAGCACGATCGGTATCGATATACATGCCGGAATTCAAAGCAAGTTGGCTGTCTTAATCGAAGAAGCTATCAAGGCAAAAAGACCCAATTCATCAAATTTTGAACTGACAAAAATTTACACCGAGAAATTAGACGATAACAAAGTGAAAGCGTACTTCGCCTACAAATTTGTAGACACTTTAGAAGACTTAGAAAAATCAGAACAAACCATTTCCGGACAAGCTATTTTAAACCGAAGCCTTTCTGAAGACCCCAGTGTGCAAAAATGGGTGATTCAATCTGTAAAAACAGATTCTAATGCAATTGAATTCAAAGAAGGCTTAGTCATTAGTTCTGACGACAATGATTCGGTACTACCAAACAGCACAGCGGTGCCAGAGAAAACGAATCAGTAAATGTCCGAAAAATTTCTTTCTATTAGTGAAAATGGAGAAATTTTTCTAGATCCAGAGACTGAAGAAACAGTTCGAAATACAGCTGACATTATCGAAATTCAGCAAAATTTAAAAGTAACCGACAAATTTTTGCTAACGACCGAGTTTCAAGATGAAACTTATATCGTCGAATCTTTCGACCATCCCTTACAAATTATCGCCATTGAATTTAAAGATGATAAAATTTATTTGCAATCCACAGCCAACAACCTTTTTTTGGCTGACAATAAAAGTTGGTCGCTAGATCCGTGGGATCGTTTCAATGGCATGACAACAAGCGGAGCTCCGTTTGTGTTTACCGAAAAAGCCCAAGAACAACTTTTTGACTTGTGTGATTCCTTCGATGATGAAGGTTTTGTAGCAAAAAATAATTATATTCCAACGCCGCCTTATTACATTGATACCCCAAAAGTTGAAAAATCAGCCTACTGGTCTGATGTGTATTTAAAAGATGGAACGCCAAAATGGGATCTAGCCGCACCATCACCTGTTTTGGTTGATATGATGCCACGACTTAAATTGCCTAAATCCAGAATCTTGGTTTTAGGCTGCGGCGAAGGCCACGACGCTGCTTTGTTTGCAGAAGCAGGCCACGTTGTGACAGCAGTCGATTTTTCAAAAGAAGGATTAAAGCGCGGAAAAGAAAAATACGGACATCTGCATAATTTAATTTTTCATGAATCTAATATTTTTGATTTACCAACCGAGTGGAACAATTCATTTGATTTGGTCGTCGAACACACATGTTATTGTGCCGTTCCGCCCGATCAGCGTAGCGAAATGGTGCGCTTATGGCGTCGTATGTTGCATGAGCAAGGTCAAATCATGGCCGTTTTTTTCGTCATGGAAAAACGCATCGGACCGCCATTTGGCACAACCGAATGGGAAGTTCGAAAACACTTAGAAAAATATTTTCATTTTTTATTCTGGAGCCGCTGGCGACTATCCGTTGAAAGCCGCCAGGGTCGTGAACTTTTCGTATTAGCTAAGAAAAGAAAATAGTTAACATCAAAATAAAAAAAAGATGGGAGGGTTTTACTGTAAGCCGAGTTCTGTTACCTACCATTGTTCCCACATTCCGCTGGTAAGTTGGTAATCATTCCTCTAGATCATT
>JAYTPC010000058.1:0-2070 GCA_043747425.1 Bdellovibrionales bacterium
GAGTATAGACCATGGATGGTTTAACAATTTCGAATGCAAACCGTTTTTTAGAAACGGCAAATTTAGAAAATAAAAATTCTAAAATTGATTTAAATCCTGTCGCAATGGGTACTGATGCGGGCCCTTCTTTCGCCGCAACGTTGAAAGAAGCCATCAACAATGTGAATCAAGTTCATTTAGATGCAGATCGAAAAGCACAAGAACTAGCAACTGGAAAAACAGATGATATCGCTGGAGTCATGTTAGCCACAGAAAAAGCAGACATCGCCTTAAGAGTCATGGTCCAGGTCCGAAATAAAATAATCGATGCGTACCAAGAAATCATGAAGATGCAGGTGTGATGTGGAAAAAATATTAGGTGGTATTGTTGGGCAATTTCAAGAATTTTATAAATCACTAGGTCCTACAAAACGACTTGCACTGTTGGCATCATTTTTCGTGGCTGTCATCACTTTAGGTTCTGTGTTTTTTATGGCTTCTGGAAAAGATTATGCCATTTTATTAAAAGATCTACCTTCAGATCAAGTGCCTACGATTATCGGAAAGCTAAGCGAAAAAAATATTCCTTATCAAATAAAAGAGAACGGTCAGACCGTCAGCATTTACGTTCCTAAAGATTTTCAAAGTGTCACATTGATGCAGCTGTCTTCGGAAATTGGTTCTTCAAAAATGGGATCCATCGGGTTAGAAATTTTTGACAAACAAGAATTCGGTATTAATTCCTACGCCCAGAAAATTAATTATCAGCGTGCTTTGCAAGGTGAATTAATTCGCGCCATCAATACCTTAAACGCGGTAAAGCAATCAAAAGTTATTTTGGCTTTACCAGCTAAAAAAACCATCATGGAAGAATCTTCTCCACCATCAGCTTCGGTTGTTGTTGAGCTGCATCCGGGTAAAGAACTTTCCGGAGAACAAGTGCGTGGTATCCGATTTTTAGTTGCTAACGCTGTTGAGGGTATGGACGCTGACAGTGTGACTGTTATCGATGAGCGTGGAAAAATGATATCTAGACAGTCCGATGGTACAACGGGTGCATCTAGTGATATCATGGAACACAAGCAAAAAGTTGAAAAAGATTTAGAAGCTCGTATTGAATCCATTTTATCCAAAGTGGTTGGTCAGGGTAAAATCGTTGCCCGAGTCGATGCAACAGTAAATCATAAAATGATTACTGCTATTGAAGAAACTGTCGACCCAGATAAAACAGCTGTTTTGTCTCAGCAGACACAAGAAGAATCACTTGACGGTGCTAGAACAAATCCGACTGGAGTTCCTGGCTCAAGATCAAATATTCCCGGTGCAGAAGACAACAACGGGCAAGTTGGTTTTAAGCAAGATGTAAAAAAAGAACTGAAAACGATCAATTATCAAGTCCCAAAAACAGTTCGCAATGTCAAAGAGGCCGCGGGCAACATTGAAAAAATCAGCGTAGCTGTTCTGATTGATAGCGTTCCAACGACAACAACAGGTGCTGACGGAAAAACAGAAACAACGTGGAAATCTCGAACGCCAGAAGAAATCGCAAAGTATGAATCTTTGGTAAAAAATGCGGTTGGTTTTATGGCTGCTCGTGGAGACAGCGTAAAAATCGAATCGATTCAGTTTCAACCAGAAGATTTCACTGAAAGTGAAAAAATTCTGACAGTTCTTGAGAAGAAAAAATTAGTTCAGTCTTTGTTAAAATGGGGCCTGCTAGGTTTTGCATTATTACTATTTTTCTTTATGGTGGTTCGCCCATTCATGCAGTGGATCACCGATTCATTCACAGATTCAGTGGAGGACATGTTGCCACGAACTATAGAAGAACTTGAAGAATTACAATCCGTAGACAATTCACTTCCGGGTATGAATGGTGTCTTGCCGATTCTGCATGAATCTGTAGACCCAGAAAAAGCTGAAAGTGAACTTCTCAGAGACCGAATTATGAATTTAATCGACCGTGACGAAGAAAAAGCATCCAGTGCTATTAATATGTGGGTTGCTCGGAAGGAATAACGAATGCGCGCAATGAAGATCGAAAATTTAGATTACGACGCTTTACGAGGAATCGACAAAGCGGCCATTCTT
>JAYTPC010000059.1:0-1630 GCA_043747425.1 Bdellovibrionales bacterium
CTACTTTCATTTGAGTAGAGTTGAGTTAGAAAGCAGACGTTTTGTTTTGCCTGAACTCAATGATACTTTCGTTTTAAGTTTGAAAGTGTAATCTATTTGGATAAAGGTTTTGAATAATGAATAGTGCTTGTTTTTAAGTTCTAACGCAACGTGTTAGATTAAGTTTTGATTGATATCTTAAGTCATGGAGAAACACCTTTTGCGACGATAAAAAACATTGTGGTTTTGATGTGTTGCAAAAGAAAAGAAACAGAATTATCTAACTTGCAAATAAAGGTGGGGCATTAGGAATGATGAAGACAAGATCGTCTTTAGTTTTTTGGATGAGAGTTGAGACTTTTGTTCTGTGATTGATGTGTCAAAAAAGTCAAAGTGTGTTGATTGGAAAATTTGCTTAGGACTTTAGTGCGATCACAGTGTTGACGTAGTGGTGTATCGGGTAGTGTCGGTAATTAATTGCGCGGTTGATTCTCGTGCGAATTTTTCTATGATTGCACAGGTGCTTCTTATTTCTATAGGATTAGGTTAGAGAGGCAGATACACCTCGTTTTGTCCGGAGTTGATGATGCTTTTGTTTTAAGTTTGTGAACTTGTTTTCTTTGAATAAAGGCTTTGAATGACCGGAAACGACGGGCGGTGCTCCTATTTATTTTTCTTCAAGCTTCTAATGCAACGCGCGTTTAAGCTTTAGTTGGTTTATTGAATCGTGTAAATGTGTTTCTGTGGCGGTAGAAAAAACGCTGTGGTTTTGATGCGTTACTGAATAAAAGAGACAAGATCGTTTAGCGTTTAGATTGGGAATGAAAACTTTGAGAACGATAGTGACGAAATTAACCTAGATTTTTTAAATAAGATTTGAGGTTTTTGTTTTGTGGCGACGATGGGTCACGAAACTCAGAGTGTATTAGTTGAAAAATTTGTTTAGAACTTTCGTGCGATTACGTCATTGACATAGTGCCGGTATTGCGCGGTTAGTTGTCGTGCAGAAAGTTTTACACTTGAGTAACTGTTTTTGTTTACGTAGGGTTGACTAGAAGAGCAAATGCTTTATTTTGTCCGGAGTTAGTGGTGTCTCCATTTAGAGTTTGTGAGTGTAACTTCCTTGAATAAAGGTTTTGAATATTGTAGAACGACAGATAACATTTTGTTTGTTTGCTTTTAGATTTTCAAAACGACGCACGTTGAAGAGTAGCTTTGAAATGGTGTTTGAAAAATTGTATTTGTTGAGGTGGAGCGAGAGTTGTAAGACTTTGAAATGTTAAAGGTGGGAAAGGCCGAATCACTTAACGGGAAGAAGACGCAACAGTTTGAAAAGTAGTTTAAGACGACGCGTTATGAGCGTTGAAGTCTATACATAAACCCGTGTAAGAACTTAATGGTTATAGATTCAACTTCGACTAGATACTACATTTTTGTGGGAAACGTTGTCTGCCTCTTGTACAATAAATAACTGGGAGCGTAGTATTGAATTTTTTTGTTTGATATTGTTTTTTTGGTGTGCAAAAGTTGTTCAGGCCTTAGTTTCTGCTAAATAAAGTGAGTTTGATCCTGGCTCAGAGTGAACGCTTGCGGTGTACTTGATTTGATACATGCGAGTCAAATGCGTTTAAAGGACGAATGGTGAACGAGT
>JAYTPC010000060.1:0-10335 GCA_043747425.1 Bdellovibrionales bacterium
ACCCCTTGAACATGACGAGCCAGAAAACTTTGTAAAGCTTGTTCCATGCTAACCTCTTGAATTTTCAAATTTGTTTTTGAATAAAGACATCAGATTTTACTTTTAGTTATTTATTTGTGACGGTACATGACTAATCCATGAGTAGGATCGTACGGCGAAACGCCCACTGTTACTCGGTCACCAACAACAATTCGAATATTGAATCGTCGCATCTTTCCGCAAAGCTTTGCAGCGATAACAATTTTGTTTGTTTCAAGTTCCACTTTGTAAAGGCCACCCGCTAACGCGTCGACTACTTTACCTTCGAATTGTGCTAAATCATCTTTTGCCATGAAGACCGATACTAAGAGTGAAACAGAGTTGAAGCAATCTAAAAACTAGCTATATCTTTAATCTTTTTTAGATTTCTGACGAAAAATTTTAATACTTACGACTTGTAATTGCTGATCAACATGCGAATGCCTGTTTCGAAAAGCACTTCTAACCGATCATTATCATTTTTAAGAATGAATCCCCAACCCAAAATTTTATGTTGCACCGGAGATAAAGCAGCGAAAGTGTCCGACATTTTGTAGTTGATAGCTTTGTCTTTGCCTAATTTTTTAAATAACTCGGCCCATTTCGCTTTTTCATCGTCGATGTTGCCCTTTTCAATGCGAATCGGCTTTACCTTGCTAACTTTTTCAGCTTTTGCTGGAACAGCATCTGCCACAATATCAGCAATATCAGCAGCTGCTTCTTCAATGACGGCAGGTTCCGCTTTTCCTTTTTTCGTCATCAGTGCCGGCTTAACTGCAGGTGCTTTTACTTTTTCAGTTTTTTTCTCAGCTTGTTTTTCAACTGGTTTTGCCGCTAGCTTGGATACTTTTTTTACAGCCACTGGCTTTATCGATTTAGATGCTTTACCACTCGAAACTTTAACAATTTTAGCTACTTTTTTAACAGCTTTAGTTACCAGTTTTTTTAAAGCTTTTACCACCGGCTTTTTTACAGGCTTTACAGAGGTTTTTGCTTTTAAAGGTTTAGATTTCTTAGCGGCAGAAGGTGATTTTTTGGCCATTAGTCACTCCTATGCTTTTTGTTATATCGCGTGTTAGTCACAGCACAAGTAAAATGGTGTCTTTTCTTTCGCGAAGCATTAGAATTTATCAATGAACTTGATCACAGAACAGCAAATCAGTCATGCAGGGTTAGGTGTTTTAAAGCTAATGCCAACTCAATCGCAAAGCTTCTCATCCGCTCGCAGTTTCGAATCGGTACACTCTCCGCAGTTTGCGACGGCGACTAGCCTTGTTTTTATTTCTTCGATAGACATGCTTCTGCAGGCGCTTGCATTACACGCTCAGGGATTTATCGTTTTAGAAAAAAACTTTGATCTCATTAAACATTTAATTCCGGAAACTTCCGTTTGCTGGACAACCACCAGTATTCAGCAGGCCATGGTTAAAATTTTGCCGCTGTTTGATCAGAAAAAATTGGCTTATCCCACTGGTATTCATCACACAGCTATGATTGACCCCACAGCTGAAATCGCAAAAACTGCAGTCATCGGACCCTACGCGGTCATCCAGCAAGGTGTTCGAATAGGAAACAACACGATCATCAGTGCGCAATCTGTTATTGAAGCTTTCGCTGTTATTGGCGATGACACATTAATCAGTCCGCATGTTTTTATTGGCACTCGGTGCCTGGTTGGCAGCCGGTGCATTATCGCTCCGCACGTCACAATCGGATCAGACGGCTTCGGATTTTTTACAGATAAAAAAGGTCATCATAAAATACCACAGATTGGCAACGTGATCATTGAAGACGACTGCGAAATCGGTGGCGGTTGCGTGATTGATCGGGCCACTCTAGAGCGCACGCTCATTAAAAAAGGTTCCAAGCTAGATAACCTTTGTCACATTGCTCACAACGTTGAAATTGGTGAAAATGCAATGTTAGCCGGAGCATTTAAAACTGCGGGCTCTACAAAATTTGGAAAAAATTTAATGGCTGGTGGCAATGTCGATATCAACAGTCACGTCGAAATTTGTGACAACGTTATTCTGACTGGACGATCTGGAGTCGTAAGCTCCATCAAAGAACCTGGCATGTACGGTGGATTTCCAGCAGAAAATCACCGAGATAATATCAAAATGATGGTTTCATTACCGCATCTTGCAAAACTTAGAAAAACGGTACAAAAGATATTGAAGCATCTTCAACTAGAAGACAATCGGGAAGAAAACTAAAAACTAAGGAGTTTTAAATGTCGTATGAAATTTATAAGATCATTCATTTGGTGGCCATCGTCCTGCTGTTTTCTGGCTTGGTCGGATTACTGACAGTGCAGATGAGTGGCGGTGTTATAGCTGGAAAAGTAAAATCAATGGTTTTCATTTCCCACGGAGTTGGCTTGACAGTTTTGCTAATCAGCGGCTTTGGCTTGGCTGCACGTCTTGGTTTAACCAGTGGTTTGCCGGGCTGGATTTATGCAAAACTAGCCATATGGTTGATCTTAGGTGGTGCTATTTCATTGGTGAAAAGAAAAGGTTTAATTGGTTGGCCACTATTTATTTCTTTAATCGCTATTTTCACTATCACTGCGATCATTGCCATATTAAAACCGTTTTAAATAATGCAAATTACACCTATTAAAAATCTTTCGTATGCTGAAATTCTGCAAGAACTTCGCGGTCTAAAAACAGGCCGCTGGTTAACCGATTTGGCCAACATGTCTGCTTTATTATTTCAGCACATTCCTGACATAAACTGGGTCGGTTTTTATTTGACAGACGAAAGTAAAAAAAATCTTTGGCTAGGTCCGTTTCAAGGGCAGCCAGCTTGCACCATGATCCCCTTTTCAAAAGGAGTTTGTGGAACAGCAGCAACTGAAAAAAGAACGATACTTGTCTTAGATGTAGACCTTTTTCCAGGACACATCCTGTGCGATTCAAGATCTCGTTCCGAAGTGGTTGTGCCGCTGATAGTAAATTCAGAAGTTATCGGAGTTTTAGATGTTGATTCAGCAACAGGTGCAAGGTTCACTCAGCAGGACCAGGCTTTTTTTGAATCTGCGGTCCAAATTCTTTTAGAAAAAAAGTAACTCCTGGCAAATTAATTTTAAATTGGCTATCGTTTTTGCATGGCGAAAATTTTAGTTGTTGATGAAAACACCCAGGCATTAAAAACTTATGTCGATGTCTTGACGCTCGAAAGACATTCCGTCATCGGCATGATGACGGCAATGGACGCTTTACAAAGAATGAAAATTGAAAAATACGAACTGATGATCACAGAAATAGATCTTAAAAAAATTTCTGGACAAAAACTCATTGAAATTATACTTGATGGTCGTGGTGCACTGCCGTTTCCAATTATTATTTCTAGCAATTCAATCAATGACGCCATCATTAAAAATTTTGCTAGCAATAGCCTAATTCACTTTTTACCTAAACCAACCAGTGATGAACAGTTAAGAGAAAAAGTAAAAGAAGTCTTAGCAAGCCCTGTTGCTAAAAGTAAAATTGACGTGCGCTTTATCAACCCAATTTTAAATGCAACGATTGATGTGATTTTAGAAATGACTGAAATCAAAGTTACCGCAGGTAAGCCCTATGTCAAAAAACCTGGCGAACGCAGCGGCGACATCAGCGGAGTTGTAGGTGTTGTTAGCTCTGGCTTTCGAGGCACTATTTCTTTATCGCTTTCAGACCGTGCGTTTATAACACTCATATCGAAAATGTTGGGCGAAACATATACAGTTGTCGATGACGATAACAAAGATGCAATCGCCGAACTTTTAAATATAATTTTCGGATCTGCAAAAAAAGTTTTAAACGAAAACGGCATGAATATTCAGCCAGCTATTCCTACAATCATTCGAGGAAAAGATCACTCCTTATCACATCACTCACAAAATCAAACGATCGTCATACCATTTTCTAGTCCCGAAATGGGCGATTTCCGTGCCGAAGTTTCTTCGATGGGATAGCTTGTTTTAACTCTCAATGTTAAAACAAAAAACTGTAGTCTTTGACAGATGAAAACGACATGCTGTTCTTTCAACCTACCAGGAGAATTCTATGAAATTTATTTTAATATTTTCATTTCCATTTTTTATTTTAGGCTGCAAAATTACGGCTATCCCAGCTGAATCATCAGACATTCAAGAAACGGCCCAGCAAATTGGCGACGTCATGGCTTCTGTTGATGAAGTCGGCGGCGCAAGCGGAAATATCGCTTTGAAATCACCACAAAATTCGATTGAAAAAACTTTCAATCGTTATGCTCCGGGCGAACTTGAAGAGTCGCACAAAAGCATGATCGCAAATATTCTTCAGCCAAAAGCAAATGCTGCAACTTGCAGCGGTGCTGGATTTGCAATGTGTGCTGGACGAGTAATCACACGAAATTTTAATAACTGCACAGTTGGTTCTGCAACATTCAGTGGAACGGTCACTGCGACTTGGGGTGGTGTCAACGGATCTGGTTGCACACTTGGAACAGTCGCGGGTGATACCATTACACGCGATCCAAACTTTACAGTTACTGGTCGACGTGGGGCTACCTTACAAGTTCTAAAATCAGGAAGTATCGGCCAACGACTGCAATGGTCTTCTGGTCTAAGTACTGCGAAGCGATTTACATTCTCGAATGACGGAATTAATCGCAAGTTCACTTTAAATTCTGCAGTTTTATTTGATCAAACGACCACGACAACAACTCCGATCACAATTACGGGCAGCGATCGCGCTAATCGTATTATGAATGGGGGAGTTTTAAACGTTTCAAACGCGATCACTGGCGTTAGTTGTGATTATCAACCAACAAATGTAACGTGGACTGCCGGATGCAATTGTCCGACAAGTGGTTCCTGGGCAGGATCATGTTCTGACGGAAAGACGACTTCACTGGTACTTACTTCAACTTGTGGCACGGCAACTTACACCGTGGGAACAGACACTCAAAGTATCACATTAGATCGCTGCGGAATTTAGTTAATATTAAAATATAAAAAACCAAGGGAAAAGACTACTTAGTCTCTTCTTTTGGTTTACGCCTAGATCCTTCAAACATTTCGTATTTTAGAAAACGACATTCAATATTTCCGTTAAAAACAAAAAATTTCTTAGTCGCTTTCAATTTCATCTCAGACAGCAACTCTTTATTTCCAGCTAAAATCCATGCAGTCCATCCCATGAAACGATGTTTCAGTGAATAACCCAAATCGCGGTACACATCTTTTAAGTTGTCCTCATCACCAATACGGGCACCGTAAGGAGGGTTTGCGATAATCATCCCGCTGGTGACATCCATCGGTGGTGCTGCAACTGCAATCGGGGTTGCACTAAATTCGATAAAATCTAAAACCCCTGCATTTTTGGCATTGTCTTTCGCCATTTGTAATACTTTTTTATCTAAATCATAGCCGTACAGTTTAAAATCTAAGTTTTGTTTTTCCTTATCAATGGCCTCTTGCACGACTTCATCCCAGACTTCAGCATTGAAATCAGAGTAATTCATAAAACCAAATTTTTTACGCTCGAGACCCGGCGCCATGTTTAAAGCCATCATTGCAGCTTCAATCAGAATTGTTCCAGATCCACAAAACAAATCCACAATCGGTGAGGTTTTATCCCATTCGCTAAGTCCAACAAGTCCTGCAGCTAAATTTTCTTTCAGCGGAGCATCTCCTGTTTTTTGTCGATAGCCACGCATGAACAAAGAGCTGCCAGAGGTATCAATCGATACCGAGTATTGATTCTTATACCCACGAATATGAATTCGTAAATCAGGGTCAGTGTTTTGCACATCAGGACGCGAATCAAATTTGTCACGAAATTGGTCGACGATGGCATCTTTCACTTTCATCGCTAAAAAACGCTGATCCAGTATTTTACAGTCTGTAATTGCAGCATCGACAGCCAAAGTTTGATTGGGCTTGATGTACTTGGTGAAGTCGTGTTTCTGAATATTGTGATAAATATCTTCATTTTGATAAGCTGGAAAATCTAGGATAGGTTTTAAAATTCGACTAGCATATCTAGAATTTAAATTGGCTTTGTAACAACCGGCCCAGTTGGATTCGAAAAGGACTCCGCCGTTTGTTTTTTCAAACGTCTTAAGACCTAATTCTTTTAATTCTGTTTCGACCAAATCGTTCATACCCGTTGGGCATGATGCAAAAAAAGTTGCCATGACAATTCACCATTTCCTAAATGTGCTCTTCAAATTTAAAAGAACTTCTGTTTTTTCTCGCCTACGTCTCGGTACTATTCTCGCCTACGTCTCGGTATACTTCGGACCGCCGCCGCCTTCAGGCACAGTCCAATCTATATTCTCGAATGGGCATTTGATATCACAGGTTTGGCAGTGGATACAGTTTGTATAATTAATTTGTAAATCATACTGACCCGGGTGCTGCTTAGCCGGAACCATTTCATAAACGCTGGCTGGGCAAAATAAATTACAGGGTGAGTTGTACTGCGGAGCACACACCGTTCGGCAAATATCACCGTCCTGAAGCTTTAAATGATTCGGAGAATCTTCGTCATGACTTGTACCGGTTAAATACACGCTTGAAAGTTTATCAAACATCAAAACACCATCTGGTTTTGGCAATTGATTTTCTGAGGCCTGCATCCCCTCATCACCCCAGACTTCTTTAACCTTGAGTGTGGTTTTAGCATCAGTGTGTTCGACTTTCATATTATCGAACAGCCCACGGCCACCCGTTATTTCCTGCAGACCTATTAACGGCAACGAAGCCAGTAAACCTTTACTTAACGTTTGGTGAAAATTTCGTACACGAAATAATTCTTTTTTCACAAAACTTTGCTGGATTTTATTCTCATAAGCCTGCAACACGGCCGCAGATGAGTCCTGTTTTTTGATCGCATCAACAGCCACTTCCGCTGCCATCATACCAGCCTTCATCGCCAGATGAATACCTTTCAACTTCTGTACGTCCACCATACTGGCAGAATCACCGCAAACCATAAAGCCATCACCAAACAATTGCGGCATCGAATACCAACCACCGGCCGGCAAGGTCTTTCCACCGTAGCTGACAACTTTCCCACCCTTAACCATATCGGCAATAAACGGATGAGTTTTTAGCTTTTGCAGTTCACGGTGCGGGTCTAATAAGGGATCTTTCGTATCTAAATAGGTAACCAAGCCCAAAATAATTTTATCACCAGGAATGGTGTAAATAAATGTTCCACCAATGCTTTTATTTAACGGAAAACCCAAAGTGTGAATCACATGTCCGGGTGTAACTGTTCCCGGTGGCATTTGAATAATCTCTTTCACACCTTCTTCGAAGACTTCCGCATTTTTTCCAGCTCGCAAATTTAATTTTTTGCTAACTTGTTTAAATAAACTGCCGCGTGAGCCATCAGCAAAAACGGTCGTCTTCGCTTTTAAAATAAGTCCCGGTTCGAAGTTGGCTTTAGGGTTACCAAGCTTATCACGGCCCTTATCACCCGTCCTAACACCGATAATTTTATTTCCGTCATATAAAGCTTCTACAGCGGCAAAGCCTGGAAAAATATTTATGCCTTTTGCTTCGCACTGCGTACCCAGCCATCGATTAAATTTAGACAAAGAAATGATATGGTTTCCCACATTGTGAAACGGCGGTGGCACAATTGGCAATTTGATCGCTGATTTTTTTCCTAAGTAGTAAACGGCGTCTTTGACAACGTCACTGTCTAGCGGACAATTCAGCTCTTGGTAATTTGGGATTAACTCTTTGAGGGCTTTTGGATTTAAAACTGCTCCCGAAAAACTATGAGCACCAATTTCTGATCCCTTTTCCAGAACCACGATCATTTGCTCTGGTATTTTTTCGGCCGTTAACAAACCCGCTTCGATATCAGAATTATGCTTTTCAATGCTACTTGCGATTTTATATGCACAAGAAAGTCCCGCAGCTCCGCCACCAACGATCAGTACATCCACATCCATTGTTTCACGAACAACACCTTCGGGTAAGATATCTTGATGATCCATATTATTAAAAACCCTCTTCGCTTTCGCTTTTGTTGGCGTCGTTACCTGCTTCATTTCTTGTCGCGCTTCCAGCTCCATCAACAGTAAGAAGTAGCTGTTGTACCTTTAGGTCCGATTCATCTAAACCGCCGACATAGAGGCGCTCTCTAGCAACTTGCACGTAATCGGAATCTTCTGCAGCAAAGGCAGTCGCTATAAAACCCGAGAATAAGAAAACGAACCTAAGAACCTTAAAAGCAGTGCTTGATTTAATAGATAGTTTTTTCATATGAAAATTTTAATCTGACTTCTGTGCAAAATAAAGGTTAAAAAAACGAGTTACAGCTTACGATGAGACTTCATCGGAATTTGCTGTCTTACATTTTTTATCAAATCCTTATTAACCTCGATGTAAATCAGCCCCACGCTTTTCTCTATTACCTGAAGAATTTTGCCCCAGGGATCAACCGCAATCGTATTACCATAGGTTTCTCGCTGATCATTCGATACATGGCTTTTATGAATTCCCGCTTGCGCTGGCGCTAATACATAACACTGAGACTCAATTGCTCGCGCTCTAAGCAAAACCTCCCAATGGGCTTGCCCTGTTTTAACCAGAAAAGCCGAAGGCACTAAAATGACATCGACTTCGGCTTTTGCGTAGCTGGCGTAAAGTTCAGAAAATCGAATGTCATAGCAAACTGAGCTTCCAAATTTAATATCACAAATCATAAAAGTACTTGGTACCGAGCCGCCAGTAAAAACGTCAGATTCACGAATCGGATTTTGCCCCGTTAAAGCGATATCAAATAAGTGCACTTTTCGATATACAATTTCTACCGCACCCAAGTCGGTGATCAAAATACTGCCGTTATAAATTTTCCCATCCGTATCTTTTAAAGCCGTAGTTAGGTGCAAGTTTATACCCGTCTGTTTTGCAATTTCTTGCAGCTTTTTACAGACATCAGATTCAATGGCGACTGCTGCCAAACCACCAGCTAGATTAATGCGAAAAAAAAGACTGTTTTCTGGAAAGATAATTAATTTGGGCTTCTCGGTTTGCGAATCAGCCAATACAACAAGATCCAAAATTGTTTTTAAATTAGTTTCGACGTGATCGATCGAGTTCAACTGTGCTAAAGCAATTTTCAATTTAAAACTCGGTATTTCTAGCTATTCCAGCTCAGCCACTTGGGCCGTTAAAACTTCAGCGCAGCGAAAACCGCCCTCTTCAATATTTTTTCGCACACTCTGTAGCACACCTTCGCAAGAAGCAAAATACGTCGCAGAGCTGATCACCTGCAGGTAGCCTTCTTTAGAGTAATACGTTTTGCATTTTCCATTATCCAATTTAAAGGCGCGTAACCAGCGCACACTTTTATCGCGCTTACATAATAAAAAAATAGGATTTGGGTCGGCTGCTTGCAGCGCTGAAAACGGTGAAGAAAAAAAGATCAGTATAAAAACTAAAAAGCCAGCTGAAAACATTCTTTATTTTCATCTGGCTTTGATTTTGTGGCTATCAATAAATGGTTTGATTTGTCAGGACTGAACTTTAGACTTTATATCCAGGACAAATTCTAGCTAACACCGACTGGCCCAGACTAGATTTCTGTCAGGGCACTGCTCAATTATTTTCTCGATTACTTAGATTTTGCGGATGTCTTTTTTGTTGTTTTAACAGCGGCTTTTTTCTCTTTGGCTGCTGCGACTTCAATCAATTTCACATTCGAATAATCGATGAAGCCTTCTTTTTTCAAAAGACCATCTTTTTTGTCGTAGTGAGTTTGAATTTTAACGCCTTGAATTTTAATTTTCATAGCTAGCGGCTTTACTTCGATAACTGTTCCTTTTTTTCCTTTATCAGAACCAGTTGTCACTTGAACCGTATCGCCTTTTTTTATTTTTAATTTCATAATTTTCCTCTTATGCCTTTTTCTTAGCTGTCATTTTGCGACGAATTTTAGTTTTTACGACCATGGCGCGTTTAGAAAGGTTTTCTTCTTTCATGTTTAAAATGAAAGCGTCGAATCCACCTGAATGCTCCATATCACGAATTGTGCTAGCTGCAACATGCAGACGAACCATTTCATTCAATGTGCGGCTAAATATTCGTTTTCTTTGAACATTTGGCTGAGCCGTGCTCTTAGTTTTGATGTTAGAGTGGCTGACTAAATTCTTAACAACCACACATTTTCCAGTTAATTCACAACGACTCATATCTGACTCCTTAAAATGCAGTTCTGTAATCACGTTAAAACCACAAAAATCTGTGGCCATCAAGACCTTGTTTGATATAAAACCAAATAAATCCAACAAAGTTCTTCCAAAACCGAGCTTTCTGGTATATTCAAA
>JAYTPC010000061.1:0-1388 GCA_043747425.1 Bdellovibrionales bacterium
TCATGTTTAAATTTCTTAAAAAAAGGACTCATGAATTCAATGTAATAGGGCTTATGCTGACGTGCAAAAACACCAGGGTCCAGTCACGTCTAGATTAAACAATTAGGACCTAAAACAAGCGCTAGTCTTGACATTGGTCCGAGCCAGGGGCACAAAACGGATTCTTCATGATCAAAATTAATGAAATATTCTATTCCATTCAAGGTGAAAGCTCTTACGCCGGAAACCCAACGGTGTTTATTCGAACAACGGCGTGTAACCTGCGCTGCACTTACTGCGACACCAAGTATTCTTATAACGAGGGCGAATTCTGGGAGATTGAAAAAATTTTACGCGTCGTAAAAGAATATGGGGCCCAGTACGTATGTATCACTGGTGGCGAACCGCTACTGCAAAAGGAAATCCACAACCTTATCAACATTCTATGCGATTTAGGACACACTGTTTCTTTAGAAACCAGTGGTTCTTTAACAATTAAATCTGTTGATCCACGTGTAAAAATAATTCTTGATGTAAAAACTCCTGATAGCGGAGCCGCAGATAGCTTTCTATTAGAAAACATCGATTTCTCGAGGGAAAATACAGAATATAAGTTTGTGATTTGTTCTGAAAAAGACTTCGACTGGTCAGAAAATTTTTGTCGTCAACATGAATTATCAAAAAAATTTACAATTTTATACAGCCCATCACACGGCCAAGTGCCCGAACGCTGGTTGGCTGAAAATATTTTGCAAAATAAATCAAAAGCAAGGTTGCATTTGCAGCTACATAAGTATATTTGGTTATCCACAACTCGCGGAGTATGATCCGCAAATAACATAAATACGAGAGGGACACCCATGACGCCAAATCTGAATAACTCAGAAAATCTTTTTGTTGCTAACCTACAACAGGTCAGCCTAGAGAAATTAGTGAAAAGCAAATTAGAAGTTCTTTTCCAACAACAAAAAGAAGCTCAAGTTGAGTTAAACGGTCTTTATAATATCGTTCTTGAACAAGTAGAGCGTCCATTGATTGAGTTAGCTCTTAAGGCTTACAATGGTAACCAAGTTAAGACAGCTATCATGTTAGGTATCAACCGTAACACTCTTAAAAAGAAAATCGACAACTACAAATTGAAACCAAAAAAAGGTGCTCAAGCTCAAGTAACTGAGACTTTGAACGCGCCAACGACTTCTTTAACTCAATAATTATTCATTAATTAATTATTTAGTAACTATCTAGAGACTAAACTCTTTCATCTATTCGAGGGGGAACAAGATGAGCCAAAAACTTCCTCCTCAAAGTCTTGAGGCCGAGTACTCTGTGCTCGGCGGCTTGATGTTAGAACGCGAAGCCTATGATCAGGTCGCTGACCTGATCAATAGCGCTGACTTCTACAAACCTTC
>JAYTPC010000062.1:0-13134 GCA_043747425.1 Bdellovibrionales bacterium
AGTGCAAGCGACGACATGCTGATGTGAAAAAAGTGCTTCCTGCGATTGAAGAACTGCTACGAAAGTAGCGGTTCGACTTTAAACAAACTTTGTTCGTGCAAGTGATTTTCTTTGAAGAAAAATCACAGCATGAACAAAGATTAAAAATTTTTTATTTGAATTGTCATGATGACGAATCAAATACGTTCATAAACTGTCAGAAATGGATTTCTGACATGACCAAGGAAAGGACCATTCAAGGATGAATAATAAACACGGAGGATAATTATGGGAATGAGAATAGCAACCAATATTCCAGCGCTGAATGTGCAACGGAATTTATATGGTTTAAATATAGATATGGGAACAACGATGGCGCGTTTGTCGTCGGGGTATAGAATTAACAAAGCTTCTGACGATGCTGCTGGATTAGCAATTTCAGAAAATCTGAAAGCACAGATCAGAGGTTTTAAACAAGCCAATCGAAACGCGAATGACGGAATCTCATTGGTGCAAGTCGCAGAAGGTGGGCTTAACGAAGTCACATCCATGCTAACCAGGCTTCGTGAATTAGCAGTTCAGTCTGCATCAGATACAATTGGCGATCGTGAACGAGCTTACGTCGATATTGAATATCAACAGTTAAAAGAAGAGATCGACCGCGTTGCCCAAACAACGCAGTTTAATGGAACACCGCTGCTGAACGGTCAGGGTGGATTACTTGATATTCAGATTGGTGTGAATAACGTCGAGTTTCAAGACCGAATTACCTACGATGCTCAGAGCAGCAACGCCAGCATCGAAGCCATGCAGCTGCTAGATCAATCTGTTGCAGGCAAAGAACAAGCAAGAAATAGTCTTGGTGTTCTTGATGATGCTATCAATTACGTGAATGGGATCAGAGCGAATTTAGGTGCAGTACAAAATCGATTGCAAACAGTTTCGCAAACTTTGCAGACAACAGACGAAAATTTTTCAGCAGCCAATTCACGAATTCGTGACACTGATATTGCCGAAGAATCAAGTCGTCTAGCTAGAAATAATGTTTTGCTTCAAGCCGCAACGTCAGTTCTGAGTCAGGCCAATCAACAACAGCAGTTAGCTTTGAAGCTTTTAGGATAAAATTAAGAAAGTTTAATTTTCAGTCAAAAGCCCCAGCGTATATGAATAGCATCGTTGGGGTTTGAACTGTATTGGTTATCTTTCCAGACACTTATCACATCTCTTAGGCTTAGGGATCTGTCTGCAGTGATACGAATTTCTGATGCTAAATACTCTTGATGAATAAGGCTAATAGTTGATGAATCTTCCCCGAAGCCTTCGTTATTAACAATTTCTTCAATTAAAAATATCATGTAACCAATATTTCCATCACGAGCAGGCGTGCTGTAGTTGTAATAGCTTGAACTGCCTTTCTGGCATTCATCGATATGACAGTGTTGATGTCCAGCTTCAACTATTTTTATGCGTGAATTCAATTTCTCAATCAGACTAGAAAAAAGCTGATGAATTTTTACGTCTGCTTTAAGGGGGAAACCCAAAATGCGCTTTGCAACGACACTGTCAAAACTTTGTTTCGCGTATTGATTTTCAAGGTCATATTGTTCGTTCGAGAAAAAATCGGTTTGTGTTTGGTTAGGCCAGCGAAACCTCATGAATCCACTTTTGTTTTTTATCGGAAATGAAGTAAAATAAAATGGATAGGAAGTTAACTCGCGAATTTCAGCTGGGACCGTTGAGGACAGCATCGTCAGCGGCAGAGTTCGCCCAGACCAATCGATCTTGTGTACGATATCGACATGACGACTTTCAACATAGTCATGTATAAAGAAAACTCCAGGACGAATGGAATGGCTGCTTAAACTGATAGGATAGGCGTCTTTGATTAACGAGGAAGAGCTGGTGTTTTTTAATAAAAAAATTAAATACTTTACGAATTGTCTGTCATCACTCCAATTTTTTTTTGCATCGGGTGAGTTTTCTTTTTTTTCAGAAGCTTGAGTCAATACTGAGCCGTCACTCAAATGAAAAGCTATAGGCAGTTGATTATCTCTGGCAAAAATAGTTCTAAGAGCAATCACAGAGTCGGCACAGTCTGTAGCAATTTTACCTTTTATAAAAAAATCTTCTTTTACGGACTCGGAAATCCATGTTTCATATTTCTTTTCCCAAGATGAATTCCATGAATTGTTAACTGGCCATACATCAGCATAAATGACTGATGAAAATAAAATAAAACTGAAAAAAGTAAGTAAAAATCTTTTTATTGACATACAATTGCTGGGTAGTTGCCTATTTTTTTCGTGTAGCTTTCAAAAACTTTTGACTTTTTCTGAACAATTATGTTTTCAGTGCTGATTAATCCGTTTTCGGTTGGTCCCACGGAAAATTCGGTTACTAGTCTATCAAAGGGCTCATAAGTTTTAATGTCAGCGCATTTATTATCACGGTTACAAAGTTTTTTGAATCGGTGAGTAAATGATGTTTTCATATCGATACCAAAATTCTCTAAATCTTTTACATTGATATTGCCAAGCCCAATATTTGGCAGGCTTACAAGTTTAGCGCTCAAAGAAGGTGCTTTCAGGGTTGGCATTTTGGGAAGTGAATCGCTGTATCCATTTGAATCTGTAGAATCCGAAAATCCAATTTCATCTGGTGCCATCATTTTTAAATCGTCCAAAATATCTTTTGCATCCAAAAAATCTACTTGAATTCGAATCTGGTCGTTAGGATGAATGACTTTATCCACTAAGTATAAATTTTGTAAGCCGTTTACAAAAAGTCCACGATCTGAAGTTTCAAG
The DNA here is from genome assembly GCA_043747425.1 of Bdellovibrionales bacterium. Lineage (GTDB taxonomy): Bacteria > Bdellovibrionota > Bdellovibrionia > Bdellovibrionales > Bdellovibrionaceae > Pseudobdellovibrio. The sequence continues at coordinate 2,786 of JAYTPC010000062.1, forward strand.
TAAACCAGACCAATTCATCGGAATAAATAGCGGAGCATAAAAAGATTCTGAATTTAGTTTTTCATAGCGGTTGCTATTTTTTTTATAAATATCTATCCGTGCAATCACCGGATTCACTGATTGACTGGCCTTCGTACAGAAGCCATCTTTGCAGAATGACTTAGATAAATTTTCAACTAAAAATTCGAAATCAAATTTTGTTTGTTTTCCAAAGCTGCGCATCAGCACTTGGCCTTGATGAAAATTTGCAGATAAGACCGAAGGAAAATTTAATTTGCTGACTTCATCATTTTCTGTAGGAAATTTCTCAAGCTCTGGAAGAAATTTTAAGATCATATTTCGGCTGACAAAAGGTCCCTCTGGATTTCCTTTTATGAATTTCTCAGCTTTTCGGCTGTTAGGATTTATGAGCTCTGTGTTCGAGGCTTCTTGGATCAGGATTTGAGTTAGAACGTCTTGTGCTTCGTACTGCATTATGAAATTTGAGGTTTTGCAATCATCGTTGATTAAGTATTTAATATTTTGCGGGACGCTTTGATTATAAACCATCGTACAAGCGGATCCTTGTAAAACAAGGTCCGAGCCTGCTGGGTTTGATTTCACGACATGGCAGTCATTGGACTGCAAGATCTCTATTTTTTGATCCAACGAATTTGATATATTAAATAGTAAGCATTTATTGAGTATTTCGCTTTTCAATTTCAGTTGTGAAAAATATAAGTCAGAGTTCAATTGTTCATACCCTGAGACTTCATTTTTTATCGAGCACGTTTTGTTAATTTGAATTTGATTTGTTTTTTCTACGGATTGGGACCTAGAATTTAAATACTGGAAAACTGTATTTTTTGAGATTAGAATGTGCGTTGTTTTTGGACCACACTTGTTTATGGTCATTCCCTCGTTAGGTAAGTCACTTTGAATATCCCCCGTATTGGGATCAATAAAAATTTTTGAAATTGAACCAGAAATTTTCGTAACTTCGCAGGCTAGCACTTGGACTGAGGAAAATGTTAAAATTAAAGTGCTTAATATGATTTGTTTCATAAATCTAGATTTTTGTTTCATATTAAGCACTCCTAATAATTAATTGTCGTACAATTCAAAAAAATTACTGAGGTGCAGCTTCAGTTAAAGGGTCGTTGAATTCTGTAAATGTACACATTTCCGCACCTTTTAATTTCCAATCACGATACTTTGGTGCTGAGCTAGCAGCATTTGTTTCAGTGAATACATATCTGATTTTGCAAAAACGTGGATTACCAACGTAAACATTATTCAGCTGAACTTCTTGGCCATTAACGATACTTGGTGAAGAGTATGCATAAAATGGCTGACTGTTTTTACCAGATACAGGTGTAATTCCGTCAGCTCCGTAGACGAATTCTGCAGAGTTTGTTGTTGAATTAGCAGCCGTCGAATTTGCTGCGGTTGTGTCACAAACTGCAAAACTTTGAACTTTAACGCCTGATTCTGCTAAATAGTTTGTCGTGGATTCATCTAAGATAACTCCATCACGATTTGTTTCACCAGGGATAATTTTTTTCGTATACAACAAGGGAATTCCACTTGCTTTTTGACTTAAGATAAATGAATTTCCTAAGCTGCTTTCAGCTGATCCATTTTGAGGAGCTCGAACACAAATATCAACGAAATATTTTGCATTGTACAATTCCGTCATGAACATAAACGAAAGATCATGGACGACGTTGTTGACCGCGTCGGATTCACTGACCAATGTTGACCATTTATGATTGATTTGTGCTGCGGCTGATTTCTTGGTTCCGGGCCTGATGCTTTCGCTGTTGTCTGTCCAAGGGCTTACCGAAGCAGTCATGCCGTTGATGTAGGTGGACCCCAACTGCTGAGAACAAACGATACTTGAATTGCAATTTGCTTTTGCAGTTGAACAGCTTTCAGCATACATTCGCGCAGCTTGTCCGGTGTAGCTAGTCCCATTTTTTTTATCAACGCACACAAGGCCAGTCAGTTGTGATGCAACGCCTGCGTTGCAAGCATACATGCTGACGCCCGAGCTTGCGACTTTGAACTTGTAGCGAAACGTCATCGCATTCGCTGTTGGTGCAAGTACAGTCAGTGCAGCGACTGAGGCAAGAAGTAATTTTTTTGCAGATCGAATTGTTTTCATATTTAGAGTCTCCTGTTTATATTTTTTTTAAGTTTTATTATCTTAAGCAGCCAGATTGACCAAGTTGTTTATAAATTTCTAACTTTAGCAATTGAACGAATTTGTAATCGGAAGTTAGCGGTTTCATTGCATAAGTTCCATCGACATCACGTTCTTGAATTGCACGGGCTTTGTTGTTAATAAAATCGTCCATATCAATTTTAAAATCGGATATGCAATTCATATTTGTGTAGGACAATGAAACTCCTGCGTAATTCTGATTGCTGTTCGCAGATTGGCCTCCATTTAAATAGATAGATGTTCCGTTGTTATTGTTGCCATTTCCGATGTTGAATCCGATGGTCCAACCTTTCTTATGATCGACTCTGGATACGAAGGTACATCCGTGATCATCGCATTTTTCTTCGATCTCGTTATTCATGTGCGAAATCAATTCAGCATCTGTCTGGCTTAGATAAGTCTGAGCATCTTGCTTTTTAGAGCCGACTTCTAATTCAGACAGATCTGAAGTCTGGGCATTCACTTGTAAACAGACAAGTATTGCAAATGAAATAATTATTCTTGTAAGCATTTGTTCCTCCAAATAGTTAAAACCACAAAACCTAGTTATCAAAAGTCATTCCAATTGTTTTGAAGGTTTAAAACCAACAGGGCGTTAATGGTCCAATTTTTCTTTGATCAAAGTGAATAGGATTTTATACTTTCAAGACAATTTAAGTCACTTGAGTTGTCTTAAATATCAAAAACCGATCTGAATTGAATTGGTTGTCTCAGTGTAAAACATTTCGTTGGCGAGCTTTGTGAACTGTTTCAATCGTATGAAATTTAAACTTAGAATTGAAAATTTGATGCTGTTACTTATTGTTTGGACTATTTCGTCCGTCGCATTGTCTCAGACTGAATCAAATTCCTGGTTAACAATATCTAATTCGGCACAGTGCTCTGCAGAGATGGCAAAACCAGCCGAATCTATATTTATAAGTGGAAACTACAGAAACTTAGGAATTTTACTGAATAACCTAGCTAAACAAACGAGTCAGGACCAAACATCATTCATAGGGGAAGGTCTTAGGTATAACAAAATAAAGCTGGCCCAGTTATCTCAAATTATCTTAAGTGGTTTGCTCAATCAAAAATTACCTTATTTAAATGAAGATAATTTAGCAAAGTCAAACTGGGATCAGTTGGATTTTTCAAAAGAAATCAAGAATGTGGAATGTCTGCAAGTCAGCGAAGTGAATACATATTATTCAAATCTTTTTTTACGAGAGGTTAACGCCGACAAATTAACACAAATTGCAAAACTAAATTTAAATAGAAAAAATCAAATTAATTGTGATGATAACAACATAAAAAACAACTTAGATCTTTACCCTATTTTTAATTTCAATATTAAATCGAGTGAACCACAAAAATGGCAAAAAGATGGTTTTGTGTTTTGGAATAGTTTTAAGAAATATCTTTCAAGTGCTTGGCGAAATCCTCGATTGAAAAATTTATTGGACAGTCCCTACCATAAAATCAGTTTGTTAATACCTGTAGAAGAGCAGCTTCTTATTTTATCGAACGGCTGTAGATCTATCGAAAAGCCTGAATGCCAATCAGACTATCTTAGTTCAGCAGAATTACGAACTCTTTTCACAACTGATAGAAAAAAATTGGAAATGACCGGATCGACACTTGAAATGAAAGATCAAATCTTAAAAAATGATACTGAAATGGAAGATAACATCTCTTCACAGATTACAAAAAAATCTGACAATAATCAGTGGATCAAGGACTTTCAAAAATCATATCTTGGATTCACGTCCAATAATATTGATAAGCTTTTTAGTGCGAATCAGCTGTATAGTTCGGTCTTAAGCCAAAAAAGTTATCAGTTATTGAATCAAGATTTAGAGTTTGAAATAAATGATCTGAAAAATAGTGAAAGTGCATTTTACCTTTGTATGGAGCACCGAATTTTAACACAGTCCGAACCCTATTCTTTGTTTAAGACAGATATTGAAAATATGCAGTCCAACTATCAACAAATTGATGGCGTTCTTAAATATGGACTTAAAGCAAATGAGATCATAAAGGCTTTTAATGAAATTTCCCCGAAAATCACTAAATTATGTAATCAATATGATAGCCAAATTGCTAAGAATAAAAAACCAACAGATAACTGGACGAATTATCGCCCCTGGTACAAACGATTTATAAGTCGGTATAAACTGACTTCAGAAATGGAAACTTTTAAACAAAATTCAGGCTCTGATAGCACTTACGTCCTTGGCCTTTGCGCTAATTCGATTGATTGCCATCGTAAAATGATCGAGTCATTCACAGATTTGAACAAACTTTTACTTCATTCAAAAATATTTTTGAAAACTCAGTTTGTATCGGCTCCGTTGTTTAATGAAAATGCAGAGAAATTCGCTTGCGGTGTCTATGATCCGTGGGAATCTAGCAGATTGAATAAGAAAAAACTGACTGCAGATATTGCCTCATCACTTTTATTTGGCTGGTCCGCTCTTCCAATTTATTTAGACGTTAACTACAGTAAAAAAGAGCTTGTTTCATTTAATAAACTGGTTGAAAACGGGCATGTCCAGTTCGACCTTGAGTTCAGTAAAAATGAGGTTCGTAAATCGCTTGCAGTCAATTTTGGAAATTTGCTTGGTGCCCCTTGTGCAATTCAAATTTCTGAAGTGGAAACAAATTTAAGTGAAGTGAATAATCGCTATGTTTTTAAGGGAATTTCTGCAAATGCGTGCAAAGGAAGTTCAAAGAAAATAACCACTTCGTTGGACGGCTCAGCAGATTCTTTTCAAAGAAATGATAAAAACAATAAACAAATCTGTGGTCAGTGCAGCATTAATTTCGAAAAAGCACCTCTGCTTTTGGGTGCTTTGGGCTCATTTACTCCTGTTGGTTTTGTCATTCGGTTAGCGTCCAGTTTGATTCGTTTTAACAACTTTAGAAATGACCAAATTGCCAACCCAACCGAATTTAATTTGAATACGGATTATATCGTGGATGCCTATGTTAAAAATAATAATCGTATTCCCGAAAATTGTGTGCCGATGTTGTCGCGAGGATTAAGTTGTCGTTCTAATATGTGTGAGTCTTTGGTTGTCAAAGAATACGAACAAACAACAGGCTTAAAAGTGGATCAGATTCATCTTGTGGAAGAGCCTGATTATCTTAATACCAAACAGTCAAATTACAAATCAGCTGAAATAAAAAATAAGAATAGCGACCACGTCTACAAGGTGCCGATAACTTGTGATAAACAGGCTAACTTTTTTAACATGACGATGGATAAAAAATTAATTCAACAAATAAAAATGGACAACAAATGAAAATATTAATCTTGATTATTTTGTCGTGCCTTTCTCAAAACCTACTGGCTAGTAAAATGTATTCGTCCGTTCATTTTAATAGTGAAACTGGCATATCTAAAAATTTGATCATTGAGTGTAATCAGGATGAGTCGCTTTGCCAAAAAACTTGTGATAATAAGTTAAAGTGTATCGTTGCTGAGTCTTTATGTATGGATTGCGCATCAGAAAAAAGTCATGAAATGAACTCTATTTATGCCCACCCGGCAGATGAGTATTTTCAGTCGACTAAAACGAATGTTTCAGATGATATATTTTCCTACTTTTTAAGAAATAAAAAAATTATGACGATCAGTAATGATTTATTTATTAATTACTATTCTCCAGAGCTATCAACAGAAATTTCTGTAATTTTTAACAACATCTGTGGCAACAATTCGAATAACAATATGATGGTTGCTGAAATCAATGAAAATTCGAATAACATCGAATCACTGCCAGGCATCATCTGCATCGACAGTGATAAAAATGCTCAGATTCAGGCGCTTATTTTCAACCCAAAGTACAGCTTACAAAAAAATGAATTTTGGCAGGCTCTATCTTCTGAATCTGAAGTCGCACTTAAAAGAATGGGATTAAGATTAAGATTGAGTAACAAGCTGAGTTTGCCATAGACAAAAAATATTCATATGTACTGGTAACAGCGAATATGTTTTTTGAAATTGTATTGCCTACAGTTATTCTACGGGTGTATTTTTAACTTATGGAATACAGAAAATTAGGAAATTCAGGTTTAAAAGTCAGTCAACTTTCATTTGGTTCATGGATCACTTTCGGTAAACAATTAGACAACACACTGATCAAAGATTGTATTAAGTATGCTTTTGATCAAGGAGTTAATTTCTTTGATAATGCTGAAGTGTACGCTTTGGGCCAATCAGAACTTTTGATGGGGCAGGCTTTTAAAGATTTGGGACTAAAAAGAAACGAATACGTTCTTACAACTAAGTTTTATTGGGGAATAGAATCAAGAGTCAATTTCAAGGACACATTGAACCGCAAGTATTTGATGCAAGCTATTGATGGATCGCTGAAACGTCTGGGAACGGAATTTGTCGACGTGGTCTACTGCCATCGTTATGATCCAGAAACTCCGATCTCAGAAATCGTTTTTGCCATGGATCAAATGATTCGTGATGGAAAAGCTATTTACTGGGGTACGAGCGAATGGCCAGCTGTAAAAATTGAAGAGGCCTTTGATTTTGCTGTAGAAAATAGTTTACAGCGACCCATTGTTGAACAGCCGCAGTATAATTTAGTTACAAGGAACAAAGTAGAAGACGAATATGTACCACTTTATAAAAAAATGAAGCTGGGCTTAACAATTTGGAGTCCTTTAGCTTCAGGGTTACTAACTGGTAAATATTTAAACGGTATACCCGTAGGTACTCGAGCAGCGATGCCCAATTTAAACTGGCTTAAAGAAGAAATTCTTCAGCCTAAGAACGCGGATCTTGCGATGAAACTAAAAATCCTTGCAGATAAAACGGGTGTTTCGATGACTCATTTAGCAATTGGTTTTTGCGCGATCAATCCGAACGTCAGCTCTGTAATATTAGGTGCTAGTCGACTAGAGCAGTTGAAAGACAATTTAGAAACAATTAAATTTATGGCCCAAATCCATAGATTAAAAAGTGAATTAGAAAATTTGTAATATTTTTTTCAGGTCTTTGAAGTTATCTTTTGTTGTGCTTCTTTTTACTGATCGAGCGACTAGCGCGATTTTGTGCATGGTTGATTTTCTTTTTTTCGCGTGCGCTTACCTGACCATCTTTTTTAGAGCGTTTTTCCATTCGTTTGATGCGTGCGACAGGTGTTGAAATTTCTGCTTCTTGTGCAAAAGCAGATTGAAGAGAAAATACCACTATAAATAAAATTGCCAATTTCATGGGAAACTCCTTTTGTAACTTCGAGTTGTTAGAATAACTATTAGCTGTCATTTAAGCTAAAATTTTACGGTGATGATTCAATCTGAGACAAGTTAATTAAACGCTCAGACTGCAGGTCTAGTTTAAGACCTCTGTTTTTTAGTCAGCTAAGTAATTAGCCGATAAATACTCTGTGAAAACTTCGTATTTAATTATCTTTTTGACCCTGTTTTTACTTTCGGCGTGTGCACACGTGAATGTGAACGAGTTGCGAACAGTGTCATCAGATATCTTTCCAGGTGGAATCACGCGGACTGAGTACTACAGGCAGTTAGCTTGGGGCTACTATCTTGATGGGAAGACAGTTGAATCCATCGAGCTGTACCGGCTTTCGCTTTTGCATGATCCAAAAAATGTAACCAGTAAAATTCAGTTGGCTGACGCATTTCGAAAAGAGAAAATTGAACACTTGGCCAGTGCTCAACTGACTGAAGTCTTAAAAATAGAACCAAATAATTTGCTTGCTTTACGAAAGCTTGGCGACTTGTATTTGGACACGCAAATTTTTTCCAAAGCATTGCAGATATACACTTACTTAGTAAATCTTAACCCAGCAGATGAGAAAGCTCATTGGGCCGTATTTTACATTCATAAGTTAGACCAAAGCTATGATAAAGCGCTTGCTCAGCTTCAGAAAATAGAAAAATTAAATACGGTCACTGATGAGGCTTTGCAATTAACTGTTAGGGAAAAAGCTGCGATTTATCGCTTACAAAAAAACTGGAGCGAAGAGCAAAAATATTTGATTATTGCAAATCGGCTGATGCCTAATTTTTACGGAAATATTAGTTTATTATCGGACTCTTATTTTCGAGACAAAAACTGGCAAGCAGCCAATGAAATTTTGCAGCGGTTTTCAGATACTAACGATTTTAATTTTGAAATCTCAGAAAAGTTGGCTTTTGTGTCTGTGCAGCTGCAAAATTACGATGTTGCTTTACGCGAATACAACAAGCAGCGCCCTTGGATTTATGATCCACTGGTGATTGATCTGAAGACAGCCCATGTTTATTTTCTAATGAAAAATTATAAAATAGCTGAAGCACAATACTTAGCATTTTTAGAAGTTCGTGATGATGACGAAGCTAAATATTATCTTTCTAAAATTTACCAGTTAACGGATCGTCAAAACGATTCTGTTAGCTTGCTAGATCAGCTTAAACCAATGTCTGAATATTTTGGTGATTCACAAGTGGAACTAGCTGACTTCGACAAAAAGAATGGAAATTTAGATAAAGCCGTCAATCGTTTGCGGAAGGCACACATGAAGCGACCCGATCTTCTGGCCCTTTATATAGGGTATGCAGATTTGATGATTGAAAACAAAAGATACGTCGAAAGCGTTGCCTTAATAGAACAAGGCATCGGATTTCATCCAAATGATGAAGAGCTTCGCTTCAAAATGGCATTCATTCATTACCGGCTAAATAATCAAAAATCTTTTAAGCGGCAGTTAGCGAAAGCAATTGAAATTAATCCGAAGAATTCAGGAATATACGCGGGCCTAGCAGAGCTTTGGTATGTGAAAGGTAAAGAAGCTGCCGATGTTGAATACTTTGTTCGTAAAGCTATTCAGCTAAAATCCAAAAACCAAAATTTGAAGCCACTGTTGTCGTGGGCATTAATGGAGCAAAACAAATCCGCCGAAGCCATTGCGGTGTTTGAAGACTATTATGATGAAAATCCAACAGAGCACTTTTACGTAAAGACCTTAGCGGATATATATCGCTTAGGACATGTCACTGCGAAAGCTGAATCTTTTGCAAAAGTTGCGACCGTGCTGGATGTCAGTGCCAGCTTGAAAGAAAAACTGCTAAATAAAATTCTTACTGGTCCTGCCGTTCTAGAGCCTTATGACAAATCTAATTCTAGGATGCCAGCCAGTTTAGAAAACTATTAATACAAATGAAAGCAAATCTATTTATTCTTATTTTGTGTGCTGGTATTCTTGGAATTTTAGGATCACTAGCTTACAAAAAAAACTTGTTTAAATCATCAGACATCACCACAGAATTGATTGGTGACGGAGCATCGATCCAAATTCATGGAAGTGAAAATAACAAAATGTGTAAAAAATTTCAGTTTATTGAGCTTCAATTCAAAGGAGAATCTGGTGAAGACTTAAGAATAGTTACGAAGTGCAATGCGAATATTGCAAATTCAGAATTGGAATCTTTTTTAATTCCTTTCACGCATATGTTTCGCTTTCCACCGCAAACTGGAGAATTCACTACGCAAATTGATACAAAAATATATTTGTCGAATCATCAAAAAAAATGGTCAAAAATTTGGAATTTAACAAGCTTTCGATTTTTTAATTCTGAAGAAAATCAGTTTATTGTTGCGGATAAAAAATTAACTTTAAATTTGAAAGATTTGCTCAAAGTCTCTGAAAGTGGCCTCTGAAGCTGGTCTTTCGCACTGAACCTGACTTTTGTCTCTGGACTTTTTAGACTTTAAGCTCGTCTAGATTGTCACTGGCTTGGATTCAATCACTTTCAATTCTTCTAAGTCATTGAAACAATTAGAGATGATGAAAGCAGTCAATTTATTTATCATAGTGTGTCTATTGTTTTTTGGCTTTGTGCAAAATTCGGGTGCAGACGTTTGTACTCCGATTAAGAAACCAACAAAGTATCTTGTAAAAAAATCAGATTATATCGCATCCATCTTGCGTTTGCTAGATCTTGAACCCGTGTTCGGGAATAACGGCAGCCTTTCGAAGTTAATAAAAATTAACAATCTGCCAAATATCGATGTTATCGAGCCCGGTATGGAAATTCAGATTCCATTTCCGTGCGAAGAAAAAGCTATCGTTTGGAATTTGATTGATCGTGATCAAGACCGCTTAATCACTTTGGAAAAGGCTTCTGTAAATGCTTCTAGCTC
>JAYTPC010000063.1:0-4669 GCA_043747425.1 Bdellovibrionales bacterium
AGAGCAATTCGCTGAGCGCGCCCAGATCGACGCAAACACGATGGAAACTGAACTGTTCGCAGCGCTTCGTGCAATGGAAGTCGATCCTAAAGACATGACGGTTGAGGACTTGCGCGAATGTCTACTTATCTACTTGGACGAAGTTTTCTACGGAGTCAGTCCCGAGCGCGGCCAGTAACGGTTAAGAGCCTGCTGTAAAATCCTTAATCACCCATTTACCATCACATCAAATAAGACCCATTTAAAAATTGGACTAAAGCTAGCAACATGAATCTCTGGACACCATTAAAAACAGGAGATTTATGAAAAAATCAATTTTAGTTATTGCGGTTCTTTTGGCGAATACAGCTTTTGCAGCAGACAAGTTAGCAAAAAGTGTAACATGTGAAGTAAATGCAGTTATCGCAGAAAAAACAATCCCTAAGAAAGGTAAGTCGATCAGTGATCTATTACATAACTCCACTACAGAAAATTTAGTTACTTTCGAAGTAGGCTGTGAACTTCTAAACAAGCCCGATGGTCGTTGCGCGGGAGGAGTCAGAAACAAGCAGCTTCAAGTGGCATACAGATACAACGCTGTAGCCGAAAAAGGTGCTATTGAAATTTATGACGACGTTACAGGACTTAGTCTTGAAACGGCATGGATAAAAGAAGATGGCATTCAGCCAAATTTTGAAAATAAGTCTATTATTGGTGGTATGAGAGCTGTATCCAGCCTGCGAAGCAAAAAAGGTGGATTACTAGGCCGCAATCAAGTTTTCTTAATTGAAACTGTTTGCAGCCCAAACTACTAATTTTTTAGTAAATTTTAAATTTGGAAGGGTGTTTGAATTTATTCAAGCACCCTTTTTTTATTTGATAAATCTAAACCAACCCAACTTCATTACAAAATTTAACAAATGGCAGCACCCTGACATTTGTTTCTGTGACGTAATCTTTTTCACCAAGATGAACTTGATAGAAATAGGGTATCGACGTCCGTTCTTTAAAATAAAGCAAATGTTTTGATAATTGTCGTTCTCCAGTTTTACATTCAACAGCGAAAATCGGTTTTTTATTTTTTAGTACTACAAAGTCTACTTCTCTTAAATCTGTGTCTCTTAAATAACGAAGCTCCATCTCGTCGCCTTCCGAGTCCTCTATGTAATTACAATACTTCAGAAGATGTGAAGCCACTAGGTTTTCAAACTGTGCGCCGGGATTGTTTTTCAGCGTGCTCCAGTCCCATAAATATAATTTTTTTTCTTTTTTAACTGCCCTTATTTTCGGACTTCCGTACGGTGCGATTCTAAAGCAATAATAGACCTTTTCTAGAATATCGATCCATCTTTCAACCGTGTGTGGGCTAACTTGCAAATCTTCTGCTAGCGATCTGATAGACAATGGTGCCGAGACTCTTTCGGGCAAAGATTCTGCCAAGGTTTCAATCGAATTGAACTCTCTGACCGATTCTAAATCTCTGATGTCATCGTTGACAATCTTATGCAGTCTTTCTCTACACCATAATTTATGATCTTTTTCAGATCCACTGAAGTAGGGCTCTGGAAATCCGCCGAATTTTAACAAATGGCTTAGGTCTGAGTTGTTTTTAATCTTTAATTCATTCACGGAAAAAGGGTGTAAACGAATGTATCGATACCTTCCAAATAATGAGTCGCCGCCCCGCCGATAATAATCGAGCCTTGCAGATCCAGTGACTAAAAAATTGGACCCTTCCTGCCGTTTATCGTAAAAACCTTTTAGCAGATTCCGCCAATTTTTAAATTTGTGAATTTCATCAATGACGATCAGTTTTGCGCTTGGCAGCTCACCATTTCGTAAGATTTTCTTCGAACCCAAGTCGTCCCAATTTAAATAATTTGGATTATCTAAATGCTGCGGCTTTAAAAACGACACGCAAAGCGTTGTCTTACCCACTTGCCTAGGACCACCAACGAAAATCATTCTTTTCTTAAGGTAATCCTGAATTAAGGCTTGAATGTATCTGTCTCTATTGTGCATAAGACTGCATATTACTCATGAGTTTTGTGCAGTCAAGTGCATATTACTCATATTTGTTAAAATCCACCGTAGGATCAATTTTACTTCTCGATATCTTTCTTCAAAGTCTCAAGGGCAGCCAAAGTTTTCTTATATTTCTTATGCGAAATATTTTCTAGCTTTAATGCCTCGTTGATAACAACGATGGCTTGATCCTTGTTTTTCATCTCACTTAAAATGCGCGCCTTTAATAACTGCAGCTGGGGCACGTTTCCTTCTGGGTAAGTTGATGCGGTATTTATACTAGACAGTGCTTGATCATAGTTTTTATTTTTTAACTGATAGCGCGCATATTTTTCGTGGTACACATACGTATCTGGATAGCGATTTAAAAGTTGCTGATACATTTCTTGAACCCGCACTTTTTCATCCGCCTCTTTTAGATACGCAATGGCTAATAGCATTTCGCCAGGTCGATCGACCGAAACATTTCTTTTTTCTGCATTTGCTTTAACAGCTTCTAAAGCTTCTAGTTTTTCCGGAGTTTTTTCTAACAACGTATAAATTCTTGATTTCATTGTCAGCGCTTCTTCGATTTCAAAACCAGCAGGGTCGCCGTAAGTGCTTTCAGCAAATAACTTTTTTAAGCCGTTCGGATTTTTTGTGATAGAGAGCAGATCCGCTAAAGCATTGTTGGCCGCAGCTTTAAGGTCATCCTTCGAGTTAGTTTCTTTTTTCTTTTCTAATAAATCTAATGTCCAGCGCAGCTGATCCAGTTTAGACGTACTTTGCTTAATTCCGTCTTCTAATGCAGTAATTTGCTCTTCCGGTTTTTTTTCTTCGGCACATTGAATTTCAGCAGCTAATCTGTAGTTTATGTCTGATTGATTCTTCGATTTAGACCACCATTTAATAGCGTCTTCACATTGATACGCCAGGTACGAAAGCATACCGCGTTTTGAAATGGCCACAGCGTCGCCTTTCTTGGCTTTTTTTTCTAAATCAGCAAGGGTGGCCGTATTTTTTGATGCGGTCTGAAGGTCGACAGCAAATTTCTTTGCGGGTTGATAATCAAGCCAGCGATAAATTTCTTCGCCGTCTTTATTTAGTAAAACTAAAGTGGGAATCGCTTTCACATGAAATTTATCAGACATTTCTGAGTTTTCAGGTAAATCGATATTTATTTTTTCGACGTTCATTTTCTTCAATTGAGCTTGTATGGATTTTATCGGATATGTTTCCGTTTCCATTCGCAGACACGCTGGACACCAAGGAGCAGAAAAAACTAGAAGCGTTTGTTTGTCTGACTTGAGGCTTTTGGTAGTTGATGGTGCTTCTGCTTTCTTATCTTTTGAAGTTTGATCTATTAAATTAATTTCTTTTTCGTGCTGCTCACAGGCCGTTTTTTTATCGTCACAGACATAATAGCTTAGTTTTGCTTTTTTGGTTTTATCCGGCGCTAGAAATACAAAAAGTTTTTCTGTTTTTGGATTCGGTTTAAAAATCGCTTTCAAGTCATCAAAGACTGCATTTGCCGGAGCTTCTGCATTTAAATGAAACTTAGGCTTAGTGGATATTTCTATTTTGTTACCCATGGTTTTTATAATCACTTGATCATCGGTGATGCGCGCTAAAGCTGACGTTGAACAAAATAGAATGCTGATTAAAAAAAAGTTTTTCATTTGGCTTCCTTAAAAGTGTATCACTTAAAAAAATAAAGGACTCTGGATAGAGTCCTTTATTCAATAGATCTTGTCAATTTGCTGAAAGCTGCGGCTAATTAAATTAAGCGCGCTCTACGGCGACTTGAATTGCTGCTTCTAAGTTGTCGGCATAACGAATAATTGCTTTGTGTGTGCCTAAAACTTTGATTGGCTCTTCTAAGTGGATGTCTCTGCGGTCTACTGAAAAACCAGCTTTTTCTAATTGCTTAGAAATATCGTTGGTCGTTACTGTTCCGAAAAGCTTGTCGCCCTCGCCAGCGTTCAATTTGAACGTAACTGTCGTGCCTTTAATTTTATTTAAAAATTCTTGGCGCTCGGTGATTGCTTTTTTCTTTTTTGAATCAGCAACACGTTTTAAATGATTGTATTCGTTCACTTTTTTCTCTGTTGCTTCAACTGCTAATTTTCTTGGAAATAACAAGTTTCTTGCAAAGCCTAGAGTGACGTTTACTAAATCGCCAACTTTTCCTAAATCTTTTACGTCTTTTTGTAATATTACTTTCATAAAATCCTCACTTTAATTGATTAATTCACTTTTAATTTTTTTCTTAATCTTTTTCTAAAATCAGCCCAGTAATCCACAAGCCCTATCAGAACAACAGCGGGAGCTAATTGCAGAACGATTAAAATGTATAATACCATCTTCGAAAACGGACCAAATCGAAATGCTTTTGTTAAAAACTCAGTGACTGCTAAGCCTTGAAAAAAGAAAGCAACAACAGAGACTATAACAAAATTTAAACTCATTTTTTGCAAACCCGAAACGCCGACCGGAACCAAACTAAAAAATGCGGCAAACAAAGAAACCCAGATAAACAAATCTGGTAATCTAAATTCTAGCCATTTCAGTGCAGTTGCAACGCGCGCTTGTCGTAAGTTAAACAGCTTGCTTACTTTTCTTTCCAGCATGAATCCAATAGCCAAAGAACTTAACAGCATCGCTGAAAATATTCCGGGCACATAAA
>JAYTPC010000064.1:0-18037 GCA_043747425.1 Bdellovibrionales bacterium
AGTGCAAAGCCTGAGCTTGGACCGATCTCTACGGGACTGGGGGAGATTTATCAATTTGTCATCGATTACAAACAAATCGCGACGGAAAAAGATGCAAGAACTAAGCAGCTTACTGAATTAAAAACGACTTTGGATTGGTTTATAAAACCACGACTTTTAACGGTTGAAGGAATAGCAGAAATTAATGCTTCTGGCGGATTCGAGAAGCAATTCCATGTGCAGCCGAATCCTAAGCTAATGGCCTCTTATGGAATCCATTTTGATGAGATTCTAGAGGCGCTTGAGAAAGTAAATAAAAATGTTGGCGGTGGTTACGTAGAGCAAACCTCGGAACAATTTTTAGTCCAAGGTCTTGGGTTGATTAAGTCAGCTAAAGAAATAGAAAGAATTCCAGTAAAAACTTTGGAATCGTTTCGAATTATTTCTATTGGTGATATAGCTCGCGTGACTTTGGGAAAAGAACTTAGAACTGGTTCAGCCACTCATAATGGAAATGAAGCTGTGCTTGGGACCGTGATGATGTTGTTAGGTGAAAATAGTCGGACCGTTTCGACTCGGGTAAATGAAAAAATTGAAGATATTCGAAAAAATATTCCGGCAGACATGGTATTAACAACAGTCTACAACAGGTCAGATCTGGTTAATGCGACATTAGGCACTGTTGAGCATAATTTGCTACTAGGTGCATTTTTAGTAACAATTATTCTTTTAATACTACTAGGTAATATTCGTGCTGCTATTATCACGGCAATTACAATTCCACTTTCATTACTGGCAACCTTTTTAGTAATGAAGCCATTAGGAATTTCGGGAAATTTGATGAGCCTAGGGGCGCTTGATTTTGGTGTAATTATTGATGGAACAGTCATTGTTTTAGATAATTGTGTACGATTCATTCAAAATAAAACAAAAGTTCTAGGGCGTAGTCTAACTAAAGATGAAGTGAAGGCAGCAGTTTATGATTCGACAGTTGAAATCAGAAAAGCCGCTGGTTTTGGACAATTTATCATTGTTATGGTGTTCTTACCTGTTTTTGCCTTAACGGGGGTTGAGGGAAAAATGTTTATTCCTATGGCTTCAACTTTTGCTATAGCGGTTATGGCGGCATTTGTATTATCATTCACAACTGCTCCGGCTTTAGCGAGTCTGTTTTTAAAAGGCAACATTGCAGATAAAGAACCAAAGTTAATGATTTGGATTCGAAACCTATATGTTCCAGTATTTGAACGGGCGTTTAAATATTCGAAAGTAACAGTCGCTATCGGAGCCGCATCAGTTCTTTTTGGAATCGGTTTATTTATGACTCGCGGAGCAGAGTTCTTGCCACAACTTGGCGAAGGATCTTTTGCGTTTCACATGATCCGACCTGTTAATACCAGTTTAACCCAATCTATTGAGTTTCAAAAAAAGGCTGATCAAATCGTTGCAACATTTTCTGAAGTCAGTCATTTGTTTTCCAGGATTGGTACGAGTGAAGTTGCGACAGATCCGATGGGAGTTAACGTTTCAGATTCTTACATTATGTTAAAGCCACGTGATGAATGGGCCGAAGTCAATGGAAGTAAAAGAACATTTCGTGAGCTAACTGAAGCAATTGTAGATAAATTAAATAGAGAACTTCCAGGACAGACATACTTAGCATCACAACCGATTCAAATGCGCTTCAATGAGTTATTAGAGGGCACGCGAGCCGATGTAGCCGTCAAAATTTTCGGTCCTGATTTGGATAAATTAGTTGAGTATGCAAAGAAGACGCAAGAGGTGATTTCGAAAGTAAAAGGCGCCGGAGACGTCGAAGTGGATCTAGCGGGGACATCTCCAGTTTTGAAAATTGAACCTATCGAAGCAAATTTGACTCGCTATAACGCCTCGATCGCGGACGTACTAGATGCAGTCTCCATTGCCTTAGGCGGACAGGAGGCAGGATTTCTATATGAAGCTGAAAAGAAGTTTCCGATTGTTGTAAGGTTACAGGATGATATCAGATCAGACATTGATTCTATCAAAGCTTTACCAGTAGGTATTGGAACAAATACCACTGTTCCACTTGGTGAACTTGCATCAATTAAGTTTAAAGAAACATACAGTTCTGTGAATCGTGAAAACTCGAATCGAAGATCTGCTGTTTTAATTAATCTTCGGGGTAGAGATACAGAATCCTTTGTTCAGGAAGCACAAAAAGTTGTTGAGCAGGAAGTTAAATTGCCCGTTGGATATTATTTTGAATGGGGCGGGAATTTCAAAAACCTAGAACAAGCTAGAACACGACTACTTATTTTAGCGCCGATTGCTTTTGCTCTGGTACTCATGATGATTTTTGCAGCCTTTGGCAGTGTGGCTCAAACCTTACTTATTTTTGCGTGCGTACCGATGGCACTAGTTGGCGGTGTTGTTGGTCTAATACTTAACGGCTTACCGTTTAGTATTTCTGCCGGGATTGGGTTTATCGCACTTTCTGGAATTGCTGTTCTTAATGGAATCGTTCTAGTGAATTTTTTTAACCAGCTGAAGGCCGAAGGAAAATCAGGAAAAGAATTGGTGTTGCAAGGCACAATGGTACGACTACGGCCGGTCATGATGACCGCACTTGTAGCTATTTTTGGATTTATTCCAATGATGCTTTCAAGTGGTGTGGGTGCAGAAGTTCAAAAACCACTGGCATCAGTGGTCATTGGTGGAATTATTTCATCGACAATTCTAACCTTAATTGTTCTACCAATATTATTTTCAATGTTTGAATCAAAAATGCAGGGACGAGTGGCGCACTAAATAATTAAATTTGCGGTTTAGGCCGCACTTAAAACAAAGGAAATTTCAATTAAAAAAATTTTATTAACCTCTATGTTGTGTTTACTAGCTTTTAACTTTCCGGCCCATGGATGTGATGGCCATAAACATGGCGCGAAGAAAAGTGCACATAAGCATAGTAAAAAATAAAAAATGTGCAAGAAATGTAAAAAAGATGAAAAGGATTTCGTATGTGATGAACATCAAAAGGATGGTGACGATCACAAAGATGAAAAAAAAGAAACGCTGTAAAAAATTTTTAACTTAAGTAAAGAAAAAGGGAGATTAAAAATCTTCCCTTTTTCTATTAAGAGGGATTATGAAAAGACACAATGAAACACATGATCATAAGTACAAGGATCACGCTCCACATAAAGACGGTCATAATCACGACCACGGCGGTGGATTATTTGGTGAAAGAACTGAAATCATTTTTTCTATACTTTCTGGGGTGTTTTTATTAGCTGGATGGAGCTCGGAAAAACTTGGGTTCAGTTCACTTATTGTTGTAACTTTATATTTAACGTCTTATTGCTTTGGCGGTTACTATGCAGTTCTAGAAACATTTGAAAATTTAAAAGCAAAAAAATTGCAAATAGATTCCTTAATGGTGCTTGCATCCATCGGAGCCGCGTTTCTCGGAGAATGGCCCGAGGGCGCATTGTTACTTTCTCTTTTTAGTATGGGTCACGCGTTGGAACATTATGCCATGGGAAAGGCCAAAAAAGCCATTGAAGCGCTTAGCAAAATTGCGCCAAAAAATGCTTTTGTTCGAAGGGATGGTATTTTTGTTGAAGTTCCGGTGGGAAATCTCAAAATTGGCGATATTGTTTTAGTAAAACCCAATGAAAGAATTGCCGCTGATGGATTTGTCATCAAAGGAGAAAGCTCAGTTGATCAATCTGCGGTTACCGGAGAAAGTATCCCTGTCGATAAGGAGCCAATGCTGGAAAATTTTTCTGAGAATGACAAACTCGATACTAAGAGCCGAGTGTTTTCAGGGACTACCAATGGTTTTGGTTCAATGGAAATTCAAGTGAGCCGACTTTCTTCAGAAACCACGCTGTCAAAAGTTATCGAGATGGTCAATGAAGCAGAATCAAAAAAATCACCTACGCAACTTTTTACTGATCGCTTTGAAAAAATATTTGTTCCATCTGTTCTTTTGCTAGTCATTGTTTTGCCATCTTCTTTTTTCATTTTAGATGAGACATGGCAAGCGAGTTTATATCGTGCGTTAGCAGTCTTAGTGGCCGCTAGTCCCTGCGCTTTAGCCATTGCTACCCCAAGCGCGGTGTTGAGTGCTGTTGCAAGAGCGGCAAAGGAAGGGGTGCTAATCAAAGGTGGCGCACCACTTGAAGTGCTTGGAATGATTACAGTAATTGCATTTGATAAAACAGGAACACTGACTGAAGGTCGTCCAGAAGTTACAGATCTAATAGCTTTTACAGGTGTAGATAAAAATGATTTTCTATCAATTGCAGTTGCGGTTGAAAAAATGAGTGACCATCCGTTAGCTGCATCGGTCGTGCGCTATGCTGATCTGCAATCTGAGGTGCAAATAATTAAAGATTTGAAAATTGAAGATGTCAGAAGCATCACAGGAAAAGGTATTAGTGCAAAGCTCAATGATGAAATTATTTTGATTGGGAAGAAAAAATTATTTTCAGAAGGCACTGGTTTTCCAAATGAATTTTTGACCGAGGTCGATAAACTTGAGCTGCAAGGTCGAACAGTGATGATCGTAAAAAAAGCCAGTCAGTTTTTGGGCATATTGGGTCTAATGGATACTCCTCGAAAGTCCGCAAAAGGGGTAATTGTTCAATTAAAAAAATTAGGAATCAAAAAAATGATTATGCTTTCTGGTGATAATCAAGTCGTAGCGAGCGCGATCGCAGATGAGTTGGGATTGTCAGATGCTCATGGGAATTTAATGCCCGAAGATAAAGTTTCTGTAATTCAAGAATTTCGAAAGCTTGAGAAGATTGCGATGGTCGGTGACGGAGTTAATGATGCTCCAGCAATGACTCAGGCAAGTGTGGCGATAGCGATGGGAGCCGCTGGTTCAGATGTCGCGCTACAAACTGCTGATATTGCCTTAATGGCGGATGATCTAACGGCACTTCCGTTTGCGGTTGGGTTAAGCCGTCAAACTAGAAAAATA
Organism: Bdellovibrionales bacterium; assembly: GCA_043747425.1. Classification (GTDB taxonomy): domain Bacteria; phylum Bdellovibrionota; class Bdellovibrionia; order Bdellovibrionales; family Bdellovibrionaceae; genus Pseudobdellovibrio. The sequence goes on from JAYTPC010000064.1 coordinate 4,952, forward strand.
GTAAAACAAAATGTATGGGTAAGTATTGGTATGGTTGCCTTTTTGATTCCTGCCACAATTTTTGGATTGAAAATGGGATTCGCCGTAATTGCCCACGAGGGTTCGACTTTGCTTGTGGTTTTCAATGCACTTAGATTATTAGGCTTTAATTTAAAAAGTAAAAGTTAATTTTCCTTAGATGCTTAAAATTAGCAGCTGCTTTCGTAGTTTACTGTTTTTTCAAGCAGGATTGTTAATGATCTACAGTGCGGTTACCTCCTTTGTGCACTTACTTCACCGACTTGGTATGCTCTTCGCTATGAGTACCAATTGAGCTGATACATGTAGTTTTTAGCTCTGGAAAGCGGTTTAAAATGATTAAAACGACTATCGTGACACTTTTAGTGATCTCTGTCTTTTGCTTAACCAGTGGCGTGTTGAGCCCAGTGCATGCGGCTGCTTTACAAAAGGTTCAAAAACCTGGCGACATGAGACCCAAATCCGTACCAACATTAAGTTGAGTCTCGCTGCATTGTTTGGTCTGCAAATTCTTTCGGTGTAAGATCACCGAGTGAACTGTGCGGACGATTTTCATTATAATCAATTCGCCATTCTTCGATAGTCCTGCGAACATCTTCAAGACTTAGGAACCAGTTTTCATTTAAACATTCATCGCGAAGTTTTCCGTTAAAAGATTCAATGAATGCATTTTCATTCGGCTTTCCTGGTCGGATGAAATCAAGTTTAATTCCTTTTTCATGAGCCCACTGATCCATCGCTCTGCCAATAAATTCAGAGCCATTGTCGATATTAAATATTTGCGGAAGTCTTTCAAGCTTTTCTAATTCATGAACAACACTCAGACCTGGAATGGAAAAGTTAGCATACAATAAAACACATTCTCTGGTGAAATCATCAACGACTGTTAGAACTCTAATTCTGCGCCCTGTGCTACCAAGCTGATCAGAAACAAAATCCATCGACCAACGCTGGTTGCTAGTCTTAGGTTGCTCAATGGGCGCTCGTGGCATGGATCTAATCTTTCTACCTTTTCTGATTTTAAGTGAAAGTTTTTGCTCACTATAAATCCGTCGAAATTTTTTCTGATTCATTTTAATGCCCTCACGTTTTAACAAAACAAAAAGTCTTCGATAACCAAATCGCCGTCGTTGTTCAGAAAGTTCCTGAATTCTTTTAATTACTTTGGGGTCTTCGATCTTGAGTGACCGATACCTACTGACAGATCTTGATAGCCGAAAAAGCCTACAGGCACGCCGTTCACTGATTGGGTAAGTGTTTTGCGCGTAACTGACCACGGCCTTCTTGGCCTGCGGCTTTACCACTTTTTTGAATTTACATCTTTCAAAATTTGATTATCAAGAACAAGATCTGCGACTAAGCGCTTTAGTCTTTGATTTTCATGTTCGAGGCTCCGAAGTTTTTTAGCATCGTTAATTTCCATGCCGCCGAACTTAGCTTTCCATTTATAAAACGAGCCTTGCGAAATTCCATTTTGCCGGCATAAATCTTTAACAGCTGTTCCTGATTCGGCTTGTTTTAGGACTTTGATAATCTGTTCTTCCGTGAACCGTGATTTTTTCATAAGCGCTCTCCTTTGGTAGAGTTTTGCGCAGCATGACTCACTTTTCAAGTGGTACTAAATTTGGGTCTCAGGTCGCTTTTTTCTCGAGTTGGAATATATGGTTTTAGTCTGGCAGAAGCTGAAGCCAGGCAAAACTTTATCCCTTCCGACATTCGTGGAAAAGTGAATGGCTTCGGTGTATCGTTGACAAGTTTTGCGACTTTATTCTTATTTTTGTTGGGTTCAGTTTTACCGTCATCGGGCGACTTTAAGTACTTGGTGTTTGCCTCAGCCGGATTCGTAGTGGTTGGCTTTATGGTTTTACAAAAGTGGAAAGTTTAATCGCCTCGGGTGACGAAGTTTACATAGGTTAGCGACCCTGCATAAATTGCCAATCCAACTAATAAGATGAGACAAAAAAAATTTTGCGAATTGATATTTTGGTTTTGTAATCATCTTGAGATTATGTTTGCCTTCAATTAAGAAGGCAAACGCCTAAATGTTGAAAAATAGAAATGTTTCAATATGACCTTTATATTTGGTCTTTCTTAAGGTTTTTTACAGTTTCCGTTTTGCTGACAACGTAGTAGATCCTCGCGCAAATTCATTAATTCCTTAAGAGTATAAGGAAGCTCAATATCATATCCAGATTTGATAGAGCCACTCTGAGCAACAGAATAAAATTGTGAAACTTTATTAAACTGAGTTTTTGTTAGTTTTAACTTCGGATCATCAAGCCATTTGAATTTTAAAGCCTTGCTTGATTTAACGTTAGTTAAAAATCGTCGACGTTGATCTTTGGCTTTGTCTAGGCCGCTCTTTGCATTTTTCCAACACTTAACTTCGGCGACCACGTCAACAATATTTGTTTTTGAGTTGAATACAACAACATCAAGTTCGCCTAAGGTGCGTTCATTGTCGCTATATTCAATTCCAGTTACAACTTTGTAATCAGGAGCGGGATATTTCTCAGCAAAACGAAGTTGGGCAATTTCTTCACAAATAGTTCCTATTGGCTCTAAGTTTCGACCGTGATTTTTGATTTGTTCGTAGTCTTCTGCCAAACCTGCAAATGCCAAATTAGAAAAAATTAAAAAAGCCAACGATAGAACTGTTTTCATAAAACCCCCTCAGGTGGCTCTTGGTTATTTCATTGAGAGTAATAAATCAAATAATCGTTAAATTTTTCTCAAGATTGTTTACTTCGTAAGCAAAATCAGAAATTGGAGATAGAAAACAGCAATTTTAAAGGAAACGTTTCAGCATATTACAGCGACAGGATCAAATTATGCGACTTTTAAAAGAAAAGCGAACTCATTTGGAAGTCGTTAGAGATCCTCAAACTAAAATGAATGTGGGCGTTGTTGCGCTTGAAGATATTCTAGAAGAGCTTGTTGGCGATATTATTGATGAGTACGGAAATTGAAAACACGTTTATCAATTCGATTTTGATCTTCGCGTTCATTCGTCGAAGAAAAATTTTATTAAGAGTTTTTCAACTTAATTTAAAATATAAACTTTTTTATTAGGGAAAAGATCTTCTAATTGTTTCAAGATGCCAGAACTTGCAAAAATGGAGTCAGCTTTCACTAGTAGGCAGCAATTGCCTTTGTTCAGCGAGCTAAATCTTTGTATAAAATCGATCGCCTCTGCTTCCCCAATCGCTCCAGTGTATGTGAGAAACTTTATTCCTTTGCGGTGCAAACTGTTCGAAAATATAATCGTCTTATCTGTTTCTGTCCCTGTTATTCTAATTACCATTGAGCCTTTTTTACCTTTTGGCGGTTCCGTTAAAACAAAAGATTTTAGAAGAGTTTTAGTATCTAGAGCAAAAAAATTATAGTTTTCATCTCTTAAGTCTTTTAAAAGTTCAGAATTTTTAATTGCAAAATAACTTCCATCAATTTCGGGAAATGAATAACCTATATCGTTTATCAATTTATAAACCGTATCCGTTGGATACTTCTTCTTGCACCAATGTCGAATTAACCCTTGAATAGATACTCCGCTCCAGAGCCCTTCGTTTATATCAAGTAGTTCGGGAGTTTTATTGTTAAGTATGTAGTAAAGCCACTCAATCTGACCAACTGAGAGGGGTTGACGATGCGCAATAGGGTGTTCGTCGCCAAACAACGAAAAGTCACCACCGCTTATTTGAAACTCGTTGATCCATTTTCTTATTGTTTTTTGGTTAACGTTTTCTGCACGGCTTATCTCCAAAATAGATTTACCTTCCTCTATTTTTTGTAAGACCACTTGTTTTTTTGTCGGTATTTTACTCATAGCTTAGTTCTTTCCAAATGAAAGCCTAGATTGATAACTGCAAGTAGACCAACAAATTGTTAGAGAAAAGAACTACCTGTTGGAAGCTGGCGCTTAAAACTTGTTGTAAACAATACAAACTAGTGACTATATGGCACTGTATTTTTGGTATTCAAATTGCTTTGAGTATAACTGATGCCGTTTTAGTTGTGATAAGTAAACTAATTATGTTAGTTATTTACGCAGCAATTACTTTAAAAAACCAAAAGGGGAGATTCATGAAAAAGATTTTAGTACTATTAGTAGTAGCGGGAAGTTTGGCGAATGCACAAACGACGACTGCACCAGCAGATGCAGCAGCAACACCCACAACGGCGACAACCACTGCAACGTCGGCTAAAGTCGATGCAAAGGCCGACACACAGCTTAAAAAGAAAAAAAAGGCTAAAGTTAAGCCTAGTGCTCAGATGGCTCCAGCTGTAGCGCCGGAATCATCAGTAGCATTAGCATCAGCGCCTGCTGCTGAAGCTACTTCTGCAAAAACTGAAACTGCAGCTCAAGGACAGTCAACGACAACAGCTGAAGTTAAACCAGCTGCTAAAAAGGTTTCTGGCAGTTTAGTGATTGGTGCGGCAGTGATGGTTGCTGATCTTAAAGAAAAAAACACGAGCGCGCCAATTGATACGTCGAACGCATTAACTGTTATGTACACGGCATCCGACAAGATCAAAGTTGGCGCTAGTCATAACTTTGCAGTTCGAGTCATTAGTGACCGTGCTCAGCTTGCGGATTTTAAAAGTGATAACGGAGCAGACAGCATTTACAAAACTGTTGATCCTACTTTAAACGTTAATTTTAAAATGCCGGCTCTTTTGGGTTCAAACGAGTATGCAATTTTGAACAAATACTACTTACCTATTACTCCGGAATCACAAGCAAAAAAATCTAATGGAGTTTTAAGAACACAAGCCTATATTACCTGGACACTGAATCCAAAAATTGACGTTAGCTTTTTCGGTCAAGCTCGTCTTTATTTAAATTCATCAAATAATACAGATACGAAGTTAGGTTCAGATAGCAATTTAAGAACAATCGTGGGTCCGGTTCTAGGTTACAACTTTAATGACACGTGGAACGTTTACTACAATCCATATGTGGACATCAGATCTGCGGGCTTTCAGCGTGGAAAATTTGACGCCGACACAGCAAATAGCTTTGGCCAAGATGTTGGATTATGGATCACATTGGCTGGTGGAAAGTTCATTGTTAACCCGTCTTGGGCTACAACGTCCTCAAAACTTGGAAATTCAACTTATGAAGGCTCTGGTTCTGATACGAATTCTGAGTACGACCTTAATTTAATTGCTTCGTTTTAAATAAGTTTTATTTTAAATTGAAAAGGCCGGTTCGGAAGAACCGGCCTTTTTTTTCTCGTGTTCAATAGCAATTTAGATGAAACTTTTGTATTTTGAATATGAGTGATAACTATTTATTGAAGCGAGACCAACTTAAATGCCAAACGTAAATTACTAATACTATGATCCCAACGACTAAGTGAGAAACACTAGAAACTGAGCTCAGTAAGTCATCTCCAAAATAGTAAATTCCAAGACCTGTGAGCGTTAGAAAAAGTAAAACACTCAACAGTATGATACCGCTAAGTCGATTTTTGTCGCGTTTCCATTCTTGCCGCATGTGAATACTCGAAAGTGCGCCTACTAACGCAATTGTGACTAATGAAAAAAAAGAATGAAGTGCTGCAGTTAAAATTTTAGATTCAGAATTTAAACGCCATGGAACATCGAACTGCAAACGAAACTGAAGCGTTGTTGGTGCCAGCAGTAAACCTGTAAAAAATAAAGAAGCCATGATAATCGAAATAAGTTTTGGCGTAAACCAGTCGGGGTAGCCTTTCATTATGAATCTGCCAAAACCGGATTCACAAAAGTTCCGTTTAATTTTTTTATAGTAGACTGACGTATAGAAGGATTCACCACGCAAGCTACTTTTGTAAGAGCATCCGCAAGCCAAGCATATTTAGCAGTTATACTCCAGGTTCCGACATTTACAGTTGTTAGATTTGAATAAATATGACCAGGAAATCGTGTCTGATCTAATCCAACAGCTGATGTTGCAAGTGCGGTGTTTTTAAAACGACCCAGATCAATTAATTTGTTATTTTCATCTCGTCTATTGATCGGTAATGACAATTCGCCAAATACTCGTAGGTCACCACCGGCATTAACCCATCCGCTAGTTAAACCATTTTTTTTCATTTCGTTAACTGCATAATCAACGGCTAATCCCTTGGCAATTCCGTCTAAAGTTATTTGAATTGGTTTTTTTAATTTCACAGTTAAACCTCTTAAATCAACGTCTTCTTCCTTACCAAAATCATGGACAGGATTGGAAGAAAATTTTGGAAGCATTCCTTGTCGTGATAAATATCCACCGCCCGTAAAATTAAACGCGGAATCAGAAGCTCTAGTGATGTATTTTGCCAGCCTAATAGCGGTTGCGGTAATTGGTGAAACTTTTAATTCTTCTCCGGGTGCTGTATTTACTTTTGAAAGCTCGCTTGCTGGGTCATGACAACTTAGTTTTTTTTGAATTGTTTCAATAACATCAAATGCAGCAGTAATTGCGGAGTTTGTGTTTGTAAGTTCGCTATTTGTTCCAATTTCAACATAAGTGCCTAAAAGTGGGCGCATTCTTTTATAGAATTTTGTCATTATTTAAAACCTGCTGAATAACCAATATTCTTTTCACACCATCAAGCACATTGCGACACGATAAAGTTGCGCCTGTAATATTTGGAATATCTTTATCTAGCTTGAATGGATCTTTTAAAGTTTTACCTTTAAAACTATTGCGCCAGTTTTCTTGTTTGATTTCTCCTCCATGTGTTTCACGGTAACTCATTATTTCTACGCCCATTACGTGGCCGTCGAGGCTGACGGCCGTGGCATAGGTTATAAATTCATGTTTACCGATAACTTCATCAACAAAAAATAATCCTAGGGTTTTTTTTTTGTCCGAAACCTGCCAGATCAAGGGTTGATCTGTTCTTTGCCTGACCCCTGCTAATTCTTTTATTTTTGAAATCTGAGACTCAGTCAGAGTAATATTTTTTTTTGAAAATTCGGTTGCTGATGGGAATAAGACCTTCTGCGCTTGGACTTCGTTTAGATAGTCAGCAGCATAAGCTGGCATCACAATGGCAACAGGGGCTATTAATGCCCAATTTTTTAAACTTAAACCGATCATACCTATTTTACCTTAGAAATTATATCCGACTTTTAATCGAGATTCAGATTTTTCGTGCTCTCCCAAGTGCAATTGTCCGCTGCCGGGAATTTCTGTAGGGCCTCCGAAAAGCTGTGGAAGCCATGTGTAAGTGAACCACCATTTTTCGTCTCCGTAGTGCACAGATGGACCTAGGAACACAGCGTAATGTTCTCTTGCACCGTACTCTGGATATTCAGAGTGATATCGTGCTTCAACAGATCCGAACCATTTAGGAATAAACCGATATGAAAGACCTGAAGTTACCTCAACTGCTAACTCTTTCTCCCAATCGCCACCCTCAAATTTTCTGACCTCGTGCTCAGGAGTCACATTCAATGCCCAAATAAGCAAACCCTCTAAAAAATCTTTTTGAAAAATTAATTTCATTTCCAAAGAGAATTCGTCCTGAGACTGTCCCGTAATTTTAAAGATTCTGGAATACCCAGGCTCTAAATAAAGAGAAAAACCAAAAGCATCTTTGTATGTGCTTAAAAAGTTATATTTAAAAGCCGCTTGCACACCCTGAAAATTTAGACCGGTATCTCGGTCCTCATATTCTGGTAAGCCTGTGCCGGGATCAGTAGGGGCAGCACCCTTTATGGCATGCTGTCTGAAATTCAGGTAGAGCGATGCTGTAAATTGCTCTGTAATCCCATGCTCAATTTCTGTTCGAGCATCGATGGCTGAGTAGGTACCATTAGCTTTTTGAGATCGATAAGTGAGCCACTGGTAAAGCTCCCACGATCCCTTAGGCAATGTGTCCGCACCAGTGACGTAGCCAAATACATTTTCATCTGCCTTAGTTTCCAAGCACCCCAAAAGCGCTACAACAATAATCATAATTGAAATTAAATGCTTCATTTCAGCCTACCTCGCTGAGTTATCGTAGCTTTCAGATAATACCTTGTCAAAGTGCTGAGATTAATTCACCAAAAATGAAAGCCAAATGATTCTAAAATCCTGCTTTTATCGATAAAGGCGAACGGTAAGCTGAACCTAAAATGCTTTCGCCAGTTTTAAAAATGATTTGAATGAGTTCGCAGATTTAAATCAACAAGACTTTATTGGGTCCATTTAAAATTTCTATCAGTCTTTAATGACTAAAGAATTTTCGAGGCCAATTCTGGTTTTTTATAAAACAAAAAAAATTTGGAAATGTCGCAAACTTCATGTTAGGGGTGACGCTAATATTCGAGGCTAACAAACTACAAGTGAAAATCAGATTTATTTAATTAAATGACAATCGATGAATTTGAATTGCAATTCGAGAGCGTCCAGGTATTTGTCATTTGTGGAAGGTTAAATAATGGTTAAATATATTCATTTTAAATGGCTTCTTTTAGTTAGCGTGCTTTCGTTTGTTTTTCACTTTGCATGGGAATGGTTTCAATGTGGGCCATTTTTTGTTCACAGGGCTAATCAGGCAACACCGCTGTCGATGTTAGTGGCTGCTTTCGGTGATCTTTTAATTACTTATGGAATTTTAGCTATAGTGTATGTTCTAAAAAAAGTTAGTCAGAACTTTTTCCCGGAATACGCACAGGTTAAAATGATAATTTATATAGAAGCAATTTCATTTCTGCTTGCTGTAAGCATTGAGAAATTCGCATTAGCGACAAATCGCTGGTCCTATACGGATATCAATCCGATTATTCCAATTCTAAAAGTGTCCTTTCTGCCAGTTTTACAATTGATGCTACTAACGCCAATTATTCTTTATATTACCGCAGCAATTTTGAAAACGACACAACCAAAGGGTAATGACTAATGCGTTGTAAAATTGATTCTTCGGCTAATTTAAGTTCAGTTTTCTGCGTATTTTTAGGGTTTATGCTATTTAATGCTGGATTATTCGGTTGTGCCAATTCAAAAGAGGAAATTATGAACTCAGAACTTTTTTATAAAATTGAGGGTGCCGGGAATCCACCAATAGTTATGCTGCACGGTATGTTAGGCTCGCATCGGTACTGGGATGGAGTGGTCCCGAAGCTTAGCGTAAAACATGAACTCATTTTAATCGATCTTTTTGGATTTGGGGAATCTCCGAAACCTGAAAAATTAGACTATTCGGTTGATCAGCATATTTCCAGAATAGAAGACGTGTTGAAGAAATCACAAAAAGATAAATTACGCTCGATCATCGTTGGGCATTCCATGGGGACATTCCTCGCGCTCAACTATGCGATCGCGCACCCTGAGCAAGTTGAAAAATTAATCTTAATAAATGCTCCGATGAAAACAGATGAAGAATCACTTAAAAAAGCGATTGCTGAGTCTTCTTCAAAGCTTATGGTGACAATGACTTTTAGTAAAACTTGGGGAAAACTTGTTTGCAAAATTCACGAAATTATTCCCTCTTTTAGTTACCCAATGATCAGAATTTTTGAGCCTGATTTGCCTCCGGCGGTGGCCAGGGCAGCAGGACAACATACTTATGATGCCTACGTAGGATCTTTTGAAAACATTTTATTGAATCAAAACTTTTATGAACTCTTAGCGAAAGTCTCAGATATTCCGGTACTTATAATAGCCAGTAATCAGGATGAGCACACCACAGAACAAGCATTAGATAGGCTACCCAAAAGAAACACCATTAAGTTAGTCAGAATTGATGGAAACCATAATGTTCTTTTGAAAGATCCTGATCGTATTTCAGAAGAGATTTTAAAGTTTGTAAATTAAGTCTTCTAGCATATGAAGATTTGGTTTCAGATGCTAATTCTAAGTCTAAGTCCGGAGTCTCAGTATTCTAGTTCTTGTAACAAAATAGAAAAAAGTTACGCCGGCAAAGCGCCCGAGTGTCATAATTCCCCAATAGATTCACTCACGATGTTCAATTAAAACGGAGTTCGCTTTAGCGCTAAATTTATTTGGCCTCATTATTTCATAGTATAACTGCAGAGGTTCATATGAAAAAAATATTTCTTTTTCTTTTTTTAACAACAAACTTTGCCTTAGCGCATTCACCAATAGGTAATACAACGGTAAACGCTCTGAACATGATGCGATCCCAAAATGTAAGAAGTTGTTTAGATCAGCTAGATAGCAGGCATACCGGTGACTTTTACATTACCCGGGCTACCTTTCACAATGCGGGAACCGATTCGGAGTATCATCTTTTCGGTGGTTTTTTAGAAGGTGGTGACATGATGGTTGGTTCTGCTCATGTGGATGTTAAAGTTGGTCTGCTGCCACCTTTCGGCCCTGGGTATCAGTGCCGCATTATTTCTGAATAAGGATTAATGTCCGCCCGTTGAATATTTTTTCATTCATTTGGATTGTCGAAAGACAATGCAGTTCTAGTTGTTGGTCATATTTATTTTTTCTAGGTTCGTTCCGAAAAAACAGATATGAAAACAATAAAAAATTATATCGCAATAAATATTCTTGTATTATCAACTCAATCTGTATTTTCTCATCAGAGTGCACCAAACCCAGTAGTGCCAAGGCCAGGTTTAAGCACCCAGCAGGTTAAAGAAATTGCCGGCAAATCATCGTGTGCGAAAACCAATTGGATTAGTCGTGGCCGTGCCCCGACAGGTTTTATGAAAGGTGTGGCGCTCAGTTACGCTAGAAGTTTATGCCGCATAAAATATTCCGGCGCATTGAAACCAGCAGCTAAAATCTTAATGTCATCCGATACAAGAAACGCAAAAAAGGATGTATTAACCCATTACCAAGACATCTTAGCCCGATTAGGAATGCGAACAAATGTTTCCGGTGAAGAGCCGCTACTTGCAACGTACACGATTGGTCTTGGCCTTGGAATGAAAGAAAGTTCTGGAAAATACTGTGAAGGCTGGGACGTTGCAGCTGGTTCGAATAGGAAGTCCTCAGAAGCAGAGGCTGGGCTTTTTCAAGCTAGCTACAATTCAATGTCCACATCAGTAGAACTAAAGCTTCTGTATGACGAGTACAAAGCTAATCCGAATCGATGCCTATTAGATGTGTTTCAGGAAGGCGTTAGTTGCAAAGCACGCGGCATATTGGGAGGTGGAGCTGGCGCAGAATATCAAGCGTTCACGAAAGCTTGTCCGGCTTTTGCGACAGAGTATGCAATGACTTTAATTCGAATATTACGTTCACATTTTGGCCCACTCAACCGAAAAACTGCGCAAGTGGCTCCGGCTTGTGAATCAATGTTAACAAGTGTGCAGAAGTTAATTGAAAGTAATACCGACATCGTTTGTAGCGAATTACAATAAAATGAACTCATGATCGCTGCGCATTTAATTTTTGAAAGTGGGTCATGTTTAGTATTTGGGTCAATTGACATTATGTGCCGTTGCTATTTATGCTCATTTTATGAATTCACTATCGATGGTTGCAGTCTTCGGGTTTTTAGGAGTCATCACCCGATACGGGGTCGACAAAATTTTCAATAATCCTGATCAAGCGTTTCCGGTCACTACGTTTTTAATAAACATATTTGGTTCGTTTTTAGCTGGATTATTCTTTGCGCTGGGGGAAAAGCAAATGATTAATTCTTCATTGCAGATTGGGCTACTTGTTGGTTTTTGTGGCGGTTTTACAACTTTTTCGGCGTACACACTTCAGTCTTTCAATTTGCTAAACGAGGGCAAGTATATACCTTCATTAGTGTACTTCATTGGATCACCAATTTTAGCATTAATATCCACTGCGATTCCGATTTTACTTGTTAAAAAGTTTGGTAACTAAATTCATAATTCAGATCTAATATGAACTTCTACGTATTGCAAATTTTTACACCCAGCTTAGATGGATCTAAATTTGCATCGATAAAATTTATGAAAAATTACCATTTAATAAGTAACCCAAAAAGTTGGTCAATATGTTGCAAATAAATTTAAAAAAAGATGTCACAAGTTCGATAGAAAATGCAGTGACACGGTTAACTGAAAAATTAAAAGAGCAAGGATTTGGCGTGTTAACACGAATAGACTTGCATACTAAAATTAAAGAAAAATTAAATAAAGAAATTAAACCCGCCATCATTTTGGGGGCTTGTAATCCGCAGTTAGCCTTTGACGCCTATACTGTAAATTCAGATGTTGCTAGTCTTCTGCCATGTAACGCGGTTCTTCGGGATATTGGAAACGGAAAGGTTAGTGTTGAGCTAGCAAAGCCGACCATGCTTATGAAGATGGTAAATGATAAAAAGCTTGTTGAGCTTTCAAAAGAGGCCGATCAGCGCCTTGCGGCTGTGTTAGAGGAAATGTGAAATTCGTAAACATCTTAACAATAAATCTTATGCAGAGCAGTGATTAGTTTTTTAACATTCAGATCTTCGATTCGGTAATAGACAAAAAGTCCCCGTTTTTCACAATTGACTAAACCTTCCAAGCGCATTCGATTAAGATATTGAGAAACCGAGGACTGAGAGGCGCCGCACAGCTCTTCTAGTTCGCCAACTGTTTTTTCATCATATGAAAGATGACATAAAATCATCAAACGTCGAGGATGCGCCAAAGCTTTCATAAGGTTTGCCACCTTACCACAATTATCTTCCATGTCTTTAATTGAAACAACGGCTTGCTTTTTCATATTACAATATTATAATTCAATTAAGTGAATTTGCAATGCCAAAAATTTGGAGGTCTATATGTTGACTAAAACTTTAATATTTCAACAGCTTTTCGAAGCAAAAAGTTTTACTTACACTTATTTATTAGCTGACACTGAAACAAAAGAAGCAGTGCTTATTGATTCAGTCCTAGAGACCGTCGATAGGGATTTACAACTAATCCAAGAGCTTGGGCTTAAACTAAAATATGTTGTCGATACTCACATTCATGCAGATCATGTTACAGGAGCTGGGGAAATTAGAAATCGACTTGGAATTAAAACGGCAGCAGCAAAAAATGCCAATGTTCCATGTGTTGATGAAAATCTTATAGAAGGGGACGAAATTAAGTTTGGTTCTTACGTCCTAAAGACTCTTGAAACTCCGGGTCACACAGATGCTTCTTTAAGTTTTTACTGTGAAGGGATGA
>JAYTPC010000065.1:0-11182 GCA_043747425.1 Bdellovibrionales bacterium
AAATCTACTTTCTTCAAAAGATGATTCGGCTTTAATGACCATGAAAATCATTGAAAGTGATGGTTCTAAAAAAGAGCGACAACTGCTAATCAAGCGAAAGTTTTCAGATAAGAAAAACTTTGTCATTGTAAAAGTTCAAAAGCCCGTCGATCAAAAAGGGGCCGGATTACTTACTGTTATTGAAAAGAATTCTGAAAAACATTCGCAGCAACAGTGGCTTTACTTGCCAAGCTCAAAGCAAGTTCGCCGCTTTGTTTCAAAAAACAAACAAGAAGGGGTCATGGGTTCTGAACTTAGTCCCCAAGATTTAGACCTCACAACCGTGCAGTCGTCAGAGGCTCAGTTACTGAAAAAAATGAAAGTTGGCCAAGTCGATGTGGCCTTAATTGAAGTGAAATCGAAATCCAATAAAACGGATTACAGCAAGGCCGTTCTTTGGATAGATCAAAAGCAGTTTCTTCCGCTACGCATTGAATATTTTAGCTTAAAGGGTGTTGTCATAAAACGCATCGATTTTCAAAACTACAAAGCCTTTGGTGGCATATTTAGGGCCCAAAAAATTATCATCAAAAATCTTGAAAATAAAAGAGGCACCGATTTGCTGTTATCACAGGTGAAAGTCAATTCTAGCCTATCCGACAGTGAATTCACTCAACGCGCCCTCTCGAAAGACTAATCACTTGTTGATCTGATAAGACATCGCTAGAATTCATACTCTTAGAACACCAGCGTTTCAGGAGTCAAATGATGCGTATTTATATCAGTGATTTAAAAGACCACGTCGGCCAAACAATTGAGCTTAAGGGTTGGGCTTATCAAACCAGATCTTCAGGCAAAGTAAAGTTTTTGGAGTTGCGAGATGGCACCGGAATGATTTCGTGTGTTTTTTTTGCGGCTGACTGCGGCCCAGAGGTCTTCACAAATTTTGATCAACTAACACAAGAGTGTTCGTTAAAAATAACTGGCACGATCAGACAGCATCCAAAACAGCAAAACGTTTTTGAGATGGGTGTAAAAAATTTCGAGATTATTGGGAAATCAGAAAATTATCCTATTTCTCCAAAAGAACATGGGACTGATTTTTTAATGGAAAATCGCCATTTGTGGATTCGATCAAAACGACAACATGCTATTTTACGAGTTCGCCATGAAATTATTTCCGCAATTCGGGACTTCTTCGATGGGCGTGGGTTTACCCTAACTGATGCTCCGATATTTACGCCAGCAGCGTGTGAAGGCACTTCGAATTTGTTTGAAACAAAATTTTTCGACGAAAAAATGTATTTGTCTCAGTCGGGTCAGTTGTACATGGAGGCTACTGCCAGAGCTTTCGGAAAAGTTTACTGTTTTGGTCCGACTTTTCGTGCTGAAAAATCAAAAACACGCAGGCACTTGATTGAATTTTGGATGATCGAACCTGAGGTCGCCTTCAACGACATGTACGACAACATGGATTTAGCAGAGCAGTTTACCGAATATATTGTTCAGCGCGTATTAAAAAATCGTGCTGAAGAATTAAAAGTTTTAGAACGTGATGTTTCAAAGCTAGAAGTAATAAAAGGAAAATTTCCAAGACTTCATTACAAAGAAGCCGTTGAAATTATAAAAAAACAAAATCCTGAGTTTGTCATGGGTGATGATTTTGGTGCGCCCGATGAAACAATTATTTCTTCACAATTTGATAAGCCTGTTTTCGTTCATCATTACCCGCAAGCCATTAAAGCTTTCTATATGAAAGAAGATCCCAATGACAAAGGCTTTGCAATGGGCTGCGATATGCTGGCCACCGAGGGTTACGGTGAGGTTATTGGCGGCGGTCAGCGTGAAGAAAGCGTTGAGACCCTGATTCAAAGAATTAAAGAACACAAATTAGATCAAAAAGATTTTGAATGGTATTTAGATATTCGCCGCTACGGAAGTGTTCCAAGTTCAGGATTTGGACTTGGCTTAGAGCGCGCTGTAACTTGGATTTGCGGATTACCGCACGTTCGTGAAACCGGTGCGTTCCCGCGTTTATATGGCAGAGCTTATCCCTAAACAGGAGTTTTCATGACTGAAATGATGCAGAAAAAAATTGATGACTTAGAAAAAAGAAATGACCGCGCCCTAGCTGGTGGCGGTCCAGAAAAATTAGCAAAACACAAAACAGGCGGAAGGCTTTCTGCACGGGAGCGTGTCGATGTTTTGCTAGATCCTGGAAGCTTCGTCGAGATGGATCGCTTTGTAACTCATCGATGTACAAACTTTGGTATGGAAAAAAACAAGCCACTGGGCGATGGAATCATAACAGGTTATGGCCGAATCAACGGAAAATTAGTGTACGTGTCATCACAAGATTTCACGGTGACCGGCGGATCAATGTCACGCACGCAGGCAAATAAAATCTGTAAAGTGATGGATCTAGCTTTGAAAAATGGAGCTCCATTTGTTTCGATCAATGATTCCGGAGGTGCCCGCATTCAAGAGGGCATTGAATCTTTAGGTGGTTATGCTGATATTTTTTCACGAAATGTTTTAGCTTCGGGCGTGATTCCACAAATCACTGCTATCATGGGCCCGTGCGCTGGTGGTGCCGTTTATTCTCCATCAATTACTGATTTTGTTTTTATGGTTGAAAACACCAGTTACATGTTTGTCACAGGTCCAGAGGTCATCAAAGCAGTGACCCACGAAGAAGTCACAAAAGAAGACCTTGGTGGCGCGATCACTCATTCACAAAAATCGGGCGTGGCCCACTTTACTGCGCGTGATGATAAGCATTGTTTATTACTCATTCGTGAACTGATGAGTTTCTTGCCTTCAAATAATTTAGACGACAGTGTTTCATTGGCAACTAAGGATCGTCCCGACCGCATCGTTGATTCACTCAACAGTTTAATTCCGGACAGTCCAAAAAAACCTTATGATATGCTTCAGCTTATTTCAGAAGTTGTTGATGAAGGATATTTTTTAGAAATCCATAAACAATTTGCAGCCAACATCATTGTCGGGTTTGCCCGCTTCAATGGACGACCTGTTGGAATTGTCGCGAACCAACCTCAAGTTTTAGCAGGTTGTTTAAATATTGAGGCCTCAAGAAAAGCGGCGCGTTTTATCCGTTTCTGTGATGCCTTTAACTTACCTGTTGTATCCTTCGTTGATGTTCCAGGATTTCTTCCAGGAAAAGATCAAGAGTGGAATGGAATCATCACTCACGGTGCAAAATTACTTTATGCTTACGCGGAAGCTACAGTTCCAAAAATTACTGTGATCACACGAAAAGCTTACGGCGGAGCATATATCGTGATGGGATCGAAACTTTTACGCAGTGACGTGAATTTAGCATTTCCGTCTGCAGAAATTGCTGTGATGGGCGCTGATGGTGCCGTAAACATCATTCACCGCGAAGCCATTGCAAAAGCTAAAGACCCCGTTGCCGAGCGTGCACGCCTAACAGCAGAATATGAAGATATGTTTAGTAACCCCTATGTTTCTGCAGAGCTTGGTTACACGGATGAAGTTATCGAACCGGCATTAACACGAAAACGACTGATTGATTCTTTGGAAATGTTAAAAAATAAAAGAGACATCCTTCCACCGAAAAAACATGGAAACATTCCTTTATGAGCGAAGCCCCATTTAAAAAAATCTTAATTGCAAACCGCGGCGAAATTGCTATCCGAATTACCAGAGCCTGCCGCGAATTAAATATTGAATCTGTCGCTGTATTTAGCGATGCAGACCGTGATAGTTTACATGTTTTTTTAGCCGACGAAGCTTACCACATTGGTCCAAGCCCATCGAAAGAAAGCTATCTCAACTATAAAAAAATCATCGAAGTTGCAAAGCAAGCTAAGGTAGATGCGATTCATCCGGGTTATGGTTTTTTATCTGAAAATTCAACTTTTGTTCGCGCCTGTAAAGAAGCCGGAATCATTTTCATCGGGCCCACGCCTGAAAATATGGAAGCTATGGGCGATAAGTTATCTGCAAAAGCCTTAATGAAAAAAGCCGGTGTTCCCTTGGTTCCTGGCAGTGAGGGCGGCATTGAATCCGTTGAGGAAGCACAGGCTTTGGCTGCAAAAATTGGTTACCCAATAATAATCAAAGCCTCTGCGGGCGGCGGTGGCAAAGGTATGCGTGTTGTGCGCGCCGACAACGAACTGGAAAGTGCTTTTCGTGCTTGCCGGTCTGAGGGTCAAAACTATTTTGCCAACCCAACTGTATACATAGAAAAATTCATCAACGATCCAAAGCATATTGAAATTCAAGTTTTCGGTGATACCCACGGAAACGTGGTGCATCTGTTCGAGCGCGAATGCTCTGTACAGCGACGTCATCAAAAAATTATCGAAGAATCTCCGTCACCATCTGTGCCCAATGATGTTCGTGTAAAAATGGGTGATGCAGCCGTGAAAGCTGCAAAATCTATTAACTACATCGGTGCCGGTACCATTGAATTTATTTTTGATAACAAAACTAAAGAATTTTTCTTCATGGAAATGAATACGCGACTTCAGGTTGAGCATCCCATTACAGAGCTGGTTACAGGCTATGATTTGGTAAAAGAACAAATCTGGGTTGCCAAAGGCAAGCCGCTGAGTTTCAAACAAGCAGACATAAAACAAAAAGGCCATGCCATTGAAGCACGAATTTGTGCTGAAGATCCAGTGACATACAAGCCAAATCCCGGGGTCATCAGGGCTTGTAGACACCCACAGGGGCCTTTTTTAAGAATAGATTCTTATGCTTATCCTGGTTATGAAGTTCCTATTTATTATGACCCAATGATCGCAAAGGTTATCACCTGGGGAGAAACGCGCGACGAGGCCATCAACCGCATGCAGCGCGCATTAACTGAGTTCGTGCTGACTGGAATTAAAACCAACATTATTTTGCATAAAACCATTCTGAAACATCCAAAGTTTTTAGATGGAACTTACACCACTCAATTTATTGAGAAAAACTTTGAAGTGTTAGAGCCTGAATTATTTAAAGAGATTGATGATCCAGTTTTTTTAATCAGTGCCGCAATCACGGCTTATCGTGACCGAGAATCCAAAGATGTACGCCGCTTGAATGTAGCTTCGACGTGGCGCCGAGTTGGTCGTAAACTACAACTAAGAACATAGGATAATATATGTATTTTGAAGCAGAATTAAGGGACCGAAAATACAAAGTAGATGTGACCGAAGGCCGCCACATGTGGAAGGTGTCGATTCAGTTAGACGGGCAAGAGTGGAAACACTACGATATTTCTAAAAGTGATTTTAAATCTGCAGAAGAATATATTAGTTTTTTGTTTGAGGGAAAATCATATCTAATAGATGTCGTAGGTCAAGACACAGAATACACCGTCTTCACCCGAAACTCTTTTCGTAATATTAAAATATTCAATGATGAAATGCTGTTGCATGAATCTTTGAAAAAGGGCGGTGCCTTCGGCAATGATGCGCAGTTAAAATCAGGCATGCCTGGCAAGGTCATAGAAATTTTTGTGAAGCCTGGTGATTTTGTCAAAGCTGGTAAACCACTACTGATCATGGAAGCCATGAAAATGGAGAATGAAATGCGCGCATCCAGCGATGTAGTTATAAAAGAAATTTGTGTAAAACAGGGTGATTCTATTGAATCAGGTGCTGTGTTAATTAAGTTTGAACCCACAAAAAAATAATAGGCCTTCGTTGATTAATGACATAATTCCTGGGCTTTTATTCCTGCTTATCTTATGAAAGACTAAGCACATGAAAATATTTCTTTTGGTTCTTATATTTTTCGTTACAGCTTGCACCAAGCTAAATTTTGGATACCGCTTAGCCCCGCGCTCGATGATGAGTAAACTTGATAACACATTCAACTTTAAATCGGATCGGTTTAAACAAGTTCGTTCTCAGTTAGATGTTGATTTCAAAAAAAACCGCACTCAAGTTGCTAAAATTGTTTTAAACCATGTCGATGAAATCTTATTGCTATCTAGCAAAAATGAAGTTTCTGAGAACGACTTTAAAGCTTTATTGAATTCAATGCAAAGCTCGCGTGTTCAACTAATCAATTTGTTTAAAAATTCATTTGAAACTGTCCTCAATGATTTGACAGTAAAAGAAATTGAAAGTTTGGATGAGTTTTCCAATAAAAAGTTCAAAGAACAGGACAAAACAATATCGGAAAAAGACAGATACCAAAAAAAACAGATGAATTCATTTGAAAGTGTCATGGAGTTTTTATTCGATTCGGTCAACAATGATCAAGAAACCATTTATAGCCAATTTATAGATCAGCACCACGATTTTTTTATAAAACAACTGAATTACCGTAAAGATTTTAATAAAAAATTTGATGCGCTTGCTGATAAAAAACCAGAGCTTTTAATTTATGTAATGAATTACTACGCCGGAGAATCATCTGTGCGAACTATAGATCAGCAAAAAGAACTGGATGAATTTTCAACAGAGCTTCACGAAATGATGTTGAAGATTTGGAGATCTTCGACAGCGAAACAGAAGCGCTACTTAAAAGAAAATATGTTGGAGTTACAGTCAGAACTTACTGAAATGATGAAAATTGAAAACTAATCTGGACTGACAGCTTCGATTGCTTTTCGTCGTTCGAAAAAGCCCACAATGAAAATAGAGATTTCGAAAAGTATCCACAGCGGCACCATTAAAAGAACCATGCTTAATGCATCTGGCGGCGCCACCACTGCTGAAACTGCAGCAATTGTCACAACGGCGTATCTTCGATTTTCTTTTAAGAATCTTTGACTGACTAAGCCGACCAATCCCAAAAATGAAATGATCACCGGCATTTCAAAAGCCATTCCAAATACCAGCGCAGTCTGCGTAAAAAACCCCAAATAGTGATCGATCGTTATCATGGGTTTGTCGACATCACCGCCGAAGGTCATCAAAAATTTAAAGGCCATTGGTAAAACGATGAAATATGTAAAGACCAACCCCATCAAGAACTGAAAAGTACCAAAAAATATGAAACCTATCGCAAAGCGCTTTTCATTTCGGTAAAGAGCTGGCGAAATGAATTTCCATAAATGATAGAGCCAAAAAGGAGCTGACAAAAGCACACCGCAAATAAAAGAAAGTTTGATATGTGCCATGAACTTATCAATTGGGGCCGTAAAAACAAGTCCACCATTCGTCAAAAAGGGCTCGATCGGTTTTCTTACATAATTAAATATTTTTTCACTGAAGCCCCAGCAAAAGCACATGCCGACAAAAATTCCAATCGCTACACGCGTGATTCGGTAACGAAGTTCACCGATGTGCTCGACGATCGACATCTCTTTTGTGGGTTCGACATTTTCGATTTCAAGACTCATGCTTTTTCACTTCTTCATTTGTTTCACTAATATTTTCGGTAGTGTTTTGATGCTTTAGAATATCTTCTGGTTTTACCATCGCATCTTTTTTAATGTCATCCCAGACTCCAGTGGTGCTACGTCGTAAGTCATTTATAAATCTAGCAATCTGTCTAGCGAAATCAGGTAATTTGTCCGGCGGAACAACGATGACAGCGATAGTAATTAAGATAAAAATATGCGACATGCTCATGCTATCAAAAATAGCTTAGGCTTTTGATAGTTTCAATTGTTCTTTTGGCAAGGTCACGACCCCAAGTTCACTCAACTTTTCTCTTGCCAGTTCTGAACCCGTGCGCAAATAGCGGTCATACAGTTTCAAAACGTCGGGGTCTGACTGAATAAGTGATTTTTCGCTGACATAATTTAAAACGTAAACAAAGTCAGTGAACCGACGCGCAAAAACACTGAACACAGATGACAAGGTATCTTCCTTCGTCAAAGCTGCTAAGTTCAGATAAGCCGCTGATCCAATCTGAGTGTAGTAATCTAAATCGACAACTTTTTTTTGCAAAGACTCTGCAAAAAAGCCTGTTAAATACAGCGATTTTTCGGCAACCGTTCGCATGAGTTCTTTCTTTTTATTATTCTCAGAATTCAATGCCGTTAAGTACATTTCAGCAAAGGTTTCTGGTGGTTTCTCTGCCGTATCGCTTTGTAATGGGTGATGAAAGTTATTTGAAATAACGTAGTGTTTTAAAATTTGCACCAAATACGCTTCGATTTGCGGATGGGTTTTCACTTGCCGCTGCGTGCAGGCTTCGTGAACAACCTCTGAGAAATGCTCTTCTGGTGTGATAAACACAAAAGATTTCATTATGAGACACCTCGACCTTATCTAGGGCCTAACTAACAGTTACTTATTAGCTTATCGGTAGTTTCTGCAGTCTGCTAAAAATTATCTTTGTTTACGGACTTACGTCCTTTCCAACGATACTAATAACCGTAGGTTTTGTGAACAGCTTCGCTGAAAGCTTTTGAATTCTTTCTGCGGTGACTTTTTCATACTCAGCAGCAACATGCAAACTACGCCGGTAATCGTTTCCATAGACTTCATCAAAAACGATCAGGTTACAAAGTGATGATTTTCTTTGTAAACCAATGTCGTGTTGGCCTATTAGATATTTTTTTGCTCTAGAAAGCTCTTCGGCACCAACCGGCGTATCACACATTTTTTTAAATTCGACCTGAAACATATCGATGGCTTTTTCCACTTTTTCTGGAGAACACGCTATGTATCCACCAAAATATCCGGTTTCGATAGATTCCATTTTTAATGGTGAAACAGAATAGGCTAGGGAACTTTTATCACGCAGTTCAAAAAACAGTCTGCCACCCTGGCCTGCCAAAATGGCTTGTATGGCATGCAGAACAAATCGATCTGGGTCTGTGATTGAAATTCCGCGGTAACCAATAATCACATGAGACTGTTCTTTATCTTTTGGCAAAAATAATTTTTTACTCTCAACCAGTGCTGACGGGGCGGGGCCGCTAACGGCAGCTGATTGCTTTTTGTAGTTTTCTGCCATTTCATGCGCCAAATCCAACCAATAGTTTTTATCGTACTGGCCCACCACAGACATTGTTAAATTATTTGGGGCCATCACCTGATTCTTTAAATTCAGCACGTCATCACGAGTGATGTTTTTTAATGTCTCTAGTGTTCCGAGTGAATCGTAAGACAACGGGTGATTGCCGAACATGGCCTTGTTAAACTGCCTAGAACATAAAAATGAAGGATGGTCTTCTTTTGATTTGATCTGCTGATAAAGAATTTCTTTTTCCCGCTGAATCATTTCTTCACTGATGGTCGGGTTTAGAAATGCATCCGCTGCCAAAGCCAGCGATTTTTTTTCAAATCCAGACAGATACTCAACTGAAAAACCGAAGGTATTTTTTCCAGTAAAGGCGCCTATTCCCATGGCAAGGTCTTCGGTTTCTGCCAAGAATTTCTCTTCATTCATCGTTTTTGTGCCACCAAACCATGTGCGTGACATCAGCTCAGACAAACCCATTTTTTCTGTCGATTCTAACCGCGCACCTCCGCGAAACACCAGTTTTGCAGAAACTGTTGGAATATCTGTCATCGGTAGAAAAAACAAATTTATACCCGACGGCAAAGTTATTTTTTCAACTTCAGAGCTAACCTTTTTTACAGGAGATGTGGTTAAAAGTTTTTCTATTTTTATTTTTTTATTTTCAAATTTTTCTGCTTTTGATTTGGCTACAAAAACGTTCTTCTTCCAATAAGCAGAAATTTCTCTTAATTTTTGCTCTGCGGCCGTTTTGTCTTCGTTTGCCAAGTAAGAAAGACTCAGTTGATCCAATTTCAAATATTTAAGAGCCGCTTTCTGAACATCCTGCGGTGTAATTTTGTTAATCGCCGCAACATATTTTTTGTGCGCATTGGGGTCTCCCATGTAGAATTCCATGGATCCCGCTTTGTTAGCGACGCCATCAACTGTTTCTACTGAATAAAATTGCTCGGATGAGATCGCGACACGTGCTCGTTTTATTTCAGACCAAAGCGGCAAATTGTTTTGGATATAATCAATTTCTTTTAGAATACCCTGACTGATAGCATCCATTTTTCCCTTTTCGAAATGAGCTGAAATCACAAAAAGGCCCTTGTCCTGAGGGTTGTAATTAAAAGCAGAAATTGAAGTTGCTATGGGTTCATTCAGTCTTAATTTTTTAACCAATCGCGAACTGTCGCCGCTTCCAAGAATCATAGACAGCATATCCAGTGCTGGTACATCTTTGTGTTTCACACTTGGTGCCTTAAAAGAAAAGTGCAAATGCTGTTCTTGCAATTCTGATTTTTCAAACTTTGAAACAAACGATTTCTGAGCAGGTTCAGCCGTGCGTTTTCTTTTGTCCAGCTTATAAGGTTTGAAATCAGAAAAGTACTGTTGCACTTTGGCTTTCATTTCTGCCGATTCAAAATCACCCGATATAACTAAAAACATATTGGATGGAACGTACCTTGATTGGTAAAAACTTTTAATTTTTTTTGCTGACCACGAGCGCACGTTTTTATCATAACCAATAACCGGAATTCCGTAGGCATGCTTTTTAAAAGCCGTAGAGAAAAGCAGCTGAGAAGATCTGCGCTGTGGCGAATCTTTTCCCATTTTGATTTCTTCACACACGACTTCACGTTCGCTATCGATTTCTTTCGGGTCAAAAATTGGATATCCCATCATTTGACTAACAACATCTAACGCAACATCACTGTAATTTTTAGATATTGTGACATAGAACACAGTTTGATCAAAAGAAGTGAAGGCGTTCAATTCTCCGCCAGAGGCTTCAACAACATTCGCAATTTCACCGACTTTAAATTTGTTCGAACCCTTAAAAACCAAATGCTCGATGAAGTGACTTATGCCCTCTTCACCTTTTTTTTCGTCAGCACTGCCAGTTTTTACCCACATTTGCACGCTAACAACTGGTGATTTGTGGCTTTGAATTAAAAGCACTTTAAGTTTGTTTTTAAGTTGAAATTTAATTTGCTTCATCTATAAATCCTTTATGGGTTTAGGTGTTTATTTTCATATTCCATACTGCTTGCAACGTTGCACCTACTGCGATTTTGCTACTTATGTACATACAGAAATACAGTCTCCGGAGTTTTATGTTGAAACTGTAAAAAAAGAAATTTCTTTGCGCCATCTCTTGTTTGACAACTTCAAAAATAGCCCGCTTAAAACAATTTATTTTGGCGGCGGGACTCCAAGCCTTATTCCAGCACATCTTATTGTAAATCTGATTGCAGAGCTTTCCAAGTTTGGTTATCAAACTGGACCAAATACAGAAATCACTTTAGAA
>JAYTPC010000066.1:0-1548 GCA_043747425.1 Bdellovibrionales bacterium
TAACGTTTTCGCGCTTTATTTCAGTTTGGGAATTGAAACTCTTTCTACCGAAATGCTACTGACAATGATACTATGTTTAATAGACATTTGCAAAGCGAAAATAAATGTCTTTCCCGAAGGGACTGCTTTTGCAAATGCCGAAGCCGAATGCCCAAATTGAATAAAGCGTGTGTTAGCGGTTCGGTGTTTTTTATGTTGTTAGTTAAACACAGCTTTCGTGTCTGCCGAATTAACCACTAACATAAGGTTACAATTTTGTCTAATAAATGGTGCTTTTTAACATGATTTTAACAGTTTTAACACAAAAGTGGTCATTTTAACACTTGCAGGTGCTCCTGAGAGACTCGCAGGTGCTCGTGAGATAGTTGCAGGCGCTCGTGAGAAACTTGCAGGAAGCTCTGAGAAAAATGCATTTGCTCGTGAGAGAACCGCAGGAAGGAAAAGTGTTAATGCAGTCGCTTATGAGAGAGTAGCAGGAGGGAGAGTTGTTAAAGAAGTTGCTTGTGAGAAAACCGAAGGTCGAAAAGAGATAAAAGAAGTAGGTCGTGAGATAGATACGTTTAGGTCTACCGAAGCTAGCAAACGAAGTTTTTGTCTGCTGTTAGTTCGATAAGTTTAGTGAGGTCACACGTTGCTAAATAATTTCGTTTCTAAATTGTCGCCACCGAATTAAAAATGTGAAATAAAAGAACGTGAATTTTGGTGTCTAAAGTAAAGTTGTGTTTTGGTTTTTTCAACACTGACCGCTAACGGATTGCAGCTACCAGAAGTGCGGCTCAAGGCACTCTTCAACCGAATACTAATAACAAAGATAGAATGTTTCTATGCATTTGCAATGCAAAATGATTGTCTTTCGCGGAGCGACATTTATTGCAAATGCTTATACTTCTGCCCGCATTTTTGGTAGGTGCGGTTATGTTTCAGTGCGCTCTATTTAGTTTACACCCCGGTACGTGTCCGCCGAACTTAGTTGGTAGTGCGTTTAGTTGGTTGCCGAATGTTTTGTTTGAAACACTGTTTTTAGTTTTTACTGAGCGATAGGAAAGGCAATTTGAAAAATTGCTTGTTCTGATAGCACCCACAGGCGGGGAGGAAATTTTGAAAGCTTATTTGGCGCACAATAAATTATCTGCCTTTGGATTGTTGCCGCCAAATGTGCTTGCAAAATGTGGGGAGGTTTACACACAGGGAGATACGCTTAGTGAGGTCTACACGAGGATATATTTCTATGCGGTTTAGTATCTTAACAACCTTGAGTATTCCAAAACCTGAAACGCCGTCAGAGTTTCCTAAAACCCTGTCAGGGTTTTCTATGGGAGTGTCCTAGAATCTGTGTAAAGGGTCTCAAAAAATAGGTTGGATTTTCCGGAAAAAAAACACTCCGTTACGTATTTCAATAACGGTGGGTTTTTAGAGTAATTCGCCCTTAACTATTTAAGTGCTTTCATTTACTTTTTTGTACTAGCGAACTGAAGTAAACTTTATTCCTGAGATTTGTCTGTATTCCGTACTTGTAGTAAATAAGAAGTTGCATCGGAAAAGAAAAAA
>JAYTPC010000067.1:0-12475 GCA_043747425.1 Bdellovibrionales bacterium
GACGGACGTTGCTGCGCGGGGAATTGATATAAATATTTTACAGCTTGTAATTAATTATGACTTGCCATCTAGTGCGGAAATTTATATCCATCGCATCGGCCGTACAGGCCGCGCCGGAAGCAAAGGATGCGCTGTATCGATAGCAACTGAATATGAGACAGAACTCGTTGCTCAAATCGAAATTGCAACGGGTATCCAGATGATCCGTGGAAAAACCTCGGATGATTCTAATCTAGCCATGAAGAGACCGATTCAAAATTAGAAACTTTTTTATTAACTCTTAAAAGGAATTTCATGACACACATATTATTTGATCAAGGTAAAAAATTGGGAGAAGTTTCTGAGTGGAAACTTACACCGTATGAACCCGTGTATAAAGATGTTCTGGGAAAATCTGTTCTTATGCCTGTAACGAATGATATATGTTCTTTTGTAACGCCGAAGCCAGTTAGTCGCAAAACACAGTTGACGATCATCGAAGATCAAAACCTGGAGCTGGTCTTACAAATTAAATCGGTTAAAGGCATGACGGTCACGGCGTCGATTGTTTCCCGAAATAATTTGTAAATGAATTTGGTAAAGCCACGAAAATTTCTTTAATAATTGATCTTATTTTGAAATTTACGAAACCTGAATTTGTTAGTCAGGAACTTTAGTAGGTTGTGCTTTCACAACTATTTCTATAAATTTGGCTCTTCTTTGTATAGTTCCTTCAATTTATCCGCATTCACTTTATAAACTAATTTTTTGCTCATCTTTATCTCTGAGACTAAATTAAGATCCAGAAGGCTCTTCAGTTCTTGTCTTGCAAACTCTCTAGATTTCGATATTTGTTGGGCGTACTTTTCAATATCGATTGTCCTAAATTTATGTAATGCCATCCTCTGCATAAGTCCAACTTGAGTTTGGGATAAGTTGAATCTTTCTTTTAAATCTGTCATTCGAAGCAAATAGTTCACCTTTCGTGCAACTTCTTTAAGTGCAGAGCTAATAGAGTCCAGGCAAAAATCGATAAAATAAGTTAAATCGAATTCATTATCCTTAACTTTTTCGAAACTTTTTTCATATTGCTTACCATGAGTTCGTAAGTACGCTGAGACAGATAATAATTCGACATAGCTCAATTGATTTTTAATAGATTTAAAATAGAAAAGTGCTCTTGCTGTTCTTCCATTTCCATCGAAAAAGGGATGTACATAACCAATAAAGTAATGAATTAAAATACCTTTTAATAGTGGGTGGAAATATCTAGGATTATTGGTGGTGATTGAAATCATATCGTCAATCGCTTGTTCGACTTTTGAGTGCTCGATTCCTTCGTGTGGTCCAACGAATACCTTATCGTTTCTGAACTTGCCTTGAAAATTGATGTCATCGCTGTTTAAAGTTTTCTCGGTTATGATTTTATGTAGTTGTAGAATTGCATTTTTTGTCAAAGTTGAGCTTTGGTTGTCTTTTACCCATTTCATCGCTCGAAAATTATTCATCAACATCCACTCGTCTTTATTTTTTGGTCTTTCACCCGAGGCTATAAGTTGTTCGGCTTGTGCTCGGGTGCTATGGGCACCTTCATATATCGCTGAAGTGATTGCTTCCTCGATTGCCGAGTCCAATAAAAACTCAGTTTTAAAAGTGGCTTGTTTGTTAATTTGTTCATAGAGATCTTTACCGATTCTTTCGATCTCGTCGATTTTTTTAAGGATCACATCTGCGGGATAAAACCAAAATTTTGGCTCAATTGATTTAAAGAATAAAGTGATGGAGCCCGTTTTTCGCGAAGATACGATTTCTTTTTTTAGACTTATCCATTCAGATTCGGCTGTGCCTTGTTGCTTAACTCGATGCTTAATCTCATCAAGAGTTAAGTATCTTCTTTGTGTATAATTAAGCCAAAGCTCTGAGTTTAAAAATTCGAATTTGCTCACACCTCTATTACAATTTTTCTTACATAATTTGCAACAAATATTGTATCATTAATTGTAGTAATATGCCTCAGTTTGATAAACACCAGCAATTCTGGATATTTGCAAATACTACCGATTTGCTACAAAAATCTATCGTTTTTTTGCAGAAAACTGCCTATAAATATCTAAATTCGAATGATTTCATATAGTTACAACTGCAATTAGATTGTAGGAGTTGAAAGAACACTGCAGATATTAAAGTTGTACCGGGTGAAGATGCTTATGCGCTTACGAAAAAAATTATCAGTGCTGAGTAGTTTTTAATTTGAGGGAAATTGTATGAAGTGTGTAGTCAATCTGAATGAAGATACCAAAATAAAATTCGATGAAAAAAATCATGGAAAAAAGTATGTGACCCAATCAGCCGAAGTTTCTAAGCTTTGGGATGCAAAACAACTTGGGTTTCATATCGAGATTTTGGAAGCGGGTGCCTTTTCTTGTCCTTATCACTTTCATCATTTGGAAGAGGAATTGTTCTTAGTTCTTGAGGGTAAAGCCATGGTGAGACAAGATGACGAGTTCTTTGAAGTCACCAAAGGTGATTTGATCTTGTTTAAAGCTATGGTTGCTCATCAGTTCTACAACCACACCGATTCTCAATTTAAATTTTTGGCTCTTTCAAATTATGATGCAAACGAAACTTGCGAGTATCCAGATTCAAACAAAAAATGGGAAAGGCAAACTAAGCGCCTTTCCCAGCATGATCTTATGACTGAAGATTACTGGAAGGGCGAAGAAAGCCCTGAATTAAAATGGCCGTCGTGGATCGTATCAACAAAATAATCACTGGTCGTATTTTTAGCTCTAAAAAACGACCAACAACATCAAAATGTTTCATAGTCTTTACAAAGGTCTGCGTTGTATTGAATTGACAAAGCTGGCCTTGAGTTCAGCAAATATTTTTTCTACGATAATGAATTCATAAAACAAACCCATCACAGGAGATTTAAAAATGTTTTGCACACAGTTAAAAAAATTAGCGTTGACTACTTTATTCGTAACAGCTGCATATTCAGTGTCAGCGGTCGCTGCGACAAAAGAGAAAACAAATACAGTGAATGATACAACAGTCGTTCTGATTCACGGAGCTTTCGCTGATGGATCAAGCTGGAGTAAAGTGGTTCCATTTTTACAAGCTAAAGGTTTGAAAGTTATTTCTGTTCAAAATCCACTAACTTCTTTGGCCGATGATGTTGCTGCTGCTCAGCGTGCTATTGATACGGCAACTGGATCTGTTATTTTGGTTGGTCATTCTTGGGGTGGAACGGTTATTACTCAAGCTGGCGCAAATGATAAAGTAAAAGCCTTGGTTTATATTGCGGCTTTTGCGCCGTCTGAAGGCCAAATGTCATCTGAACTTGGTAAAGACTATCCAACAGCGCCTGGTATTGAAACATTGAAGCCAGATGCCGCTGGATATTTAGCTTTAACTGAAGAATCCTTAGCTAAAAACTTTGCTCAAGACGTTCCGGCTGCTCAGGCTAAAATTATGACTGCAACCCAAGGCCCTATTGCTGGAAAAGCTTTCGGTGAACCAGTAACAACTGCTGCTTGGAAAACAAAAGCAAATTATTATATCGTTGCTGCTAAAGACCGAATGATCCAACCAGAATTGCAACAAGCATTAGCTAAAAAAATTAATGCTAAAACGACTGTGTTACAAACAAGTCATGTGCCGATGTTATCGCAAGCTAAAAAAGTTGCTGACGTCATCATTTCTGCATCGACAAAGATGTAATTTTATTGAATTACAGAACTGAAGTATTTAAGATTTTTTCAAGACGGCCGCATAAAAACCATCGAACCCATGTTTGTGCGGCCAGATTCTATGTTCAGATAACAGGGACCATTTTTTCCCTGCTGATGTTCCCAAAAACCATTTTACTTGCTCTTCGTTTTCACATTTCAGAATACTGCAAGTGGCATACACCATGACGCCGCCTGGTTTACAAAGTGCCGAGTACCTAGAAAGAATATCTTTTTGCAATTCACAGATAGTACTAATTTGTTCTGGATTTAGTTTCCACTTGGTATCTGGATTGCGGCGAAGAACGCCAAGGCCACTGCACGGTGAATCTATTAATACGCGGTCGAAATTATTTTCAAGGCGTTGAATGACTTTTGGTGAATCAATTAGTTTTGTTTCTAAAATGGTGGCACCAGCACGGCTAGCGCGTTGTTTAAGATCTTGCAGCTTCCAGTCGTGAATATCCATCGCTAAGATTTTGCCTTTATTTTGCATCAGCGCTGCTAGGTGCAAAGATTTTCCACCAGACCCTGCACAGGTATCGACAACGTTTTGGCCAGGTTGTACTTGAAGCAAGGCTGCGATCGATTGCGACCCTGCATCTTGCATTTCAAATTCACCTTTTTTGAATGCTTCAGTGATGAAAACATTGCTGCGTTTTTTTAAATGAAGGCCCTGCGGGATTGCTAATGTGCCTTTGATTTTATCAACTTCAATTTTTTCTAGTTTCAAATCATTGATCAGTTTTTCAGTGTTTGTTTTTAATGTATTTGTTCGTAAGAAAATTTCTGGTTCTTTATTTAGACTTTGCAGTATCGCATCCCATTCCGTTCCAAATTCTTTTTGCCCCAGTTCAAATAACCAATCAGGAAATGAATGCTGAATAGCGGGGGATTTTTGTGCCTTGATTCGGGTTTGTATCTTTGCTGTGTCACTATTTTTAAACTCGGGTCTTGCTACTGGTTTTAAATTTTTAGTCACTAAGTAGGCGCCGATGATTTGCCAAAGTTCTTCGGATTCTGAGATGAATTCAAGATTTCTTTTGTGCCTGACAATACCATAAACGCTTTCTGCAAAAAAGCTTCGATCGTCTGCAGTCCAGTTTCTATTCACCCGCATGTATTTATCAATCATGCGGTCAGCGTGTTTTCCGGTTTCAAAAACTTCAGTCAGGGCTTGCGATAGTGTGTTAAGGATGTGGAACTGAACGGACTTGGCCAATTAAGATTCTCCTGAGAAAAAATACTTTTAAGGAAGGCTTCCCAGATTTGCTGACAGTAAAAAGTAGTATCTGCTAAGACGCTCTATTTGATCAATCGGCTAGTAATTGTAAAAGAAACCTCTGCTGGGTCGATACCGTCTGGGCTAAACTTCGAAGTGACTAGTTGCGGATACATCAAATAATTGGTCTTTTCTTTAAGCTCTGGAATTTTGAAATCGCGTCCGTGATTGTAAGCGATCCAGTTGCCTTCCCATTTTCCAAACAATTCTTTTCGCATTCTTTTCACGTCTGCATGATCAGCTTCTAATTTTCCATCCAAAATAAGTTTTCGGATGTCAGCAGGGTCGGCTGGAATCCATGCTTTTTTCACATCTGAATAATATTCTGCACGGCAGTGCTGTGATTTTGAGACGTCGCCTTCTTTACCAAGCACACTTTGCCAATTTGACGGAGCAACACGCAGCCCCCAGACCTCACGGGCTGGAATTCCTGAGGCTTTTACCAAACCGACAAACAAAGAATTTAAATCAGCACATTTTCCACTTAAATTTCCTGATTTTAAAAGTGTTTTTACGTCACCTAATCCGCAACCGCGAACATTTGGATCGCGAATTGTGTTATCTACAATCCAGTTGTAAATAGCTTCTGCTTTTTCATCGGATGTTTTAAGACCTTTAGTAATTTTCTTTGCAGTTTCTAAAACAATTCCATCTGTTTGCACGTGTTTGGTTGGTTTTAAGAAATAAGACACAGAAGATATTTCAGGCGTTGGAGTTTCACGGTTTGAAAGTTCGACTTTCTGAACAATTTTGATATTTGCGTTTTCAACATTTTCCCAACGAGCGTGCAAAAATTCAACGTTGTTTTCTTTGTTAGAATCTAGTTTGACGAATTTTGTTTTCACAATGGTTGCGTTACCAGAAATGCTTTGTTCTAAAATTTTTTGATAACCTTTTCCTTGTTGTGGTAGCGGTATGATCAAATCACCCGTTCCATTTACAAGTTTCGGTTTGTAGTCTTGAACTAATTCAACTGTGTTAGCGAACAGGGTTGTCGTCAAAACAATGTTTAGAACTAAAAATTTGCTAAATATTGATAGGAGTTTTTTCATGGTTAGAGGTTAATCACTTTTGAAGAACGATACAACCAGATTGATCAAAGTTATGGTTTAAATTTTCGTTTGTTTGATGTGATTTATCTATTTTTTTGTTACAAAATTCAGAGGAGATAACCATATGAAACTAATATTATTCTTGCTGCTTTCTTTTTTGACTTTTTCTTGCGCGAAATCGACGACAGATCCAGTTGTTACGCCTGCTCCGGTTGTAGACGGAACAACGAATTTTACGGTGACCACCCCAAATGGTCCTAGCAGTTACAACATTAATGGGATGGAAAACCCAAACTTAACTTTGAAGCGAGGATTAACCTATGCGTTCAATCTGACAGCAAGCGGACATCCATTTTATATCAAAACTATTCAGGGTTCAGGGACCAGTAACGCATACAATGACGGTGTGACAAACAACGGGGCTCAAACAGGTACTATAATGTTTGTCGTTTCAGCGGGCGCCCCAAATACTTTGTACTATAATTGTGCACCTCATTCTGCGATGACTGGTGTGATGAATATCACCAATTAAGATATTAAAACTTATAAATATGTGAATTATTTATAAAATTTTAAAGTAAGAATATTCTGGCGTTTTGGGGTTTGACAGCCAACGCCAGTTTCCTCATAAAAGAGTATGTCTTTAGCTGGCCTTCTAAATCTGTTAGTATTAACCATCTTTTTATCCAGCGGCGCGCAGGCCAATGAAAATGTGAATGTTTACCGACAAGACGACGGAAGTATCGTTTTAACTGGTGAAAACTGTGATTTCATCAAGCGACAAACATCAGCTTTGTCTAACTGGAAGCAAAATCTGAACGAAATCCCAACCAAACCAGTCTCGGCGTGCAGCTGTGACAGCTTTCGTTGCTACATGACGGTTGACGAAGTTTTGCCTGCATTTGTAAAAAACTATCAAGATATCAACGCCGGTCGTTGGGGACCGAATTGTTGGAACACGGTTTTGTTGGCGTCCAAAATTTTACCTGTAGCCCGATTTAGCCCGCCTGAAGAAATGAACTTCTGGATGACTTCGCCGCTATGTAAAGAAGTGCATGAGAGCGAAATGCCACAGCCGGGTGACATTGCAGCTATTAGAGACTCCAATTTAAATGAAGTGCATGCATCTGTTTTTATTACGGAAGAATTGTCTTTTTCTAAAAATGCTCTAACGACCTTAGCCTCCTATCAGTTGCAGTCATCGATTGGTATTTTTTCGATTTTCCCCGTGCAGTTCACCTGTAGACATCGAAACGGAAACCCTTCGGATTGTCCTACATATGTTAATTATTATCGCTGTAGTTCGTTTGCCGACTATACGAAGAATCAAAATTTAACTTTGTCTGATCGGTACCTACAGCTTGAGGCACTAGTGCTTGAGCAAGAGTTGATGGTCAGCAAAATCATTTTTGAATGGAAAACCAACCCAGATTTGCAACACGCAAGCCCTGAAATTTTACGAAACATTCAGTTTAAAATAATCGGTGTTCGTGATGAAGTTATTAACCGTTCAGCTGATATAACTGCTACTCCAGATCAAAAATTGATTTGGAGTGGACTAAAGTTTCGCATCTCGGGCTTACTGCTTTCGATCGATTGGATTTTCTAAAATCTTACTTCGGTTTTTGATTCGCCATAAAACGCATTTGCAATAACTCTACCGCCAAGGCAAAACCCATCGGCATATAAATGTAGGCCTTCGGAACGTGGCCACCCAGGCCTTCGATGACCAACGTCACACCAATCGTGATTAAAAATGAAAGAGCTAGAATTTTTAAAGTCGTATGCTTCTGTACAAATGCTGCAATTTTTCCTGAAAAAATAAGTACCAGAACAAAAGAGACAATCACCGACGAATAGATAACCATAAGATCATCGGTAAGACCCACAGCCGTGATAACTGAATCAATCGAAAAGACGATATCCAAAATTAAGATTTGCAGAATTGCTGACGAGAAGCTCATGGTCGCTGTTTTAGTATTATGCTGATCATCTTTGTGTTCTACAACATGATGAATTTCTTTAACGGCTTTATAAAGTAGGAAAGCACCACCCAAAATAAGAACGATACTTTTGTAGCTGTAACTTCCGATTATAGGTTCGCTGAGTTTAACAAGGTAGCTTGCGCCCATCAAAAGTATCAAGCGGGCGCCTAAGGCAAGACCTAGACCAATCAGTCTAACTTTGTTGCGAACAGACTGTTCAACCCTGTCAGTGACGATGGAAATTAATAAAATATTATCGATTCCTAAAACAAGTTCTAAGCCCACAAGTAAACTAAATGTTGCTAATAAATTATAATCCATGATCAAAGCATAAATATTATTTGTAACGATGTCATTGGTTTACTCTTTCCAAACTTCGACGCAGTTGCCAGAGCTGACTTTTTTCCTTCCATCGTTTTTAAAGTGTAGCAAGCACCCAGTAAACACTCATTGAGTTCACCAGGTCTGGTCAAAAGTCTTTAATGAACTACAGTGTTGAACTGGTGTTCATTTTAAAGAATTATGATTCTATGACATCCACTAGATTCTATAGGCATTACAAAAATAAGCCCTACACGTACTTGGGAA
This sequence comes from Bdellovibrionales bacterium, assembly GCA_043747425.1. Lineage (GTDB taxonomy): Bacteria > Bdellovibrionota > Bdellovibrionia > Bdellovibrionales > Bdellovibrionaceae > Pseudobdellovibrio. The sequence continues at coordinate 8,618 of JAYTPC010000067.1, forward strand.
CAGTAAGGCATTCAGAAACTTTAGAAGAGCTTGTCCTTTACAAAACTCGCTATGAAAATGCGCATGGTCCAGTCTGGGTCAGACCAAAAGAAATGTTTTTTGAAAAGATTGAAAAAGACGGTCAAAGCATTTTTCGTTTTGAACCGATTCATTTCGACATCAAAGAAACAACCCAAATATCTGCAGAAAATAGAAGTGATATTCAAGCTGTTGCTGAAAAATGCTTTAAGCAGTTTGATATCGAAAAATTAAATAAAAAATTAAAGGCTAATTCGCACACGCATCTGCTGATTGCTTTTGATGGTTCGGTGCCGATTGGTTTTAAGTTAGGTTTTATTTTAGGTGAAGCTACATTCGATTCATGGCTTGGCGGTGTAATACCCGAGTATCATGGTTTAGGAGTTGCCTCTGAACTATTGGTGAAACAGCACCTTTGGGTAGCTAATAATAAAATTAAAAAAATAAAGACCAAATCACAAAACCATTTTCACGAAATGATCCGACTAAATTTAAAACATGGATTTGAAATTGTTGGTACTGAAGCTGGTCCGAACAACGAAATTAAAGTACTATTTGAAAAAACGCTGAATATCTAAATGCTCTGGCACCTGCTTTTGAAAAATATTGTCCACTAAACGTTTAGCAGCGTGAAAGCTAAGACCCATGCCGTGTCCAGAACATCCTGCCATAACGTAAAGATTATTTTTTTGTGGATGCTGGCCTAAAATCATCTGACCATCCGAAGTAAAGCCCATGATTCCGCTCCAGCGGTAATTAATTTTTATATTTTTGTTTAAGTTGAAATAGCTTTGGATAAATTCGGTCAGGGCATTTTGAATTTTTTCAGAAATTTCATCTTGATTTGTATTTTCGTTTAAAAGATCTTCATTTCGAAATCCACCGACAAGCAGTTCGCCGTTTTTCAGCTGACGAAAGTAACATAAGTATTTGGTCAAATAACACGGACCTTGAATAAATTTCGGTAAACTTTCTGTGACCAGAATTTGGCCGCGCTGTGGTTTCACAATATTTTTTAACTCTGGCAATAATGTGTCGCTGTATCCGTTCAAACAAAATACAAATTTAGAGCAGGTGATGGAACCAGATTTTAATTGAACTTTCCAACCAGAGCCAACCTGTTCAAATGAATTGACGGCTGAATTAAAAAGAAACTGTGTGTTTTTCAACTTCGATTTTATTTTTGCTAACAGTTTTATCGGGTGGATAACGCCGTCATGCTCGTACTCGGTTCCGCCCACAGACTTTTTTACGCCGTATTTTTCTGACAGGTATTTTCCGTCTTTAAGGGTAATATTGATTTTTTCTTTTGCCATCAGATCAGCTAGATTTTGGTATTTTAAAAAATCTTGTTCGTTGGCAGCAACAGTGCACGAGCCCGTTTTTTCATAATCAACAAGTTCGGGGTCTGATTGAATGATTTCGGTCCACAATAGCTGATGATTTCTTTCAGAAAAACGCCATATCTCTGAGGCCTTCGTTAAACCAAATTGCAAATACAATTTATTAAAATGCTCTATGGATCCGCAAGTTAAAAACCCTGCATTTTTACCAGATGCTCCGGCACCCAGGGATCCTTTGTCTATGATAACTATTTTTAACTTGGGATCTTTTTTTTCAAGCCAATAAGCCGTTGATAAGCCGGCTATTCCAGCGCCTACAATTAGAATATCGTAGTTCTTTGAATTCGCTGTTTCAGATGTGATTGGTTGCGATTGTTGCCAAATAGACTGGGTCATAATTCCAAATACATTTCTATTGCAGTACACCTGCAGGGACTTCCATCCAGAGGACACAAATAATTTACTTTTTCCCAGTATAAAGGGTGTTCGATTATTTTTTTAAATCCCATTTTTTCTAGATAGCGCAGCGAAGAATTATGAGGTGATTCTTTCCAGCAGTGCGTTGCTATTCCTAAAGCTGCTTGATTTTTCAAAACTTGAATCGATTTTTCAGACAGCATGGGTCCATATCCATGACCTTGCAACTCTTTGGAAATAAACAAGCTTTGAAAATAGCCCGATTTTTCTAATGGATGCGGCCATAAATCAGGCCTTAAAAGATTGCCTTTCCCGTGCGTCCACTTTCGTGGCGGATACGCCAGTCGAAGCCCCTTAACTTTGTCTGTGAGTTCATCTATCAGAATAAATGAACTTGACGATCCATCATCACACACAGATTTCAAACAGTTTTCTAAAAGTTCTTCCGCGGTGTAGTAGCCCAACCCAATTTCTGAATCGGTGAATTTCTGGACGCGTTCGATATCTTTTTCAGTAAATGTTTTAATAAGCATTGCGAAATTTTCCAACAATCCAAGCTTTCGGTATCAAAGCGATCACGTTGCCAAGAAGACAAAGAACAACTCCAAGAATCATTATCATATTAAAGTCCATTTTTTCAAAAAGCACAGAAATTGTAATGGCAATGACGGGTGAAACAACGCTGGTAAAAGCAGCCTTCGACGGCCCAATCAGGTCAATTAATTTTAAGTAAGCTCCGAATGAAATAACGGTTCCAAAAATAACCAAGTAAGCAAACGAAAGTAAAAATGAAGTGTCAAAACTGACAGCAAAAGATTTTTGCGTCACTAAGCAAAACAGCAGAGACAGCAGACAACCATAAGTCATCCCCCAGGCATTGTTTGCCAGAATAGAAACTTTCATTTGCCGAGATTTCGCAGAAAGAATATTTCCTAACGATGCAGAAACAGTGCCGACCAAGCTTATAAGAAAACCAAACAAATAGCCCGGATGCTGTTCGATCTGAGTCAGTTCATTGAAAGAGATAAAGCCCATACCAACAAAGCTGACCAAAGCTCCGTAGATAACTTTTCTTTCAAATGGGATATTTAGAAAAAGTCGACCAAAAAACATATTGAAATAAATCAAAGCGGTGAATGCTAGCGCGATGATAGCAGATGGTGCTTTTCCAGAGGCCCAGTATGTTAGAAGAAAATTCAGACAAAACATAAATAAACCTTGGCCAAAAAAGCGCGCATGATCTTTGGCGCCATAGCGTAATGTTGTTTTGTTTAGAATTACTAAAAAAAATAGAATTAAACTGGCCAATAGGAAACGATAAAATACGGCAACGTTTGAATCAACCGCGTGCAGCTGAAATTTTATTGCTATCCAAGTTAGACCCCAAATGACCGAGCAAGTTACAAAGTAAAGAATAAATTATTCCTCTTCGTTGTCTTCTTCTTCGTCATCAAGATCGTCATCTTCCTCATCGACGTCTTCTTCGTCTTCCTCATCGATTTCTTCAGAGGCTTCAATGCGTAGAAGCCATCCTTCTTCGTAGGGGTCTTCTTGAATTAAAGACGGGTCATCCATCAACTGCATATTCACTTCGACAATTTTTCCAGCGACTGGAGAATAAATATCTAGCGGCCCATCGTCGGTTTCAATAGTTCCGATGGCTACATCTTCTGAAACAGTTTCATTTTCTGGTGGAAGATCGACTGAAGTAATTTCTGTAATGTCTGCAAGACCTTCTTCATTGATACCAATCGTAATGATTCCATCTTCATCTTGATACCACATGTGATGAGCAAAATTTTTAATTTCTGTTTCCATAAGGTCTCCAAACATCTGCGGCGGTGGGTGCCTGTTTTTTCATTTAAAAAAAATCGTCAAGTGGATTCTAAAATATACTTTAAAATTTGATTCATTTTAACGAATTTTTAGGAAGGGTCAAAGTTTGTCACACTAACGCAATCTTAAAAATTTGCGCATTCCTAAAAGCTTTGTTAGAACAGTCCAACTTTCGCTAAGTAAACTTAATTTCATTATGGTTCTGAGGGGGATTCATGACGACAATGCGGTTTTTTGCTATCGG
>JAYTPC010000068.1:0-12079 GCA_043747425.1 Bdellovibrionales bacterium
GTAATTCCGGCATCAAAATGAATAACTGTTTTATCTTTAAACGATTTGAAACCAATCAGTTCTAATTTTTTAATTCTCAAAACAATTCCTTTAGTTAGCTCGATTTTTGATGGTCACTGCGCTTTCACTAATGCAGCCCGACGAAAGGCTAAGTGTGCATAAATTAATTCTAAGGACCTAGACCTTCATGTCAACATTGCAAAAGCCACCAGCTCACTTTTCGTCATGCGCTGCATTCTTGGGAAAGTTCAACTTGCTGCATTTGTAGGAAAACTGCCGTTAAACAGTGCAAGCCTGGCAGATAATAAAAAAGCAGGCTTTTCATAGCCTGCTTTTTGGTATTCTTTTAATTTCTGAGTTTTTTTTAGAATGATTAGTTTTTTCGAATTTTCGACAGAAGTCTTTTCAAAAAAGATTCTATATGATCTTTTTTGTGCTCTAATTTGGATTCAATTCTATTCATGATGCGCTTGATTTTTTCTAATTCTAATTCGTGTTCCATTTTATTACCGACACGGTCCAAAGAATTTTCTATTTTATTTTCTAACTGATCCATTTCGTGTTTCGCTTCTTCCAATGATTCTTTCACTTCAGACAATGCGCCCTTTAATGCAAGTTCTAACTGCTCTGTCTTTTCAGGGTCCGCATTTTCACCTTCGTTTAATTCTTCTTTTAATTCTGCCTTCAGGCGCGCAATTTTTCGTTGTAACTTTGCAACCTTGTTATCGAACTTAGCCTCGATGCATTCCGCAGCTTGTTCATCGGATTTTATATTGTCGCAGATACCTGCCTGTGCAAATGATGATAATAAAAACAGAGACCCCAAAGTGATGATTATTTTTTTCATTTTTTTCCCCTTGTTTTAAAACAGCCGGCATGAATTGAAACAATTTCAAATCGGCGCAGCTGCTTGTTTCGAAGGAAGTTTTGCGATTGATGTGCCAGATCTTTAAAAATGAATAAACCGCACAAGCCCTTTTTTGTGCGGTTTATTTTAGCAAGCTTAGGCTATGCTTGTGACGTTTTCAGGATTTACGCTGACGTTTTAGCGTCGCTCTGGCTGCTGCCAGACGTGCAATAGGTACACGAAATGGAGAACAGCTGACGTAGTCTAAATTTACATTTTCAAAAAATTCGATGGAGTCTGGGTCGCCGCCGTGCTCTCCACAGACGCCAACTTTAAGGTTTCCTTTTGTTTGTCGACCCAGATCAACACCTGTCTTCACCAAAGTACCAACACCAACTTGATCGATGCTAACGAATGGATCTTTCGCAAAAATTCCCTGCGACACATAAGAGCCCAAAAATCTGCCCGCATCATCTCGGGATAATCCAAGTGTTGTCTGGGTTAAGTCATTGGTTCCAAAACTAAAAAAATCGGCATGATGAGCAATTTCATGAGCCGTCACAGCAGCGCGCGGAAGTTCGATCATCGTTCCAACTTGGTAGGTAAACTTAACGCCTTTTTCGATTTGCACTTTTTCAACGACGGCTACTGTTTGGTTTCGAAGTAATTCCAATTCTTTCGCCGTGCTGATCAGTGGAATCATTATTTCTGGAACTAATTTAAAGCCTTCTTTAACAAGCATAGCTGCGGCTTCTGCAATAGCACGGGATTGCATTTCATAAATCTCTGGAAATGTAACTGCCAGGCGGCACCCGCGATGACCAAGCATCGGGTTAAATTCATGCAAAGACTGAATTTTATTTTTTAGCCGTACCACATCGTATTTTATTCGTTTTGCAAGTTCCACAATTTCTGCTTCTGAATGCGGAACAAATTCATGCAGTGGTGGATCTAACAGTCTAATGGTCACTGGATATCCATCCATAATTTTAAATAACTGATAAAAATCATCTCGCTGCATAGGTAGTAATTTTGCTAATGCACGTTCGCGCTCTGTTTTTGTGTCTGCAATAATCATTTCACGAACAGTATCGATGCGGTCCTGACCAAAGAACATGTGCTCGGTTCGGCATAATCCAATGCCTTCAGCTCCAAATTGTCTGGCTGTTTTCGCATCTTTCGGTGTGTCTGCATTGGCTCTGACTTTTAATCGGCGCACGCCGTCTGCCATTTTCATCAACCGATCAAACGTGCCGTCTAATACAGGTTCTATGGTTTTCACTTCACCTAAATAAACTTCTCCGGTGGAACCATCAAGTGTAATGATATCGCCTTTTTTTAAAATATATCCTTTTGCCTTTACAGTTTCAGCTGCATGATTGACTTCAATTTCTGAACAGCCAGCGACACAGCATTTCCCCATTCCACGCGCAACCACGGCCGCATGTGAAGTCATCCCGCCCCTAGAGGTTAAGATACCCTGAGCCGCAATCATTCCGGCAATATCTTCTGGCGAAGTCTCTACGCGAACTAAAATAACCTTATGACCTTTTTCTTTTAATTCAACAGCCTCTTCCGGAGAAAACACGATTTGACCACAAACTCCGCCGGGGCTTGCAGGCAAACCCTTTGCTAACACTGTTTTTGTGGCATTTGGATCTAACATTGGATGCAGCAACTGATCTAACGACGAGGGATCAATGCGTAATAAGGCCTCTGACTCCGTGATCATCTTTTCATCGATCATGTCGCAGGCAATTTGTAGCGCAGCTTTTGCTGTGCGCTTTCCGTTTCTTGTTTGCAGCATCCACAATTTATTTTTTTCGATGGTAAATTCAATGTCCTGCATGTCTTTAAAATACGTTTCTAATTTTTGATAAATAGTAACTAAATCGGCATAGGGCCCTGGCATAATCTCTTGCAGCAGATGAATCGCTTGTGGCGTGCGAATTCCAGCGACAACGTCTTCCCCCTGAGCATTGACTAAAAATTCTCCGTAGAATTTTTTCTGGCCCGTACTGGGGTCGCGCGTAAAAGCAACTCCGGTGGCAGAATCATCGCCCAGATTTCCAAATACCATCGATTGCACGTTCACGGCTGTTCCCCAACTGGCAGGAATCGAATGCAAATCTCTGTAAGTGATCGCACGAGCTGTGTTCCAACTTTTAAAAACGGCCGTGATAGCACCCCAGAGTTGCTCGAGTGGATCATTCGGAAAATTTTGACCCGTCATTTGTTGCACTAAAGCTTTGAATTTTTTCACTAAAGTTTTTAAATCATCAGTTGAAAGATCGGTATCTAAATGAATTCCTTTTTCGGCTTTCATATCTTCAAGGGTCACTTCCAGCAAAGATGAATTCATGTTCATCACAACGTCTGAATACATTTGAATAAAACGACGGTATGAATCCCACGCAAAACGTGGATTATTCGAAGACGTGGCAAGGCCTTCAACTGTTTGATCATTCAGACCTAAATTTAATATCGTATCCATCATGCCGGGCATAGAAGCCCTGGCGCCAGAGCGCACACTGACCAGTAGCGGATTTTTTACATCCCCAAATTTTTTTCCAATTTTTGTTTCAACGCGGGCTAAGGCTTCCATGACTTTTGGCCTTACCCAGTCTGGTAATTTTCCACCGTGATCGTAAAACGCGGTGCAGATGTCTGAGGTGATCGTAAAACCCGGAGGCACCGGTAAACCGATGGCTGTCATTTCGGCTAAGTTTGCACCTTTTCCGCCAAGGGTATTTTTCATTCCGGCGTTGCCTTCAGCTTCGCCCGCAGCAAAGTAGTAAACGAATTTTGTCGGAATTTCTGTATTCACAGTGTTCGCAGTATTCATCACAACATCCTTTTTTAGGAGTTAAAATTCTTTAAGCCATTCGTTATGTAGGCATTTAAATTGGCAATCGCAATTCGGTCTTGAGTCATGCGGTCGCGGTGTCTTACGGTCACTGACAAATCTGTCGCTGTTTCAAAATCGACAGTCACACAATAAGGCGTTCCGATTTCATCCTGCCTACGGTATCGTTTACCGATTGATGCGGTTTCATCATAAAGCACGTCGAAATCTTCAGCCAATTGATCGCGAATTTTCATTGCAGGCACAGTTAACTCTTCTTTTTTTGAAAGCGGCAGCACGCAGACTTTTATTGGCGCAATGGCTGGATGCAATCCTAATACAACGCGAATATCTTCGGTCTCTTTCCCCGTGGCTTCATCTTTTTGCAGTGACACTTCTTCGCGGTAGGCATCACACATAAATGCTAAAAACAGGCGATCACAGCCAACTGCTGTTTCAATCACATAAGGAATAAATTTTTCCTTGGTAGCTTCGTTAAAATATTCTAAAGATTTACCCGAAAATTTCATGTGCTGAGTTAAATCAAAATCAGAACGGTTATGAATGCCTTCTAATTCAGAAAAACCCATCGGAAAATTATACTCAACGTCTGTTGCTGCACGCGCGTAATGTGCTAATTTTTCATGATCATGAAATTTTAAATTTTCTTTTTTTATACCAAAGCTTAAGTAAAAGTTTAATCGGCGCTCTTTCCACTCATTAAAAAAAGCTTCATCGGTACCAGGTTTTACGAAATACTGCATTTCCATCTGTTCAAACTCACGCGTGCGAAAAATAAAATTTCCCGGAGTGATTTCGTTTCGAAAAGATTTGCCGATAGCAGCGATTCCAAAAGGAATTTTATATCTAGAGCTTTGTTGGCAGTTTAAAAAATTCACGAAATGGCCTTGTGCTGTTTCAGGCCGAAGGTACACCACACTTCCGGTGTCTTCTAAGGGGCCCATGTGAGTTTTAAACATCAAATTAAAATTACGCTCTTCCGACAAATTTTTAGAACCGCATTGTGGACATTGTTTTTTGGTCAAATAGGACTCTGTATTATCCGCGCGAAACCGAGTTTTACAGTCTTTGCAGTCGACCAAAGGATCAGAGAAGCCATCAATGTGACCAGAGGCTTTCCAAACTGTGGGATGCATTAAAATTGCGGCATCAAGACCAACAATATCGCTTCTTCTGGTCATGGCGTTCCACCACGCCCGTTTCACATTTAGTTTCATCAGTGAGCCCAACGGTCCATAGTCCCAGCAACTGCCAAGGCCACCGTAAACTTCAGAACTTTGAAAGACAAAGCCACGTCGTTTTGATAATCCCACTAACGTGCTTAAATCTTTAAGAGTTTTTACGACCACAAAAGCCTCCGGCCTGAATGTAATTTTACGAATGAAAAGGTCATCAAAACCGTAGCATTTGTGCCAAAGCACAGTCAAATTGTGCTGGCAGAAGTTTCGCAAGTTTTATAGATGCGTTAAACGGAAATGCCGCTTTGGCAAGCTTACAAGCGATCTCGCCAACGTTTTAAAATACTTTGGTAAGCCGATTCAAAGAATTCAAAAGTGCTTGGGTCGCTGGTTTTAATAAGAACCTGATAAGCTTCTGTGACCACAGGCAAAGCAGCTCCTTGGGGAACGCCCAAAACTTCATGCGATTCCCACTCGTGACCGTTATAGACGAAATAAATACTCAGATTTCTTAATTTATGATCTTTCAGCGATACCAAATTTTCAGATTCTGACTCAGGTTCCAAGATCTGCATTTTTTGCTCTGATTGATCTGCCTCAATGAGCTTAGTCAGGTTGGTTTTGATCAGACTTTTTTTAAAATCTTCATTGGCCTTAACATTTAACTGCGTCGGTAATCGCTGCTTACCCTTCGCCAGAAGAAAGTAAGCAACAAATAAAATACCGATCACAATGTTCGCGTACAAAAACTGTTGGCTATTCACAGTTTTATTATTAAGGTATGGATCATTTTTGTAAAGAGGTGTCTATGGCTACGAACCCATTTGATCAGCAGCAGGCCATTCCTGGAGTAAAAAAGATTATAGCCATTGCTTCTGGCAAAGGTGGCGTTGGCAAAAGCACCGTCGCCGTCAATTTAGCGCTGGCTTTACGCGAATATGGTCAAGTAGGCCTGCTTGATGCCGACATTTATGGACCAAGTCTGCCGCGCATGATGGGTGCTTTAAACCAAAAGCCAACAGTCTCAGAGGGAAACAAAATCACCCCGATCAGTCGGTATCAGATCAAGATGATGAGCATCGGCTTTATGGTCGAGGAAGGTTCTGCCGTTGTTTGGCGCGGACCTATGCTTTTTAAAGCGATGGATCAGTTTTTTCGGGATGTTCAATGGGGCGACCTTGATTACCTGATTATCGACTTACCGCCGGGCACGGGCGATGTGCAACTTTCACTTGTTCAGAAAGTTCCAACTTGGGGCGCGGTCATCGTTTCCACACCACAAAATATTTCCCTGGTCGACGCTAAAAAGGCGATCGACATGTTCGAACGCACCGGAGTAAAAATCGCCGGCATGGTGGAAAACATGTCGTACATGTTAAACCCCGTAAACGGCGAAAAAATTCAGCTGTATCCAAAAGGTGAAATGAATTCTTTCTTAGACAGTAAGAAAATAGCAAAACTTTCAGAAATTCCTTTTAATCCGTCGGTGTCGTTAGCCTCTGAAGCTGGTATTCCGGTTGTTGAAAGTCACCCGACGGGTGCCGAAGCTTTGGCTTTTAAAGACCTTGCGAAAAAACTAAGCCAAATGGCTTAGTTTTTTTCCTGCTCTAACTTTTAATGCCATCAAGCTCTTTTGGCTTTAAATTCTAAATAGTGCTGATAATCGCCTTCAACAATGTGCAGTTGATTTTTATCAATTTCAAACACCTTCGTGGTGATTTCTTTTAAAAAATAGCGATCATGCGAAACCATCATCACTGTACCCGGAAAATTCTTAATCGCATTTAGTAAAACTTCACGAGATTTAATATCTAAGTGATTGGTCGGTTCATCTAAAACTAAAAAATTCACCGGATGTGATAATATGCACGCTAGTAGCACTCGCGATTTTTCACCACCAGACAGCACCGATATTTTTTTCTCGACCTCTTCACCCGAAAACAAAAAAGATCCTAATAAATTTCTGATAAACCCTAGGCCTGCATTTGGAACGCGGCCTTCAACTTCTTGTAAAATTGTTTTCTTTGGATCTAGCAGGTCTAAAGAATTCTGCGAAAAATATCCGTAGGAAATACTAGGTCCAACATTGCAAGTGCCAGCCGTTGCTTCAGTTTGACCCGTGATAATTTTTAAAAGCGTTGATTTGCCAGCGCCATTAATACCAACCACCGCTACTCGGTCTTGACGCTTAACCAAAGCCGTCGCGTTTGAGAAAACATTCTTGGTGCGGCCGTCTTCTAATTCATAAACTTTAGATAAATTTTGAAACTTAACGACCTCGTCACCACCGCGTGGTGGTGTTGGCCATTCAAAGTTCATCACTTTATCTTCAGCAGGAATTTCAATGCGCTCGATCTTATCTATTTTTTTAACTCGCGACTGTACCTGTGCTGCATGCGATGCGCGTGCGGCAAATCTGGCAATAAATTCTTCTTCTTTTGCTAACATGTCCTCTTGCCTGCTGGCAGCTGCTATTAATTGCTCGCGGCGAATGGCTTTTTCACGGTCATAGAAATCATAATTTCCACCGTAAACTGTGATGGCACGGTTTGCGACTTCAATGGTTTTTGTGCAAAGACGGTTCATGAATTCACGGTCATGGGACGTCATCAGCAATGAACCTTTGTATTCTTTTAGCCATTGTTCTAGCCAAACGATCGATTCAACGTCTAAGTGATTCGTTGGTTCATCCATCAATAAAAGATCTGGCATCAACAATAAAATTTTGGCCAGCGACACGCGCATTTTCCAGCCACCACTGAATTTGCCAACATCTAGGCGCATATCTTCATTCGAATAACCAAGGCCACCTAAAATTTCTTGGGCTTTAGATTCTAAATCGTAGCCACCGACGGCTTCAAATTGGGATTGCAGTTCACCATAGCGTTCAACCGTCGTGATCATGTCTTTTTCCGTTAATTCCGGATCTGACAGTTTTGTTTCTAAGGCCTGAATTTCATTTTTAAGACTTTCTAAATTTCCTGCAGACAAAACTTCTTCTAAAACACTGCGGCCTTTCATTTCTTCAATATTCTGTGAAAAATATCCGACGCGCAATTTTTCAGGAACACTGACGGAACCTGTACTTGGCGATTCTTCTTTCATCAGTAACCGAAACAGAGTTGTTTTGCCGGCTCCGTTCGGTCCTACTAATCCTAATTTTTCACCGGGATTAATTTGAAAAGATGCGTTGGCGTATAGAATTTTAGATCCGTGTTGCTTCGTAACTGCGTTAAATGAAACCATCCCGGAAGTATGGTGCAGACGACAAATTTTGTCAAAATGTCATCAACTGTATTTTACCCAGTACACGCTCATCATAACTTGGACAGATTTTACATGTAGGGTGTCAGAATCATTACAGTTGAAGTCGGCTTACGCTTTAAGCTAAATTGATGCTGCATTAGGTATCAGGACGTTCACTAGAAAGTATGTATGCGAATTAAAAAGTTTGTTTTATTAACTGCAATCTTATTTCACGCTCTTGTAGCTAAAGCTGGCGCAGACAAGTGTGAACAATTATTCGAGAAGTCGTTTAAGACTTCTGGATTTATAATTGAGATCAGCGGAAAAAAACAATCTGAAAGCTTAATTGCTTTGGCTCATGAAAAATTAACTGCTGATCTTGAAATATCAAATTTAAATCGCATTCTGACATTCATAAAGATTAACGGACTTGAAAATTTACCGAAAGAAGATCGTAAATTTATCATCAAGTTCAGACAAAATTCTTCATTTCTGCGCTCAATCTACCAGACATCTGACAAACGTCACCAGGGCCCCGAAAAATTTGCAAATTTTGTTCGCGATTTTGGCGTGTTGAAAGATTATTTACTACTTGATGATAGTTTAAACACAAAAAAAGTAGCAAAACGAATTCTAAAAAAATATGCCGATTTAGATTTTACGACTTTAATTCAAGATACCCGCCCCGCATCCAAAAAATCAGTGCGAAAATACTTTAAGCATATTTTAAAAGACACCCAAACAATCATGGCGAAAGAAAGAATTACCGTCGATGAACTGCATGACGTTCGTAAGCATCTTCGTGACGTGCTACGCTATATGCAAATCACTGGCGAAATCAATGGCCGTGAAGAAACAGATCAGATTGAATTCTTGAAGAAAACCAACATGAAGCTTGGCGAGCTTTGTGATGAAAATGCCGGACGCATTCTGATGGGCGAAATCAATGAGGACACATTGATCGAATTCCCAGATAAAATTAGACCCCGGGTGATGCATTTTCTTGAAAACTTCGAGATCGTTGTCGGAGAGTAGTCGTAGAATAGCTGTCAAACTTTAAGTCACCCGCCAGCGCTTTTCGGTGTTCTCCATAAATTGCTGCATCCTAGGTGTTTAAAAACAATAAGTTAGCACCCTTACTACTGCGACCAGGCACCCAACTTGTAACTAGATCTAATACAATGAAATTATTTATTTTTACGATTCTAACAGCAGCGATAACCATAGCTTCAAACGCATGGGCGATTTCACGATGCGAAGGCCTTTTCCCCGAACCTATTACGCCTTACAAAGTGGCTTCTGATTCTAATCGTATCGAAATCATGAGAGTATCTAAAAACCTAGATGTTTCAAAACTACAAATTGAAGAATCGGCATTCTCTGCAGACCCAAAAGTTGCCGTAATTGAATTAATTCGCATGTTGGTAAAAAACTCAGATTATAAATTAGAAGATAAGAACGTTTTGATTAAAAATAAATTCACTTTAGGAGTGCCACTAAAAGACGGCTATTCCTTGATGCTTAGCTACGAATCGAAATCAAGTACTGACCCTCGTTTTGTGTTACAAGATAAAATACTTTTAGTCACACCAACGGGTAAAGAAATAAAAGTGACTGACGAACTGATTAACTCAGATAGTTTTAAAATTAACAAATCAGAATTCAAATTAGATCAACTTGCTGAAACTGGATTAAATTTTAAATTAAAAGCTCCTCTGGTGGTTCAAGGAGAATTACTTAAAAACTTTTCTGATTTAGCCAATTACTTTGAATATTTTGATAAACAAGAACTACGTACATTGTTTAATAAGTCAGACAGCTTATTTAAGATTAAAACACACTTAACCCTCAGAAAAGCAAAGTCCGTATTTTACAATGTACTTATCAAAGAACCTTTCAAATTCGCCATTGGCGGCGCTTTGATGTTTGCTGTGTTTAATTCGCATTTGTTTATGGCAGACGACGCAAAAGTTGTTGGCGGAGGAATGGCTACCCCAGTTTACATCAGTGAAACATTCAATAAATTACAATTACCTCCAGGCGACAAAGATCTTAAACAACAGTTTGCAGAAATTCAGCTAAAGTCCGTTGAGCACCAACAATCGTTAAATTATTCAAATCTAAAGTTTGGTGATATCCCAATACATTCCCAAAATAGTTTTTCAATGAAAAATAATCTGTTCGTGTTCGAGCGTGTGAACGAAAACACACTTTCAACTCACACGTACTTGGTTTTCTCAAACGACATTTCAAATCAAATGTCTGCAGCCAACAGCTTAGGGATGCAGTATTTTGTGATGGAAATAAACGCCGTTAAATATGAAAGACTGATTAAGTACATTAAGAACAATGGTCTACTACCAGCCGAGGAAGCTATTCGTGAGGGTGAATTAAAATGAAATTACTAAAACTGATTTCAACTTTTAGTGCCGTCGTTTTAACTGGGTATGCAGCCCAGGCAAATCAATGTAAAGACATCTTCTTCAAAGATCCGTTTAGTAAACAGGTCATGCAAAAAAATATGGGTTCAGCTTTATTGGATTCAGTAAAGAACTTAACTAAAAGCACAACAGGCGCAAGAATTGAAAAAAAATGGACGTTAGGAACCAATGATATTTCAATGTTGATAGACCAGCTAGGTAAAGATCTTCACAATTACCAAGTTTCTATTAGCGCCCGTGATAAAGTAAAAGTAGGAACCAGGAACGTCACGCACACGATTTACCTGGATCAGTTTAAGTTAAATTTGAAAGAGTTTGGCTTTAAAATTGGTGCTGATTTCAATTTAACTGATGTGACAATGAAGCCGCGCATTCGTAAATACGGCACTATTTCAACAGACAAATCTGTTTCACTAGACAACATCGAATTTGCTGCTTTCACGAAAGACTATTCGTTTGTGGAATTTAAATTTCCTGATGCTCGCTTTAACGGAGCTGTATTTAAACCGCGCATGTACATGGCAGACAAGTATATAAATATGTTTGGCAAACCTGAATTCTTGCAAAATTTTGATTTGATTCTAAGAGAAACAATGTCCTTAGAGCTAAATAAAGCAACGTCCGACACGGTCGAAGCCATGTTGCAATTCTTTTTATCCGGTCAACAACAAGGTGCAAGCTTTGGTAAAGTAGCCGTTAACCTTTACGAACGCATTTCTTACGCTGTTGATTTTCTGGATCATAAACTGAATTCTGAATTTCAAATTCAAATGACTTTGGATAAATCAATTTCACTGTTGGTGTACGAACTTGGTAAAACAATCGAAGCTTACAAGCCTGAACACAGTGTTATTGAAATAAAAATTCCCGTTGAGTATGCGAATGTGAAATTAACAACCGACTTGCCAGCAAAGCAAGCTGCTAAAATGGAAGAAAAACTTTCAACTATTCCAGGTTACGAAACATTTTTAAAATTTGTAAACTCTGTGCAGAAAGCGCATTTAAAAAATGAATATATGGAAGGTGTCGGTAAGAATGGCCATGGGCACCGCGGATACTTGCGCGCGATCAACGATAAATTGGCTGATAAACTGTCTCCGTCTGAGAAATAATCCATTAAAATTAGGTTAAAGCGAACTGCTTCGTTATAAAAGGCGTCTTATCGACTTACGATAAGACAGTTTTTTGAACTATTTTGATAATCAAAAATAAAAATTGGAAACTTTTTTAATTAAACGCTATTCTTTTATGTATACAAGAGCTGTAAAGAATGACGGTTCTAAAGATGGAGGACGTTTGTGAGAAGAATTTTTAATCACAATGATAAAACGCCAAAGTGAAGTAGCAGTAATAAAACATCTTACCAAAAAGTTTTTTAAGTGAGTCAACAATTTAAAACAATAGGAGGCATCTAGCGGACTTTGAATACGGGTGACCGTATCCTTCTTTGCCTCAAGGCAAACTCTGGGAAACCATAGGACGCAAAGCTACAGGGGCTTAT
>JAYTPC010000069.1:0-9654 GCA_043747425.1 Bdellovibrionales bacterium
TTTCAGATTGATAGAATTATCGAAGCCTTTTTTCAGTTCCTTCGTTTTATTCTTCAGTGCGGACCAAAATGCCTCGCTGGCATCCACATCAAATTTACCGCCTTGTCGCTTGAATGGAATTTGAGCAGCCGTTGACTCTTCTTCATTATTTTTCAAAATCCAGTTTGCAAAGGCAGATCCCAGTTCCACAGAAACATGTTTGCCAGATTTGATATATTGATTTGAAGCTATCACATCAATATCATTCAAAAATATTTTTGTATAGCCAACCATTTGATCCTGAGAGGCCGCAACTTCGGCATAGATGCTCATCATCCCCTTAGTTAGATCTATGGGCACATATTTCATCAGCAATTCGTTCACGTCTTTGGGTTTGAAATCAACAACCGAGACATCAATATCAAATCGGGAAGGCCTCGCAAGAATGTCGATTTTACCATTTATGCCAACGGCAGTATGACCTTGAAGCACGGCAGACGCTTTCATAGTGCTGAGCGAGTCCCCGTAAAGCTCCGAGCGGTTTTGTAAATGAGAGGCTGTCAGATTTATTTTCTCGACCTGAAGCTTCTGAGATTTTTTCATGTTGCTGGCTGAAAAGTAAACCGCTGAATCTTCAATTTTAAAACTTTTGATTTCAATCGGAACAAAAACTTTTAAAGCTTCTTGCCATTTTCTTTGGTCTTTTTTATCCTCTTTTTTTTCTTTCAGTTCGTTAGCAATGACTTGTACGACTGCTTTCTGCACAACAAGTTCGCCGTTAATTTTTCCGCCCAAAAGATCTGCCATAGCCAAAGAAATTTGGACATCATCTATTTTAAGAAGTGGTGGTGAAGTGCTGTCCTTCTTTTTAATTTCGATCCCAGACAAACGATAATTTCCTTTCAGCAAACTCAGTTTGAGAGCAGAAACCTGACCGGTGTATTCGTCTAAATTTTCTTTCAAAACCCAATTCACACTCCAAAGTGCAACGGGTGGTGTCAGCAATCGAACCACGACCAAAATCAAAACGGTTATCCAAATCCAAGCGGATATTCTAAATTTCTTAAGTTTCATGGATACCTCCATTTTTTCTAGCAGCATCCAAAATGCGAATCGTTTGCTTTATTTTGAAATAATCTTCCCAAGGGTCCTTGAAAGTACGGTGCAGACTTTTATTCCAATTTTTTAATGTGAAAAGATCTGGGCCTTTAAGCCCAGCAAGTTTATCCCAGTGAATCGGCAAGGCGATAGTCGCCGACGGATGATTTCGAATGGAAAAAGCACATATTGCTGTTGCCCCGTAGCCATTTCGTAAATAATCCAGAAAAATCTTTTTCTTCCGATTTTTTTTCATGATATTGACAGTGTAATCGTTGGGATTTGAATCGACTAACTGCAGGCAAACGCTTTTCGAAAAGTTTTTAACTTCATCCCAAGAGTATTTCGGCAGAATCGGAACATGCAAATGAAGACCTTTGTTTCCGCTGACTTTCAAATAGCTTTTCAAACCAAGTTGTTTTAATAAATTCTTAAGCCGAAGTGCTGCTAGTTTCACGGATTTCCAAGAAACAGACGGATCTGGATCTAAATCAAAAATAATCAAAACTGGATTGTCTTTTTTGGATATAAGACAATTCCACGCATGCAATTCTAATGCATTGATCTGGATGATTTTTAATAGTTCATCGATTTTAACCACAGAAATGTCAGAATCTGATTTGTCCAAATGTTTCTGAAAAAAACAATTTTTTCCTTGCCCATCTGGACATCGCAGTAAAGATAAAGGGCGATTTTTTATATGTGGCAAAATAAGTTTCTGTATGGATTTGTAGTAATTCACAATTTCTAATTTAGTGATCTGATCTTTCGGAAAAATAATTTTTTCTGGATGAGTCAAATGCATTGTTTCTGTGGGATGGTCATTCACGAGGTTCTTAAAAACAGCATGTCGAAGCATTTTTTCACTTGTCCACGTTGCAAATTCAACACTGGCAATTAACTGAGGTTGCACCCAATTCACATCTTTTGTATCTGGCACTTTGGTAGCAAAAGGTGATGTTTTCGCTGCTAATATTTTTAGTTTTTTATTCAATGCCAGCAGATTTATTTGGTTGAGGCCTGTTCCGACACGGCCCACATACTGAAGATTTCCGACATCGTCCTGCTGTCCTAATATCAAAGCACCTAATTGCGATTGGTTTTTTTGAACTGAATAGCCACAGATGATGAAATTCTTTTGCTGTAAGCATTTTACTTTAAGCCAACTTGAACTTCGCCCCGAGCTGTAAGTGTCTTCTGATTTCTTCGAGATGATTCCTTCAAGCCCTAACTGACAAGCCGAATGATACAAACTGGGTCCATCGACAAACTGGTGCGGATGAAAAATGATTTTATCTAATTTTGATTCCTCTAGCAGTTTCTGCAGCAAATTCTTTCTTTGCAGCAGCGGCAGGTCGCGCAGGTCTTTACCATTTAAAAATAGTAAATCAAAAACACAAAAAACCAATTTGTCGGAATTATTATTCTGCAGGCTTATTTGCAAGGTGCTGAACTGGCTAATTCCTTTTTCATTCAAAGAAACGATTTCACCGTCAATAAGAAATGCTTTTGCCTTAATTTTTTGACACTGTTTTGCAATTTCCGGGTATTTTTTGCTCCAGTCTATGCCGCTTCGGGTTAGCATCTCTATATTTTTATCTTCTTTTCGGGAAAGCGTGCGGTAACCATCCAGTTTAATTTCATGAATCCAATCATCACCGTTTGGTGCTGAGGAACTTAATGTGCAAAGTTGTGGTTCGATAAATTCAGGCATTTTCGTTCGTGGAATTTTATTTAAAGATACTCTTTTAGTACTTTTTCGCTTGCTGTGTTTCAAAGGGATTTCAGAGTGTTTTATCAAAAGCCAGTTTGCTTTTTTTGCTTTCATGTTGGTGCGGATAAGTCTCCATTTTCCAAGCAGGCGTTTTCCTACCAGTTCTATTTCAAGGTGTCCTTTTTTCAGCTGCTTTTGCGGATCTGTATTTGTTTTCCAAATGCCATAATCCCAGATTTCAACTTTGCCGGCTCCATATTCACCTTTGGGAATGATTCCTTCAAAAGTGGCATAATCAAGGGGGTGATCTTCGACTTCGACAGCCAAACGTTTTTCGTTTTCTTTTTCTGATATTCCTTTGGGAACTGCCCAGCTTTTTAAAACTCCATCCATTTCCAGTCGAAAATCAAAATGCAGATGGGAAGCATGGTGTTTCTGAATAACAAAAATAAGATCATTGTTTCTAGATTTTTTACTTACTTCATCTATAGGTTCGGTGGTTTTTTCAAAATGTCGTTTTCTTTTATATTCTGTTAAGCTCAAGCGTGAGCCTTTTTGGTTCTTGTTTTATATTTCACATTAGTTTCTAAGCTTTTCCTCAGCAGCGGCAT
Organism: Bdellovibrionales bacterium; assembly: GCA_043747425.1. Lineage (GTDB taxonomy): Bacteria > Bdellovibrionota > Bdellovibrionia > Bdellovibrionales > Bdellovibrionaceae > Pseudobdellovibrio. Next base: position 3,403 of record JAYTPC010000069.1, read on the forward strand.
CAGATCCACCAGATTTGTGTTTGTGATGTTTTCTTCTGCTTTGGTCTCGGACACTTCTGTGTCTCCGGTTTTTATTTTTCGCCGAATGTATTTTGAAAGTTCATCTTGGTAAGTGTCTTTGTATTTCCTCGGCTGCCATTCAGCGGTCATACCTTGAACAAGATCCTGAGCCACTTTTAGTTCTTTTGCAGATATTTTTATTTGGTTCATTTTTGCTTTGTCTAAAAAATCAACTTCTGAGACTTCTTGAATCTCGTGTGCAAATCGCAGGACCTCTAAAATAAGATAATCTCCTTTTGGAATGACTGCCGCTAAGTGCTGAGAATTTCTTAAAACAAATTTTGCTATGGCTACTTTTTTTGTTTGCTCTAAAACTTTTCGAAGTAAGACGTAGCCTTTTTCTCCATTTTTTCCAGGAATAAGATAATAAGGTTTTTCAAAAAGTAAAAAATCTAAATCCTGAATGTCGACGAAGTCTTCAATGTCCACAGTCTGTGTGGCTTTTGGATTGGCTTTTATAAAGTCTTTGTTATCTATTAGTACGAACTGATTTTTTTCGTACTCGAAGCCTTTGACAATGTTTTTTTTGTCGATATCTTTACCAGTAGATTTGTTATATTGCCGGTAACCGATCGCCGCGTTGTCGCGTTTGTCCAGCATATGAAAACTGAGACGCTTTTCCTGGCTGGCATTCATCAATTCAATGGGAATATTCAATAAACCGAAACTGATTGCACCCTTCCATAAACTTCTTGCCATGCTGATCCTTTATTTGGGGTAAAAGTTCGCCCAAAAGCTGTTTCAACAGTAAGGATGCAAGATAGGTGCAGAGAATAAATTTAGAAATAATTAATTGGGTTTACTTAACTCAATGAACGCGTCGTAAGAAATATGATTATCAAAAGTGACTTTACCGTCGATTTCAATCACGCGATTTGCAACGGTTTGGATCAATTCGTGGTCATGTGAAGTGAAAATCACACAACCCTTGAATCGCTTAAGGCCTTCATTGACTGCGGTGATACTTTCTAAATCAAGATGGCTTGTAGGTCCATCGACCAGCAAAATGTTCGCTCCGGAAAGCATCAATTTTGAATACATACAGCGTGCTTTTTCACCGCCGGATAGTACATTTGGTTTTTTTAAAGCATCATTTCCGCTAAAAAGCATCTTTCCTAAAAATCCACGAATAAAAGATTCGTCACGCACTTCTGAATATTGGCTTAGCCAATCGACCAATGATTCTTCACCACCGCTAAAATACTTTGAGTTGTCGGATGGAAAGTAATTACGAATCGTCGTTCCGCCCCAGGTAAATTTACCAGAATCAGGTTGTGTTTCGCCAGCCAAGATATCTAACAAAATAGTTTTTGCTAAATCATTTCTGCCAAGCAAGACAATTTTATCTGTTTTGCGTAAAGTGAATGAAACGTTATCCAGAATTTTTACTCCATCAATGGATTTTGTTAATCCTTCAACAGTTAAAATATCGTTTCCTAATTCACGCTTAGATTCAAATCCAATAAATGGCTGTTTACGTGAAGACTTAGGCATGTCTGCGAACTCTAACTTTTCAAGTTGCTTCTGTCGTGATGAAGCTTGTTTTGATTTTGAAGCATTGGCGCTAAAACGCTGGATAAAACTTTTTAACTCTTCCGCTTTGTCAGAACTTTTTTTATTTTGATCAGACAATAATCTTTGGCTTAACTCACTGGCTTCTCTCCAGAAATCATAATTTCCGGTGAACGTTGTCACTTTTGAATAATCAATATCGGCAATATGCGAACAGACCTTATTTAGAAAATGTCTGTCATGGGAAATAACGATGACGGTGTTTTGAAAATTCAATAAGAATTCTTCTAGCCACTGAATCGCATAAATATCTAAATGATTCGTAGGTTCATCCAAAAGCAAAATGTCGGGCTGGCCGAAAAGGGCTTGAGCCAATAAGACTTTTACTTTTTCTCCGCCGACCATATCTTTCATTTGTTTTTGGTGAAGAGATTCGTTGATTCCAAGTTCAGCCAGCATTGTGGCAGCTTCAGATTCTGCTTCCCAGCCGTTCAACTCAGCAAAAAGACCTTCTAGATCGGACGCGCGAACTCCATCAGCTTCACTAAAATCAGCCTTGGCGTAAAGCTTGTCTTTTTCGACCATGACTTTATAAAGTTTTTCATTCCCCATCATCACAGTTTGCAAAACGGTATGCTCATCGAAAGCATAATGATCTTGCTTCAAAACCGAAAGTCTAAGATTCGAATCGATGATCACTTCGCCGGTATTTGGTTCAATTTCTTTGGATAGAACTTTTAGGAATGTTGTTTTTCCAGCACCGTTGGCACCGATCAGTCCGTAGCAATTCCCTGGAGTAAATTTCACATTCACTTCATCAAAAAGTTTTTTTCCGCCAAAACGTAAACTGACATTAGATGTGCTGATCATAGGCGACTATTTATGATCTAAGATTAATTCAAAATCAAGTGAACAAACTTTAAATAGCGAAGCTCGTGACAGCTGTGAGGGAAGGGGTGATCGGGCCCTTGTCCTGAAACCCTAATAATTCGTCCTCGTCGCTTTGCTTGCGACAAGGATTCATTGATAATTTCAAAAAAATCTTCAAATGAAATGTGGCTTGAACAAGAGCTAACCGACAGCTGTCCACCGGGTTTTACTTTTTTTGCAACTGTTGCAAATAATTCAGTGTATTTTGATTGCGCACGTTCCTTATGTTCTTCGGAATGACCCATTGATGGCGGGTCGACGATGATATGATCCCATACGTCTGTTGCCGTATTTAAGTATTCAAAGACATCGACACAAAGGCCTGTATGATTTTCTTTCGGCAGGCCATTCAATTCCCAATTTCTTGTGGCCAATTCAATGGCGCCCTCTGCGATATCAAGACTTGCAACTTTGCGGGCTCCGCCCAGACCAGCATAAACCGAAAAACCACCGGAATAACTGAATAAATTCAGTACAGATAAGCCACGACTTACTGATTGAATGTAGTGGCGATTTTCACGCTGATCTAAAAAGAAACCGGTTTTCTGACCTTTTTCTAAATTGACCACAAATTTCACGCCATGCTCTGTTGCGATCACTTCTTCTTCTGATTTTTCGCCAGCCAATAAAACAATTCCGCCTTGGGTTTGACGGCGCAGTTTTTCCACGACAGTTTTGCAAACCTTACTTTGTATTAACCAGGAGGCAATTTTTGGTTTTTCCCAGAATTCATTAGCACCCTGTCCGTCGAACTGTAAAACCGCAATACCATTGTAAACATCGCAAATTAAACCAGGAAGCAGATCACCCTCACCGTTAAATAAACGATAACTGTCCGTATTTTTACTCAGTACAGATTGTCTGATTTGCAATGCGATTTCAAAACGCTTTTCGAACACTTCAAAAGTGGGTGGTTTTTTATCTAAGCTAAGAATTCGTAAACAAAGTGGACTATGTGGATCAAAATAAGCCCAAGCCAAAAATTCGTTTTTTCCATCCATCACCTGGCAAAGCTGTGCGGTTTTTATTTGGCTTGGCAGTTTTACGGCGTCTTTATAAATCCAAGGGTGTCCCCGAAGTACAGTTCGACGTAGATTGCGATGCAGATGGATTTGCAGTTTTGACATGAAGTTATGATCCCAGTTAAGCTTCGAGTATATTGAAGTTAGCTTCGACTGGTAAAGTAAAAAGGGGAACACGTGAAATTTTTCATCTTTATTTTCTTAAGCGCCGCGCTTGTTCATGCAGAAGATACGTCCATCCTTGGTATATGGCTGGTTGGCGATAAAGACGCCAAAGTCGAACTTTATCAAAATGGCGAAAATCTTGAAGGCAAGCTGGTATGGCTTCAGCAACCGCAGGAACCCGATGGTAAAAATAAGCTGGATTCAAAAAATCCAGAGATCTCACTACGCAGTCAGCAAATTCAAGGAATGATATTTTTGAAAAATTTCAAAAAAGTAGAAAATGAAAATAAATGGACGGGTGGAACCGTGTACGATGCAAAGTCTGGAAAAACTTATAGCGGTTGGATCAAATTGATTGATGAAAAGAAAATTGAGCTTCGCGGTTTCGTAGGGATTTCCCTTTTTGGCCGAACAGATGTTTGGATTCGAGACTTGCTCTAAGTACTGATTAAGCAGCTTCGCTGCCAGAACTCGGTACTGACTTGTCAGACACAAAAACTCGGTTCACTTCAGTAAATGATGAGAAACTTAAAGGATTCACTCGTGCGACCGGGTTTTTCGGGCTGACTGAATTAAAATGATCGATGCGTTTATTAAGAACGACAGATACGTCGACCATTTCTTTGATTAATCGCAATATTGCGATTTCGCTTTTGAAATCGGTACCCATGAAGTCTTCTTTACCAATATGCGAAGTATCCTTAGCAATTTGAACTTTTTTGCCGTCTAGCGATTCCCTTGCGGCATCTTTTGCAGCTTCTTTTGCCGATTCGGCGATTAATAAAGAGTTAATATTTTTTGAAATGTCGAAATAGCGTTGCAGATCGTCGCCATTTTCTAAAGACAAACTTATTAACTCATTCAACATTAAATCGATAGGATCCCCTGCATTGATACCAGATCTAAACAACGCACGATATTTGTGAGATTTTCCTTTGATCTTTGCTTTCAATGTCATTCGTATCATCGAAAGTTTTGCATTTAAATTCTGGATCTGATTTTTTTCGCCAGAATTTTTTTGAGCTTGTATAAATTTAAAGACGAAGAGCGCAAAGGCCGCAATCACGGTAAAGTTGAAAATGTAGCCAATAAAACTAAGTAAGCTATCCATGAAGTACGCTTCGGTATTACCGGTACTAAATTAACTGGCATTTGGTCTAGAACTGATTTTCCACAGAACCAGCAAAGTCCTAATCTGAAACGTTTTTTGGCTGCTGTAAAAAAGATTGTCATAACAAATGGGCTTAAAGTTAGTTTAAGCGTACATAGGACCATTATTGCTTGGCTCTTATACTGCTGATTAGTCAGTTGGGAAAATTTAATCAGATAATACTGAGGAGTATTTTATGAAAACGAAACTATCTAGAATCTTATACGCTGTCGCGATACTTTCACTGGTTGGTTGCGACAACGGTAAGAGTGATAAAAAAGATGTTGTTGCCTCTCCAGCTGGAATTCCGCAAGGCAGAGTTACAGTCTTGAACGATCAAAATAACTTTTGTGATATTGGACCGTCATCTATGACATGCACTCAGTATGGACAACAATGCGTACAGCCCTTCACTTACACTGACTTAAAGACGATGTGTCAAAACGTGCAGACGGCTTTGAATTCTTTCATGACGACATGCGGACAAATGGGATTGAATGCAGTGCTTGCGCAGCGTTGTGCTGGAGTTATTCAAAATAATTCAGGGCAACCAGGATTTCCACAAAATCCTATTGCACAGCAACCTTTAGACCCTAACTTTCGTGAAATTCAATGTGAATTCGAAGCTTATCGCTTCAACAAACGCAAATACTTTTCTACACACAGCAGTACAGGGCTAATGAAAACATCACTGTTGATTGATGGAAGAATTGCTCAATCGTTAGATTTGCGCAGCAGTTTTTTAGGATTTGATATCGGCCAATTTGGTAAAACAAAGTTTACTTATACGCCTGCGAATTTAAAGGGATCTGCTGACACAATAACACTTTCTACAACGGGCCTTAATGGCGAAATCAAAATGGTTCAATCTGGTTTTGCTGGTAGTGAAGTTCGCATTGATGCTCAAAACGATTCTGGGTCAACTCGCTTGATGGTTGCGTGCAAAGGATTGGGTAACTTCAAACGTTTGGCATCTGCAAAAACTGTTACGCAATATGTGTGTAGTGGTAAATCGGATTTGGGATACAAGAATGAAGATATTGAAATCGCTCTACCTTACAACGCTTCACTGATTGGCACCGAAACCGAGTTAGCTGAAGGGCTAACAATGTCAATTGAGGACGAACGAGTGCAGTTAACTGCAGCTGGAGTTGCTGGCGACGTTACTGTTCAAACTTCAGCATTTCTGAAAGAAAAACTTCAACTTATTATCAAAGATACTGTTAGCGACGTGAGCGTGACTTGTTTGCCAAAATAAATCAGAGTCTTAAATGCGCAAGCTGATATTGTCAGCTTGCGTTAAATATCTGCATTGACTGTCTATTTCATAATTCTTTAAACTTTTACCACATGAGTTTCTTTGATAAATTTGCCGACTATTTTTCTAATGACATAGCTATCGACCTTGGTACT
>JAYTPC010000070.1:0-3174 GCA_043747425.1 Bdellovibrionales bacterium
CTCTTCTAGCTCAACCCTACGCAAATTAAAATAGTTACTCAAGTGTAAAACTTTCTGTACGACAATTAACTGCGCAATAAACGGCACTGTGTCAATGGCATAACCGCACAAAATTCCCAAATAACTTTTTCAACTAACACACTCTGAGTTTCGTGACTCGTCGTCACAAAACAAAAATTTCAACTCTTATTCAAAAAACCTGGGGTGATTTTGTCTCTACCGTTTTCAAAGCTTTCATTCTCAATCTAAACAATCCTGCCTCTTTTCTTCAGCGACGCATCAAAACAACTGTGCTCTTTCCCACCGCCACAGAAAGACATTTTACACGATTCAATAAATCAACTAAAGCTTAGCGCGCGTTGCATTAAAGGCTTAAAGAAAAATAAATAGTAGCACGCACCGCTTGTCGTTTCGGGTCATCCAAAACCTTTATTCGAAGAAAGTAAGTTCATAAACTTAAAACAAAAGCACCATTACTCCGGGCAAAACGAGGTACCCGTTTCTCTAATCAAATCCTATAGACTAAGAAGCACCTGTGCAAGTATATAAAGATTTGCATGAGAATCAAATGCGCAATTGATTACCAACACTACCAATTACCACTGCGTCAACAGTATAATCGCACTAAAGTCTAAAGCAAATCTTTCAATTAACACACTTTGAGTTTTGGGACCCATCAATCACAGAACAAAAGTCTCAATTCTCATCCAAAAAAACAAAAACTAAAAACAATTTTGTCTTCATCATTCTTGATGCTCCCACTTTTATTCGCAAGTTAAACAACTACGTTTCTTTTTCTTCGCAACACATCGAAACCACAATGTTTTTTGTCGTCGCAAAAAGGTGTTTCTCTATGACTTAAGATATCAACAAAAACTTGATCTAACACGTTGCGTTAGAACTTAAAGATAAACACTATTCATGATTCAAAACCTTCATTCAAATAGATTACAGTTTCAAACTCAAAACGGAAGTACCATTGCGTTCAGACAAAACAAAACATCTGCTTTCTAACTCAACTCTACTCAAATAAAAGTAGCTGCGCAAGCGTAAAACTCTTTTTGCACGACAATTAATCGCGCAATATCTGCACTAATCAATTACGCGACCTCACAAAAGTCCTAAATAAATCTTTTAACCAAACATCTCAATTCTCGTGACTTACTGTCACAAAATGAAAATCTTAACTCTCATTCAAAAAGCCTAAAATAGCTTCGTCTCTATTATTTTCAAAGCTTTCATTCCTACTCCAAACGATCTTGTCCATTTTCCTTCACAACTCACAGAAATCATAACATCCTTTTTCACTACCACAAAAAGACATTTTTATAATTTAAGACACAAATTAAAGTTTAACTTAACGCAATTGCATTAGGAGCCTGCTCTAAAAGCACCGCTCGTCGCCCCAGGCCGCTCAAAACTCTTACTCGAAAAAACTACACTCGCAAACCTGAACTAAAGCGAAAACACCACCAACTTCACGCAAAACAAAGTACTTGTTTTTCTAATTGAGTCATATATAAATCAAAAGCACTTCCACAACCACAACCACAAGCATGAAAAAATTTACATGAGAACCAACCGCGCAATTAATTACCAGCGTCACTACTAACACGTCAACAGCATAGCCGCACGAAGGTTCCAAGCAAATCTTTTAATTAAACACGCTTCAAATTTCATGACCCGTCGTCGCAAAATAAAGTTCTCAGTTCCCATCTAAAAAAACTAAAAACGATCTCGTCTTCATTTCTTCTAAGTTCTCCTCTCTATTCGCAAGTCAAATAATCCTGCTCTTTTTCCTTCGCAACGCGTCGAAACTACAATGTTTTTTACCATCACAAAGAGACATTTCTTCCATAACCTAAGATACCAATTGAAACCTGACTTAACACGTTGCGTTAAAACCTAAAGGCAAACAAAAAAGGAATACTATTCATCATTCAAAACTTTCATTCGAATAAATTACAATTTCAAACTTAAAACGAAAGTGCTATCGGGTTTAGGCAAAACAAAATGCCTGCTTTTAACTCAACCCTACGCAAATAAAAGTAGCTGCGCAAATGTAAAACCCCCTGCACGACAATTAATCGCGCAATACCGGCGCTACATCAATTACACAATTGCACGAAAGTTCCAAATAAATCTTTTAACAAAACACCTTGATTCTCGTGACTTATCGTCACAAAATGAAAGTCTCAACTACCATTCAAAAAATCTAAAGCCATTCCGTCTCTATTACTTTCAAAGCCCTCACATCTACTCCAAACGATCTTGTCTCTTTTCCTTCGCAACTCATCGAAACCACGGTATCTTTTTTTACCGCTACAAAAAGACACTTCTGTGAGTTAAGATACTAATTGAAACTTGATTTAACACGTTGCGTTAAAACATGAAAGCGAACAAAAAGGAACGCTATTCATCATTCAAAACTTTTATTCGAATAGATTACACTTTCAAAGTTAAAATGAAAGTACCATCGAGTTCAGATAAAACAAAACGTCCACCTTTTAACTTAACTCTACGCAAATAAAAATAGCCGCGTAAGTGTAAAACTCTCTGCACGACAACTGATTGCGCTATACTGGCACAACATCAATTATACAATAGCACGAAATTTCCAAATACGTTTTTTAACTAAACACTTTAATTCTCGCGATTTATCATCACAAAATGAAAGTCTCAATTCTCATTCAGAAAACCTAAAATAACTTCGTCTCTATCATCTTCAAAGCTTTCATCCCTACTTCAAACAATCTTGTTTTTTTTCCTTCACAACTCACTGAAACCACAACATTCTTTTTTACCGCCACAAAAAGGCACTTTCATGATTTAAAAACACCAACTAAAATCTAACTTAACGCACATTGCATTAAGAGCCTTAAAGGCAAAGGCACCGCTCGTCGCTTTAGGCCACTCAAAACCTCTGTTCAAAAAAACTACATACACAAACCCAAAGCGAAAACACTACTAAATCCATACAAAACAAATTCTTTACTCTTCTAATCCAATCGTATACAAACAAAAAGCACCCGCACAAGTATAGAAGAATTTGCATGAAAACTAATCGTGCAATTACAGGCACTACTACCACGCGTCAACAGCATAATCGCACGAAAGTTCCAAGCAAATCTTTCAATTAACACGCTTTAGGTTCCGTGACCCGCCGTCACAAAG
>JAYTPC010000071.1:0-11765 GCA_043747425.1 Bdellovibrionales bacterium
GAATGTACGTACCGATTTATCCGGTAAAATTATATTAATTTGTGACATAGTTTTTTAAAAGGTCATGATTAAAATGAATTGGACTTAACTGAGTAAGTCTTGGTGATAGTCATACTGTAAATGTACTGAAATATCCTAACGGAAGCCAGAAAAATGTGTCTGTTAAGAGTACTTTACAGATCATTTTTCCAACCAGGCTTAAAAACATGGATTAATAAGTAACGTGATGGTTTAGGGCCTCATGCAAGCGGGGGTCTTTGATCGCAACCATGTTGTTTTTAGTGAAAAACTTCATCAGAGCCATTAAAAATAAACCTGCGTAACCAAGGAAAATACCAACTTCCCAAAAGCTAAATTGTGGAACGCCATCAAAAAAGTTCGGGTAAATCAACCAGTACAAATCCACATATTCCATAACAAGAACAAGTATTGAAACCGCAACAAGTACGAAATCATTTCGTTTTGCAGCTCGTGGAAGTAACGTTAAAAACGGCACAATGAAGCGAAAAATGAGTAACGCAAATGAAACGCCCATCCAGCCGTTTAGTGACCGCATAATATAGAATTCTGTTTCCTCTGGAATGTTTGCATACCAAATTAACATAAACTGAGAAAATGCGATGTAAGCCCAAAATACTGTAAAACCTTTTAAGAATTTTCCGATGTCATGCTGATGCTCTTCGGTGACATAACCGCTGATCCATTGAGAATGCTTTAACCAAACAATCATAATGGCAAGAACAGCCATTGTTGCTTGAATAGATCCAGCGAAAACATAAAGCCCAAAAATCGTTGAATACCAAGTTGGCAATAACGACATCAATAAATCAAATGTAAACATCGTGAAAAATATGGCAAAAAAACCAATGAACCCGATCGAATATTTTAAGTTTTGATGTGTCAGTTCATGATCACCCGTCACGTCCTGCTTCAGTGAATTTCCAACAATCAGCTGACGAAAAACCAATAATCCAACACCAAAAATGGCAAATCTTAAAATAACAAACCACGGCATTAGATACACAGCTTTTCCGCCAGTCATCAAATGCGCATTTGCTGGATCTGCCCAAGCGTACAAATACTTAAAACCCAGAATCAAAACGAAACTGGCGATCAACATCGTTGGAATAAAACTGGTCAATGCTTCTGAAAAACGACGGATTGAAGTGCTCCACCCAGCTTTTGAAGCGTAGTTAACAGCGATAAAAAATAGGGCGCCAACAGCGATGCAAACAAAGAAAAAATAGGCTGTTAAGTACGACGTCCACAAACGCTCAGGATTTTTTATAAAACCCAAAACAAAAGTAATAAAGCCGATAAACATGAAAGCGACGCTTGCGATTTTAAGTCGTGGAGGTGCTTTGAATGGAGTTAATTTAAGATCGTGCGCGTGTTTATTTGATGCCATATTTTACCTATTTCGCTTCTTTTTGTAGGTGACGAACATAATTCACAACTTGCCAACGAGACGCTTGCGGAATGTGAGACGCATAAGGACCCATCACACCCTGGCCCATAGTAATAACGTGGTAAATTTGCCCGTCCGTCCATTTATTAATTTTTTCAGATAATAAAGACGGCGGTTTCAATGCCATTTTTTCACCGACAGAAGATTTTTCACCACCTTCACCAGCGGCTCCGTGACAAAGTAAACAATTTGTTTGGTAATATTTAAGACCTACTTTTAAGGTCTCTTCACTGAAATCGCCAGCTAGTGGGTTTTTGTTTTTTGTCGCTTCTTCAAAGCTTGCTGCATATTTGTAAGGAACAAAACCTACGGGCTGTGTACCAGCTGGTGGTACACGCATGCCAGAATGATTCGGTGATGATTCATCGTATTCTTGAGGCTTAATCGTTGGTGATTCCATCATGTCTTGAATCAGCTCAATGTTTGGTTTCGAATGATCCTTTACGCAACCCAACGATGTTACCAAAAAGATGCCGAGAAGTGAAATTAAACTGAAATTCAATACTGATTTGTCTGAAGTTTTTTTTGAATTTTTTTGCATATTAATAATCCGCCATTTTCTTCACTTCATCTGCACCAAGTTCTTTAAATAATCTTTCGATGCGCTCTTGATTGTACCCCACATCATTTTCAGGAATAAAAATAGCAAACTTGTGCGACGTTAAATCTTTATCAATTGTTGGCGGGTCAATACGCGGCATTTTGCAAACAACAAAAAGTGCAACGACAGAACAAAGTGCCGCAAACAAAATTGTTAATTCGAAAATAATTGGAATAAAAGCTGGCAAAGAAAAAAGTGGTTTACCACCGATGTTAATTGGCCAGTCAAAAACAGACATGTAATAAGTCATTCCAAGTCCCGTTAACAGTCCCACAATAGATGCTGCAAACGTGACGTATGGAATACCCGATCTTTTGATGCCGCAGGCTTCTTCCATTCCGTGAATCGGGTACGGAGAAATGGCGTCAAATTTAATAAATCCTGATTCTCGCACTTTTTGGGCTGCCGTAACAACCAGGCCTTCTTGTAAAAATATTCCAGCCATACCACCTAGAGTTTTTTTCTTTCTCATGAGTGACCTCCATCTTTTCCGACATTCATGACGGGTTTAATCTCGGCAATAGAAATTGCTGGAAAAACACGAAGATAAAGTAAGAAAATTGTAAAAAACATACCGAATGATCCAACCAGAATTGCTGTGTCATACATCGACCACGCATACTGGCCCCACGATGACGGTAAGAAATCTCGGTGCAAGGACGTGACCGTGATCACGAATCGCTCGAACCACATCCCAATATTCACAAATATTGAAGCGACAAACATGACCGGAATAGATCTTCTGAATTTCTTAACCCAAAATACTTGTGGCGCAAGCACGTTACAAAAAATCATAATCCAATACGACCAAGCATAGGGGCCAAGGGCTCGGTTCATGAATACATAGCGTTCATAATCATTACCAGAATACCACGCAATCAAAAATTCTGATCCGTAGGCGTAACCCACCATCAGACCGGTCATCATAATAATTTTATTCATGACTTCCATGTGGTCAATGGTGATGTAGTCTTTGAATGTCGGAAATCCGATACGCACAAGACTCATCAATGTGATAACCATCGCAAATCCTGAAAAGATGGCTCCAGCCACGAAGTACGGCGGAAAAATTGTCGTGTGCCAGCCCGGTAAATTAGAAACAGCGAAGTCAAAAGAGACTATCGTATGAACCGAAATAACTAGCGGCGTAGAAAGTCCCGCAAGAATTAAGTACAGCATTTCATAATGTGACCAGTTTTTAGCGGTGCCTCTCCAGCCCAAAGACAAAGCGCCGTAGACAGCATAGCGAATTTTATTTTTTGCACGATCTTTCAAAGTTGCAAGATCTGGAATCATTCCGATGAACCAAAACACGCTAGAAACAGTTGCGTAAGTGGAAATGGCAAAAACGTCCCACAGTAATGGCGATCTGAAATTAACCCATAACGGCCCACGCTGATTCGGATACGGAAATAACCAAAAATCAAGCCATGGTCGCCCCGTGTGAATCAACGGAAAAATTCCCGCAGTAGCAACCGCAAATACCGTCATGGCTTCTGCAGAGCGCGCCACGGATGTTCGCCATTTTTGGCGAAATAAAAATAATATCGCAGAAATTAAAGTCCCCGCGTGACCGATACCCACCCAGAAAACGAAAGTGATGATCATCGTTCCCCAACCGACGGGACTGTTCACTCCAAGTAAACCCATACCTGTTGAAACAACAACTGCAATCGTTAGGATATAAAATATAAATAATGTCTTAGCCCCAAGAAATAAAGCGACCCATTCTTTCGAGGGAAGCCTTTCCACCGGCGCACAGATATCATCCGTAATGTCTTTTAATGATTTATTGCCCAGTACCAGTGGCGTTCTTTTCATTTCGCTCATACTTGGCTCCCGGCAGGCTGTGCATGATTTACGTGTTCCAAAGCTGATTTTTTCTTTTCAGTGACCTGATCGTTATTACGAATTTTCGATTGATAACGAACAGCAGGTTTTGCGTACCACTCTTCCAATAGTGCATAAGAGCGCTCTTCGGCCCTAAATAGCATTGAAACTTTTGAGTTATCATCGTTCAAATCACCAAACGTGATCACGTCCGCAGGACATGCAGATTCACATGCCACTTTGATTTCGCCGTCTTTTAAAGGACGATTTTCAATTTTAGCTTTGCTTTTTCCTTCTTTAATTCGCTGAACGCAGAAAGTGCATTTTTCCATCACACCACGCGTGCGTACACCCACTTCAGGGTTCAAAGCCATGTGCATTGGTTTTTCGATAAGCTTCGCATAATTAAACCAGTTAAATCGGCGTACTTTGTACGGACAGTTATTTGCGCAGTACCTAGTACCAACGCAGCGGTTATAAACCATTTCATTTAAACCTTCAGAGCTATGAACTGTGGCTGCAACCGGACAAACCGTTTCACACGGAGCATTGTCACAATGCTGACACATAACCGGCTGAAATACAGTTTCTGCATTTTCAACCGCACCCGTGTAATAACGGTCAATGCGGATCCAGTGCATTTCTCGGCCTTGAAGAACATATTTTTTTCCAACGACATGAATATTATTTTCTGACTGACAAGCCGTCACACACGCAGAACAACCTGTGCATGAATTTAAATCGATCGCCATTCCCCATTTGTGGCCACTGTATTGGTGACCAGACCAAATAGACCACGTGTGGTGACGTTTGATGTTGGCGCCTTTTGCTTTTTCATAATCTAAGTTCGTTGCCTGAACAACTAACTGACGGCCTTCCATAGAATCATGACCTTGCGTTGTCGCAAGCTCATACTTTTTACCTAATTTTTTAATTGTAACAGGCAAACCTGACATCAGAACTTCATTATTTTTTACAGCACTCAAGTGAAATGCGTTTTGACCGACACCATTTCCAACTTTTCCAGCAGCAGTGCGTCCGTAACCAACAGAAATGGCAACGACTTCATCATGCAGACCTGGCTGAATGTGTGTTGGGATTTGCAATTTGTGCGCACCAACAGCGACTTCGATCAGATCGCCTTCTTTTAATTTCAAATCTTCAGCGGTTTTGATAGAAATAGCCGCGTAGTTATCCCAAACTATTTTAGTGATAGGATCTGGTAATTCTTGAAGCCAACCATTGTTGGCTAGTGTGCCATCGCCAATTTGTATTTTAGTATAAAGTGTTAACTCGTACCCCGTTGTTGCCGTTTTCTTTTTTACAGAGCCGATTGCGTCTGCTTTAAAAGTTCTGGCCGAGGCAGAAGCCATTTCGCCGGTGAAGCCTTTTTGTAATAATTCATTCCAAAAATCTTCGAAATCTTTTCCTTTTGCTAACTTCGGAGCCATCTCTTCTTTCCAGAAAGCGCGCAAATAATCATAAAATGTTTCGTAGGTGATTAATCGCTTTGGTCCAACGTTAGCTAGATAAGCCCAAGTCATTAGGGATAACTGAAAAGAGCGTGTGTCATACATCGATCTGATTAGCGGTTGATGAAGTGCGTACACTCCCTTTGTAAATTCTGCGTCGCCCCAGGTTTCTAAAGCGTGGTTGTCGACTGCTAACCAATGAGAAAAGTTAGCTGTTTCATTCATTTTGTCGCCAACATAAACAACCGCTTCAACTTTTTTAAGAGCTTCAGCGAAGCCAATATCTGCAGATAATGAATAAACTGGGTTAGCGCGGTAAATGATCAGTGTTTTAACTTGGCCCAGTTGCATTTTTTTTACTAGATCTAATAGCTCAGAATAACTGGCTTTTAAATGTGGATTACCTGATCCACCAAGAACCGTTTTGCCTTCGTTACTTAAAATAGAATTCAAATAATTCACGGCAATTTGTAATTGAACAGAATCTTCTGTTCGCGTTTGAATGCCGCCAGTAACAACTAGCGATTCACCAGAATTTTTAACTAAATCAGAAGCTACTTTTTTAAATGCAGCTTCACTGATTCCAAGTTTTTCATAAATATTTTTGTACGGCGCAAGGACTGTTTTTGCTGATTCAGAAACTGATTTAGACAAATTCGAAACTTCAAGAATTAAACCCATCACAACATCTAACTGCTGCGACGGTTTGATGCGAAAGCGAATATCTGCATTTGATCCCGTCAGTGAATACGTCGAATCAAAAGAGTACATGCGTGACATTTTCGCTGGATCATTCCTACCGGCTGCGAACTGGCGCGTGAATGCGACAGGCGATAGCCATGTTCCTAAGAAATCAGCGTCTATAGAAACAATTATTTTTGCTTTATCAAAACGGTACTGCGGAACAACAGCTTCACCGTAGGATCTTTTTTGACCTTCTAAAATGTCATCAGCTGCTAATGGTTCCCACGATGTATGAGTTGCACCAAAAGCTTTGCAAAAATCACTGATAACAGCCGCTGTTGCCGGTGATGAAATATTTCCAGTTAAAACATGAACGGAACCTTTTTTTAATTCATCGACAACTTTTTTATCTAAATCTTCCCATGTTGCTTGAACAGTTTCTTTGTTGGATTTTTTCTCATTGAATAAATTTCTGACTGGGTTTTGTAAACGCTCAGGATCGTAAAGACTTAACAAAGACGCTTGTGCTCTAGAAGAAACGGCCCCTTTGTTTAATGGATACGACGGATTACCTTGAATATGGACTGGACGGCCTTCACGAGATTTAACTAGTAATCCAAAACCTTCAGAGCCATCGAAGTAAGTTGAAGTGTACCAGTTCGAAACTCCTAAAGTTACTTCTTCTGGTTGCTGCGTGTACGGCACCATTTTTTGCACGGGACGACGAATGCAACCTGCACCCGTTGTCAGTGCGATGGAAGCTCCCATTAATTTTAAAAATTCACGGCGTGCCCATTTGTCTGAAGTTGTTGCGCCGTTTTCAAAATCGCCCTCTAAAGCCGTTTCATCACGTAGTGGCGATGAAATAAATTCAGTTTGCAAAGATTTTTGAAAATCTTCCGTGTTATTTAAATCATCAAATGATCGCCAGTACGTTCGGTCGCGAACAATTACTGGTTGATTCGGGTTTTTTTCTTCAGAAGTATTTTCGTTATGATTTTTCATAAGTGCTCTTTTTCTTAATGATGACAAGTCGTACAGTTCAGCGGCGCTTTATTTTCTGGTTGGCGGTGACAGTTAATACACCAGCCCATGGATAAATCTGAGAACTGATAAACTTTAGCCATTTTTTCAATAGCTCCGTGGCACGTCTGACAGTTTACACCGCTTGCAACGTGAGCTTGGTGATTAAATTGAACGTGATCTGGTAGCATATGCACTTTCACCCATTCGATGGATTTATTATCTGCGTAGGCTTCACGTAATTTTTTGATATGCTCTGATTGCGTTGCCACTTGATTGTGACAATTCATACACGTTGATAATGCAGGAATATTTGAAGATTTTGATCGCTCGACTTGATTATGACAATACTGACACTGCATCTTGTGCGTACCCACGTGCAGTTCATGACTGAATGGAAGCGGTTGTTCCGGCGCGTAGCCATCGTTATAACCGAAACTTGTTTTTACTCGCTGTTCTGCATCCGGAGATTGCCACAGACATCCCGTCATCGAAAAAACGACAAGCGCAGATATCGCAGCAAGAAATTTTGTCATAGGCATACAAAGGTCCTTCATTATTTTTATTTTCTTGAAAACTATTTCACATTTAAAAGCACAGGCTGTGGTTTGTCACGAATGTTTTTGAAAGCTAATTGAAAATCACCGAGTGATTTCGTTGTCTTTATTGATGTGTTAGCTGCTTTTACTTTCAGCAGCTAACTGAATTTTTATTCAATCTAATTACAATTCTAACTTTTTGTTCTTCTGTACAAAAAAAGCATAAATAACAAATAGTATATGCAGTAAAACAAAAACAGAAACGTACTCTACTCCGCCGGCTCCAAAACCGTAAGAATGAAGCCCGGCGCCCAGCACGAAGTTCACTCCATACCAAGCCATAATCACTAAACTAAAGCTAATGACTCCGGCTGCAAGTGTTCCAAAATTTTTAAGCCAACCGACAAGACGCGCGTGCAAAACAACAATATAACCCAAAAGAACGATCAGGGCCCAAGTCTCTTTTGGGTCCCATCCCCAAAAACGGCCCCAAGAATAATCAGCCCAAATGCCCCCTAAAATAATTCCAGGTGTTAAAAAAGCAACACCGATCTGCATGGCTCGGTACACGCCCGTTGTTAATTTCTGAATCGTATCTTTATGCTTTTCGGCATCGATGACATAGTAAATTAGCCCGATATCGCCCAAGCCAAATGCCAACAAGAAAGCAGCGTAAGAAATGGTGATGGTCATGACATGCACAATCAACCAATAGTTGCTGCGTAATACAGCTTCCAGTGGTTGTAAACTAGGATCTAAAACAGCCGGAGCAAAATCAGCAACAATCAAGGCGACTAAACCGGTCAAACCTCCACCTAAAAGTAGCACACGAAAATTGTAAATTTTTTCTAAAATAATAGAAAATAAAATAGCGCCCCAAGAGGTCCAAATAACCGTTTCGTACATATTGGAAACTGGTGGACGTTCCGCCAAATAAACACGGAAAACAAAACCCAGAGTATGAATCACAAACCCGGTCCATAAAAAGGCCCAAGCCAGTGCCATTCCTTTTTCTTGCTTTCGAATCCAGATGAACAAAATAGTCAACGTTGACAGCAAATAAAAAATATAGGCCCAGCGAAACGGATGAACTTTGTTGTACAAAACTTCGGTGTTTACTTTGCTAACTTGATATTTTTCAGGACTGAACTTTTCTGCAGAAGCCACAAAACTGCGAACAGCGTCATCTAGCTTTAGACCCGCTTCGTCCGCATTTTTACCCTCAGCTTTTGTACCCAAAAAAGTGGCTGTGCCTTTGCTTATTTCTAAAAACTTTTGTTGAAAAAATTCCGGCAAATCAGCAACCGAATACCATTGATCAGAATCAGGTTTTGGTAAAACGGCAAGCATTCGCCCGCCTGCAATTTCGCGGAAAATAAAAAACTGATTCTCTAAACGTTGAAGCGCCTGAAAATAGGGGGTCAGTTTTTCTTTTGATTCTTTTTGATTTGCAAGCTCTTGCATGATGTTGCTAAATTTTTCTGTTTTAAAAAGTTCTTCGCCCGTGTAATACCGTTTGTCTTTTGACAAACCAAGCTTTTCCAAAACCTCGAAATGTCTGACTTCGAAAAGTGGCCGGTCGATCCAACTTTCTGGTGACAACATCCACGTTAAAACCACCCAGTGCGCTTCGATTGGGTTTGATTTCTCATCCGCTTTGTAAACTTTTTTTCCGTAAATGATCTCAAGTGTTTCTTTAGCAAACGTATCAAATGGCTTAATGCGCCCAGAATCTTGCACGGGCAAATAACGAATATGATCACCGGGTTTTCCGTGCGCTTGAACTGCTGTCAAAACAAAAAATGCAGCGAACAGCAAAATATGACACAGGCTTTTGAAGTTTTTCATCTTGAGGTTTCTCATAGTGCAATCTTTCTTTTACGTCGTTGATAAAATAGCCAAACGATGCCAAGCGATAAAATCAAAGAGCCCGCATATTTTACCCAGCGCCCCGGATCGCGATTGATTGAAAATACGGAAGCTGTTGGTTCTCGCGTGACTTCGTCTTCTTGAAAGCTTGCTTGGTAAATCGTAAAGCCTGCATGCTTCATCGGTTCATTCATAGAAATCACGGTTGAAGCAGCTGTTGGCTGATCACCAACTTGCACTTCACTTTCATAAGACATGGCTTTTTGCGAACCTTCGTAGCGAGCCACTTTGAAATTTTTAAGCTGAATTGGAAACCCAACATCAAGGCGTCTGTTTTGATAGGTAACTAAGTAAGCTTCGTTAGAACCAAAAATTTTTAAAATATCATTCAGAACAAGCCAATGCTTGTCATCACCGCGCTGAATCTGAACAGCCGATGTTGTTAGCGGCGTGGGCCGATTCACCCGAGTTACGTCCCACTCTTCGGTAGCATTTCGCAAGTAATCTAATAGCCGAAACTCAAGCCCCATCCACCCCGTTTGAATGACGTCACCGATTTGTACCAAGCCTTTTTTATAAGGTTGTTTTTTTCCTTTATGATAAAGCTCGAAAGATAATTTATCGTTATCTTTCGGAGTCAAAAAAATTTCATTTTTCTCAACATCTTTTCTTTCCATAGCACCAAGATGCACTTGCGCGGGGCCAAAATTGAATTGATAGGATTTATCTTTTCTGGTTTGCGTGATGCTTTCAACTTGCTTCACGTTGGTATTCATCATTTGAAATTTAATTGAACTGCCAGCTTGATCCGACGGGCTTGGTTTTATTTTTTTTGTCAGCCGAGCATAAGGTACGTAGTCGATGACTTTAATGGTGTTTTCCTGAAGTTCCACCACGTAAGGTTTACTTGCGCTTGGAGGCTGCAAAAAAAAATCAACTTCGCGCTCGAACATTTTTGAATACTGATCGCCATCAAAGGTCGCGTACACGATCAGATCCGTTTGCGGCATCGAAACAAAATTATTTTTTCCAGAAATTGCAACTGACATGGACCCGTCAATGCCAAACTTTTGAGTAACCCAACCACCTAGGATCATCGTGATGATGCCGATATGAACACAGATAAATGGATAATGCTTTGTTTGCCAAGGTAAGCGGTCAACCATGACAGCCGTTAAGTTGTAAACCAATAAACCCATCGACACATACATCATCCAGCTTTCGTAAACCAAACGTTTGGCAGCATAGGCGTCATACTGAGATTCAACGATTGTTCCGTAAGCAATTAAAACCGTGATCGCGACCAGAACGGGAATGCCCAGCTGAAACGACGTCGAAAATCTCCAAAATTTATTGACCAGTTGATTCTGAAATTTCATGTCTGGTTTATGTTAAACGCGGACTTGCAAATTGGGAAGCTCTGTTTTTATGTAAGCCAATGCCATCTGAATTTTAATTCTTACAGCGTCCGCTTCTGGCTTCAATTTTTTCGTCACTTCGTCCATATACAAATTCCGGTTGAGTTCTACCTGGATGGCGTGTTGACCTTGATTTGGCTTACCATAGGTTTCAGTAACGCGGCCGCCCGCATAGGGCCAGTTGTACCCAACTTTGAAACCAGCCGTAACATAGGCTGCAATCACTAAATCACGAAATTTTAAGTCACAACTTTTTCCATGGCAGTCGCTGACGACAATATCGGCACGAAGCTGACCTGGATCTTTGTGCATGCGAGTGCCTAATGACGGCATGGAATGCGCATCAATATGAAAAATATTTTTATGCATTTTTTGAAAGAAACTGTAATGATTTCGAACGTTTTTATGAAACGGTTCAAAAATCAACTCAGTTAATTTTTGGTGCACATCCAAAGCAATCGGCTTAGGCATCAGCTGCAGTTCACTTTTTGTTTTCACCCAGTGGTACCCATCGCTGTGTTTACCAGATGGGTTTACACTTCCAAGAACCGCATCAGCATCGACATCACTGGGGATGCGATTTAAATCAACAGCATAACGGTGCCACTGAGTTTTTTCAGATGGAATTGCTAATGCCTGCAAAGCTGGTTCGTACAAATAATCAACATATCGATCGACGTCAGACATCAAGACAGTCTCTGACAAGTTCTTCAGCCAAGGTGTTAAATCGGGAACCTTTTCGCCAGAATGCGGAATTGTGACGAACAATGGAATCTCAGTTGTTAATTGACTCATACCCTGCCTTCGTTTGAAATAAGGTAATGAAAATTTACACAAAAACAGGAGACAATGGCACGACTC
>JAYTPC010000072.1:0-8091 GCA_043747425.1 Bdellovibrionales bacterium
TTTTCAGTATTTGCAGCTTTCTTCGCCATTGGTAATCCTCTAGACTATTAAAAAACACTGGTTTTGTAGAAAGCACAATGAAAAATTTAAAAGACTTTAGTTTCAAGATCAATCCTAAGATCGAATTTGTCTTAACAGATATCGATGATACTCTTACGACAGAAGGCCAGCTAGGCGCAGCTGCGTACTCTGCATTGTGGCAACTTCATAACAAAGGTTTAAAAATTATTCCGATCACTGGACGTCCAGCTGGTTGGTGCGAACTGATTGCTCGGATGTGGCCGGTCGCAGGTATTGTTGGTGAAAATGGTGGATTTTATTTTCAGTATAGCGATAAAAAAATGCAGCGTTGGTTTGCATCGGATACAGCAGATTTTCAAAAAAACCGAACTAAACTTGATCTGATTCAGACAGAAGTTTTAAAAACGATTCCTCACGCTGCCGTCGCATCAGATCAGTTTTGCCGGTTGATGGACCTAGCTATTGATTTTTGTGAAGATGTTCCAGCGCTGCCAGAGTCTGATGTTCAAAAAATAACTGAAGTGTTCAAACATCACGGTGCTCAAGCAAAAGTAAGCTCCATTCACGTGAACGGCTGGTTTGGAAATTACAACAAACTTTCAACGACGTTACAATTTTTGAAAGACAAATTTGGTTTATCTGAAAGCGAAGCCTTAAAGAAATGCGTGTTTGTCGGAGACTCACCAAACGATGAACCGATGTTTCAAAAATTTCCGCATAGTTTTGGCGTAGCAAATGTCCAAGATTTCAAATCGCAGATGAAGCACTTACCAACATACATTTCCACCGGTAAAGGTGGCGATGGCTTCAGTGAAATTGCCAATCATATTTTAAAATTATCTTAGGCTTTTATTATCTGGCAAATGATTCTGATTTGCTAGCACCGCGTTCTAAATTATCAAATAGCGTTCCGACAACCTGCTGAATCTTAAATCGTGAATACAATATCTCGGTACGCCCAACTAAAGTGCTACTTGCATATCCATTGTAAACTTGAAGACTAAATAAAGCTTCATCTTTTATCTGCACAGGCTGATCGTTTTTAATTTTTTCTAGCACCAATTGTAAGTTTGCTTGCGCAACACGTAAGGCTTCGGTTTGCAATTTGTAAATTTCTGACAGATTTTGCAATCGAGAATAAATATTTCCTATTTCATACTGAGTATCATCAATTTCTGCACTTTGATCATTTTCAGCGGCGGCAATAGTTTTCTGGCTGGCACTTAACGAATACTTTCGGCCAACATCAAATTTCATACTGACATTAAAGCCAATTGATTTTGTTGTTGATGATTCAAAATTTTCTGAACCCGAGCGACCGCCAGCACGCCCCGCTGATACGTTCACGGAAACTTGTGGACCATAGCTTGCTTTTTCAGATTCGTAGCGTGCTTTTGCTGAAACCAATTCTTTTGCAGCCACTTTAATATCTGGATTTTTTGTCATGGCAATTTCGATGGCGCTGGTCTCGCTGGCAGGGATTCCCAATGAACGGATCGCTTCATCCAAGCTCTGCAATGACTCAACAGGCGGCAACGGAATAGTAGAAAGCTTTTTAAAATCTTTTTGCGCTTGTGCCATTCTAAAATCAAGTCTGGTGTTTTCAGTTTTTAAAACTTCTAACTGTTGCTTGATGATAGCAGCTTCTGTTTCAACGGTGGTTGCTTTTAAAAAAATTCGGAGCGTGCTTTCAGTAAAATGAGCATATCTTTTTGCTTCAACAATATTTAAAATATTAACATAAGTATCAAGCACTGATCCCGCAATACTAGCTCGGGTGTTTCGAGAAAACGGGTTCGTGGTGTTGTTTCTGTCTTTTCTAGCTTCAAAATCGCTTTCTTCAGCGATCAAACTTTGGGCTCTTGCCCCGCCGTCATATAAATTCATCGAAGCGCCAACGCCAATATTTCGACTTTGCGAAACCGGATTTTGATCGCTCTGATTAAAGTTGTAACCAATACCAACCCGCACATCTGGGACCCAATCAAGTCTTGAAGCTTTCAACCGATCTTCGGCAGCATCTATTCGATTTTCATTGGCAACTAGTTTCGGATTATTAAGCAAAGACACTTGAATGGCCTCAAGCAAAGTCATCGACGAAGCCGCCTGGGCACTGAATAGAACAGCTAATATAATTTTGCTGGATACATTTTTCATTCTAATTAGTTGTTAGCGAATCAGGTGCCAAAGATAACGAGCTTAAAGCGACCAGATAAGATTAAGTTTTCTTTTTAATCGATGATTCTATGTAAAATGAACGAAAAGACTGAAAAAGGAATTCAATGTTTAAAGCCTAAACACTATCTATAACGGCACTGATAAAATCAAACTTAGTTTTGGGTCGCGCATTTGACTGACCGGCGTTATGATAAGTTCTTCCGGGTTTAGTTCTTTTCCAATGTCTGTAAGGCGACGCTGAATAAGATCTTTAACATGAGGCCCATCTAGCCGAAGTTCTTTCATTTTATTCATGATACCAATTTTTTCGCCGGTCAACTCCAACATGACTTTGTATGTAAGCTCGCTGCAATAGATGCGTTCATTCGAAAATTCAAAATAAGGATCATAAGGTTTCTTCGAGTATTTGGCTAAAACTTGATATAACTCAATTTTACTGACTGTGTTTGCAAATGTTTTAAGACGAAAAACTTTATAGTGTCCGTCTCGACCGCGATCTATGAAACTTTTAAGGGCTGTAAGTTCTATTCCTTGTCTTGCTTCAATGACATACCAAGATCCGTTCCTGTTTAATACAATTCCCACGTGCGACCAAGATGAACCCGTTGCTTCTCCGATGGCTGCCGATTGTGAAGAAGTGCTGCGGTGAAAAATCAGATCGCCTTCTTGCAAAACAGAATCAAAGTCTGCAGAAAAACCCACCACCGAGATCATCAAACTAAAAATAAATAAGAGAGTGCTTTTCATACTCTCTTATTCTAATGGGATCTAATTTATTTAGTAACCACGGATCGCGTTAAATTCCTAATCCGATTACTTGGTTGCTTTAGCAGCGTTTAATAAAACCTGATACGCATCCATAACTTGCCCGTTCATTTTAACAGTTGATTTGGGCGGCATAAAATATAGTGTAGAGATATACTCCATTGATTTTTGCGTCATTTTTTGACCCAACAGTGTTTCTGGAACGATAGCGTGCATAAAAAATGCAGTCGGAGAATAGTTTAATCGGTTTGCAACGTTAAACTGGTGTCTGATGGATTTACGCATATCGATTTGTTGCTCAAAACCTTTTACTTTCGGTACAGAAGTCAGAGCATAATAACCCAACACACCTTTGTAAAAATCTGGATTTTGTTGCAGTAAAGCAGCTTCAACGGCTTTGTGGCCTTCTGAAATACTGCCTTTATTTTTTCCAGCGGTTCCAACAACCGTCCAATTTAATAACCGTGCACGGTTGCTAATTCCCCTAGAATTTGGTGTTGCGTCCGCTTTCATAATGTCTGCTAATAGAATTGGACCGTCACTCATGCCGAACTGTGCTTCGTTACCGACCTGTTGATTTTCATAGATGGATCCAAAGATAGGCATTGGTTCAAATACTTTTTGCACGCATGATGGAGTGCTGGTTCCGTCAAATTTATAAGCTTTATCTACCGGGTTGCAGTCTTTCAAAGATAACACTGCCCAGACGAATTCAGAACAAAACATCGTTAAACCTTTAGGAACCGATTTACCTAAAGCTAATCTTCCTAAATCGGCCACGAATTTCATTTC
Organism: Bdellovibrionales bacterium; assembly: GCA_043747425.1. Classification (GTDB taxonomy): domain Bacteria; phylum Bdellovibrionota; class Bdellovibrionia; order Bdellovibrionales; family Bdellovibrionaceae; genus Pseudobdellovibrio. Next base: position 3,757 of record JAYTPC010000072.1, read on the forward strand.
TTCATCACCTGTTTTATTCTCGTCATACGCTGGATTCATGTAATCCATATTAAAAGTGATTTTGTTAGCGTAACGCTCGTTGGCTTCTGGCTTAGATTTTACTTGGTAAATATCTTTTGAACGTGAGCGAAATAATTCTAACCATTTAGCTAAATTTTCGCGTTGCTCTTCAGTAATATTTTTTGGTCGGATGATATGATACATCGCAGAGTGATAACCGACTGTTTTATCGATTTCCGTGTAATGCGTCGATGTAAATTTAGACATACGATTGTCACCAAGCATTTCGGCATTTAATGGCATATCGATGTTAATGACATAATTTTTTCCATCTTTATCTTTTTTAACTAAAGCCATTCCAGAATGTGTAATGCCTAACTGAACATGAATGTATGGAATCGTCCCAGCAAGTGCCGGACGAGCTGATAAAATAATATCACCCGTTTTAACTAATCCTGATTCAGCTAACTTATTACTAACACTTTCACGAGTGTCTTGGCTACTAGCCACAACCATTCGTAAACCCAAATCACTTTGGCCAGTAGCATCTTTTTCTTGAATCACTTCTTTGTAATTCATTAATACCAGCGGCAGTTTCTGGTTTGCAGAAGTACGCACCGAAGTAATACTTGATGGCAAAGCCCCATAAGAAATAGAAGGCACAGTGAAAAAATAAGGAATTTTTAATGAATTTTTGAAAGAAGCATTCATCTTGATTTGATACGGATTTTGTCCGATCGCTGAAACAACATAAGGTCCTGCAGCTGCGTTCAAAGTAGTAGAAGCATCAAATTGTACTGCCGCTGAATTAGAAGCCGTCGAATTTGTACTTTCTGTTTTTCCAGAACTTTCAGCGAACAAGCTTTGCGCCACCAGGGCTGTACTTAGAAACAGGCTAATGGCTTTATTGAAGTTGATCATTTGGAACTCCTATTTGTTTTATTTGTTCTTAATCTACATAAACGAGGTATGCGCCAAACACGCCAGGCTTAAATCGAATGGGTTTGTTTTAAAAGAGAATTGCTGTTGAAAGTCTTTTCACGTTGTAAAATCAGTGACGGATAACGGCGCCAATCAGCATTTTAGTAACGGTAATCATTTTTTTGATAAAGCCTTAATTAACCCGGCCCTTGTAATTCAGAAAATCAGGCTGATCATCGCTCCATAAAAAATGGTGCACAGATCCGTTAGAAAACACATGATGATCCCAAGGTACGCCAGAGCCAAAAATAAATGTCATGGCCCGCATGACCATCCCATGAGCGAATACAGCGATATTATTTTTGTTGGTGTTTTGTGATAAATCCAGCATGACTGTACGGATTCGGTACATCATTTGTCTTTTGCTTTCGCCTTCAGGAAATCGAAAATCTAATAGGCGTTCATCATACGATCGCCACTTGGCTAAAGTCTCTTCACCAAACTGTGCAATGATTTCGTCCAAAGTTAAGCCTTCAGCTAGACCTATGTTGGTTTCTCGTAAGCGATCATCTTTGATGACCGAAATCTGCAGATCTTTGGTTGCTATTTCAGCTGTCTGGAAAGCGCGTGATAAAGTACTAGAATATACAGCATCTATTAGCAATTGCTGTATCAATGGAGAAAGAGCAATCGCTTGCTCTTGACCTTTTGAATTCAGCAGCACGTCTGTTTGTCCTTGAAATCGACTGCTTTTATTCCAGTCTGTTTCTCCGTGCCGAATGACGTAAATATTTTTTACTTTCAATCAATTATCTTTTATTGGCTTTAATCATGCGCTTTTTCTTCGTGATGCGCTTTGCTTTATGACGAGCACTTTTGTTCTTCGAATTTTTTTTCTTACCGCCAACTTTTAATGCCATTTTGATCTCCTTAGTGTTTGATCTTTTTTTAATAAATAAAAACTACTTCTTAGTATTACCTTGGTTTAACAAGGCTGCAAACGGATTATTAAACGGTGAGGCCGCAGGCCTGTTGTTAGATTGCTGCTGACCTGATCTAGAACCAGACGAAGTGTTCTGCTGTGGAGGCCTTCTGTTTCGATCCTGCTGTGACACGGGTTTTGGACCCGACGAACCTGATCTGCTTGTTGGCTTTTGATTTTCTTTAAAATCACGCACTGGTTTGTATTCTGGCGCAGCTTCTAGTTTCATTGATAATGCAATTTGATTTTTAGCCAAATCAATTTTTAAAACCTTCACGGTGACTTGATCGCCTGGGTTCACAACTTTTCTTGGATCATCTACGAACTTATGTGCGATCTCCGAAATATGAACTAACCCATCTTGGTGAACGCCAATATCAACGAAGGCGCCAAAATTAGTTACATTCGTAACGATCCCTGGGCAAATCATACCTTCTTTTAAATCTTTCACTTCGAAAATATCATCTTTAAAATTGAAAACCTTAAATGGATCACGTGGATCGCGACCTGGTTTTTCTAGTTCCTTAATCATATCATCAAAAGTGTATTCACCAACAATTGTGGCCCACTTTGTTCTTGCGGTTAAAAGTTTTTTTGCACCGTCGCCAACAAGTTCATTGATATTTGCACTTAGGTCAGAAGCCATATCACGAACAGCACTGTAGCGTTCAGGATGAATTCCTGTGGAATCTAGAAAAACTTTTCCATTTAAAATTCGTAAGAACCCTGCAGCTTGCTCGTATATTTTCGTCGAAAACCTTGGAACTTTCATCAGCTCTGATCGATCTTGAAATAAACCATTCTTTTTTCTGTGTTCAACAATCGCACCAGCTAAACCCGGCCCAATGCCAGACACAAAAGATAATAAAGACGTTGATGCTGTATTCACATCAACACCGACGTTGTTCACACAGCTTTCGACGACAGCTTCTAGGCCTTTTTTCAATGCCGATTGGTTCACATCGTGTTGATACTGACCAACACCGATCGATTTTGGATCAATTTTCACAAGCTCTGCAAGTGGGTCTTGAAGGCGTCTAGCAATGGAAATAGCGCCCTTCACAGTGACATCTAAATCTGGAAATTCGGCACGCGCCACTTCACTGGCAGAATAAACAGAAGCACCCGATTCATTCACCATGATGACTGGAATTTCTTTTTCTTTACCCAGTTGTTTTAGAATCTTTTTGATAAACATTTCAGTTTCGCGGCCTGCGGTGCCGTTACCAACCGCGATGGCTTCAATTTTAATTTGCTTTGTCACTTCACCGATCAAGGCCGTGGCTTTTTTTTCTGCGCCTTCACCCAAAGTGTGCATCACGGTGTAGGAAACATAATTTCCACCTTTATCGACCAAGGCCACTTTACATCCAGTGCGTAAACCAGGATCCACGCCCAACACACACTTAGGCCCATACGGTGATCCTAATAAGACTCGTTTCACATTTTCAGTAAAAACTTTGATGGCGTGTTCATCTGATTTTTCTTTTAGTTTCGCGTGCACTTCATTTTTAACAGACGGAAGCACATAGACATTTAAAGCCAAGCGCGCTGATTCTTTTAAAAATGTGCCAACTGGATTATCCGGCGTGGTGGTCGCATATTTCTCGAAAGTTTTCAGCAGCATTTCGTCGTCACCAACAACATCAACGGTTAACTCTTCTTCTTCCCAGCCGCGTTTCATTGCCATGTAACGATGTGATGATCTTTCTTCTAACAGATTTTTTACAGGTTCAGAAAAATCTTTGGCATACATTTCGAATTTAGAATTTGGTTTGTAACCTTTGGCTGCCTTGGCAGTTGCTTCACCATGATCAAAGTAATTTTTAACGACAACATCGCGAAGACTTGCATCATTCGCAATTTTTTCGACAAGTATATCTTGCGCACCTTTAATAGCCTCATCATAAGTGATAATCTTTTTATTTGGATTAATGAAATTTTTAGCTTTCATTTCCATAGTGCTTTCCTGATCGTCTTGCTTTACCCCATGACCTTTATCCCAAATCCAGTTGGCTAAAGGCTCAAGACCAGCTTCACGCGCAAGGGTCGCTTTGGTTTTTTTCTTTTTCTTGAAGGGTTTATAAATTTCTTCAAGTTCTGTTAAGTCCCAAGAAAAATCGATACGTTTTTGCAGCTCAGGCGTTAAGTTATTTTGTTCACCGATTTCTTTGATCAAAAATGCTTTTCGTTTCACAACTTCCTGATAAGTCTCGAAAGTTTCAATAACGGCGCGAATCTGCACTTCGTCCAAATTTCCCGTTTTTTCTTTTCGGTACCTGGCGATGAACGGAACGGTTCCGCCTTCAGCAGTCAGTTCTAGAACTGCTGCTGCTGATTTTGGTGGTACCCCTTGAACATGACGAGCCAGAAAACTTTGTAAAGCTTGTTCCATGCTAACCTCTTGAATTTTCAAATTTGTTTTTGAATAA
>JAYTPC010000073.1:0-27534 GCA_043747425.1 Bdellovibrionales bacterium
CCAAATAAATCCAACAAAGTTCTTCCAAAACCGAGCTTTCTGGTATATTCAAATATTCTTTAATAGGCAAGAGGTTTACATGGAAAAAGACTACAAAGATAACAAAGACTCCGGCAACCGTAAAAATGTACGCAGCAAGTACCGTACAGAGTATTCAGGTGACCATACTTTCGACTATAAAGACCCAGCGTCTTTACACCGCTTCATTAGCGACGGTGGTAAAATTACGCCGGCTCGCATTTCTAAATTAAGCTTGAATCAGCAAAAGCAAGTTGCTGCTGCAGTTAAAAAAGCGCGTAATTTAGCATTGCTACCTTCAGGTACAGACGCTTACGACGTTTTTCACCGTGCAGAACTGATCAGTCCAGTTCCTTTCGAAGCATAAAGAACAAAAGAATATTTTAAAATTTCAAAAAACGCTGGCTTTCAAAGCTGGCGTTTTTTATTTTTCCATTCTAGTAAACTTTTGAAACACATCACGCCCACCAATAACAAGTAACTAGCGTTTGAATAACGATGCAGCTCACTGGCCGGTAATCCAAAAAAATAAATTTTATCAAATGCCAATTCCCAGTGGATTACTCGCAGTAAAACCAAAGGTCCTGCGAAAAAAAGTAAAAACTGCAACGCACACAGGACAACCATCCACGATTTCAATTTTTCTTTTTGAATTTCCGCACTCAGAATCACCACCGGAAAAATAACAAAACCAAGCCCCGCAATGACTGCTGCCATTTTCTTCTCCTCGATAAACCTGAACAACAGAACCACAACTGGAATCCACAAAAGCAAAATAAGACTCTGTTTCAAATAGGTTATTTTTTTCATTATCAACTCCGGTATTTTTCCTAAATCTAAGATGACTTACCGAAGTTTAGATTTTTTCGAATCTAAAGCAATTAAATACTTCGCCACAAATTAAAATTGGCTCTGCAGCTTGCAATACAAAGTTTCAACAACACACGAAACTAAAGGGGATAAAATGAACTTATTTCAAAATGACAAGCACGATATTCTACAAGATTTAAATATTCAGCTGGCTGATTTTGGCTTACGACCATCAGAATGGAAGCTTTTGAACGCCGGTACTGATCAAATAAAAATACAAAATAAATTGGAAGACTCGTTTTATTTTTTTGGTTCTGTTCAGCACGCAACTGGTAAAAGTAAGTGGAAAGACATATGTCTTATCAGTTTATGAACTACTGATAAAGATCGCAGCGAATTGAAAACAGACTGCGCTGGTAAATTTGATTTTTGTCCAACGTTCCACTTGGGTTCTTGGGAGTTTTGAAGGCCATGGGACGGCTTTCAGCCGTCCGTAAATCAATGCTGACAGTTTCGGGCCAAGCATCTGGGTACAGTTGATACACATTATTTTTTAGTTCAGCTAATGATTCCTCACCGACCAGATCAGCATACGTTTTTTTTAATTTACAGAAAATTCGAATTTCTGATTCAGTCAACCAACCCATCCGCTCACCAACACCCGAGGGTGGCTTTTCTGCCCAAGCAATCAAAGCTAAAGAAACAATGGCTTGTGCACTTGCTTTTAGAAACCATTCATTATCTTCTGAGAATTTTGGCAAACATTTTTCCGGAAAAACTTGCAGTGCTGTTGTCATCTTCCTAAGACCACTGAAATAATCTTTACAAGCACCGGCGCTGTTTCCATCACGACAGCGGTCTCGCCAATTTCCTAATTGCGCGAACTGCGTTTTCGTTTTTACTTTTGCTGACCCTGTAATTCCACGCATTTCATTTAAAAAAATCTCAGTCTTAATCCCGCACTCATCTTTTAACGGATTATCAAAAACAATAACTAATAAAGAAATGCCTAAAACCAAGATGACTAAAACGGGTTTTGGAATTTTCGAAATGATTTGATCCAAACTCATCTGAAAAGATTAACTGAACTTTATTCTACTTGCAATGTTAGCTCTGCCAGAACAGGCAAGTGATCTGATAACTCTTTCCAAACTCCACTTTTAAGAGTCTGCGCCGATTTGCAATCTAAGTTTTTGTAATAAACACGGTCTAAGGCTAAAAAGGGAAGCCACGCAGGAAAGGTAGAAGCGTGTTTTCCCGTTCTGTTCAAAAAAACTTCCTTCACATTCAGTTTCTCAATTAATAGATCACTTGCATTTTCACGCCAATCATTAAAATCACCCGCGATAATTAATGGTGCGTCGTCTGGAACACTGGAAGATATTTTTTTCGCTAATACCGAAATTTGATTTTTCCGATCCTTTTCGAAAAGTCCAAAGTGAATGCAAAAAACATGAACCGGCAATTGCAACCCAGGCAGCTCAAGTTCTGCATGCAGCAACCCGCGACTTTCCATCGCGGTCGAAATATCTTCGTTGGACCATGTGGTAATTGGAAATTTACTTAAAATCGCATTCCCGTGATGACCTTCTTGATAGACCGCATTTTTTCCATAAGCAAAATGTGACCATGTTTCATCTGCTAAGTATTCAAACTGGGATGTTGTGGGCCAGCTTTTAATTTTTGCCGAGTGTTTTTCGTGCTGACCAATGACTTCCTGTAAAAAAACAATATCTGCTCTTAACGCGATGACGCTTTCCTTAATTTTCTTAAGTACAAATTGTCGATTTGCGGTCGAAAACCCTTTATGTATGTTGTACGTTAGAATTCGTATCGGATTCACAACCACCCCTGAAATAAAAGAAAAAATTTTTCCAAGGCTTGGTGTATCCAAGAACGTTCTTTCCACGATTGCAGTTCTATTTTAGTTGAGGTCCGTAAATCCTCAGCAAACTGTTGCTTGATAATTTCCACATTCTTAACATCTGATAATACCGCAGACGTTTCTAAATTATAAAATATGCTCCGAAAATCTAAGTTAAATGAACCGACACTAACCCAATCATCTACGATTAAAATTTTCGCGTGCAGCATTGTGGGCCTAAATTCGTAAATCTCTACTTTAAAGGCTAGCAAGGCATGATAAAAACTTTCTGTTGCAAACTTTAATCCGAAAATATCAGAGCGGTTCGGTAACAGTATTTTGACATCTACGCCATTTCTTGCCGATTTACAGATGGCCCTGGTTAATCTAAAGTCTGGTACAAAGTAAGGATTTGTAATCCAAATTTTATTTTTTGCATGGGTAATATGTTGCAGTAATGATTTGTATTCATATTTTTTGAGTTTACTTATTTTTCTCCAGCGGTGCCCGTAATGTTGCTGTGAAAAATTCCATGTATCTGCTGCATCTGAAAAATAATTGTTAATGTTCGTATTTCGGATATTTTGAATTCTAACGCCTACATCACGCCAAGCCAAATCGCCACGAATGCTTGGCAAGTGCCGATCGCTGATGTTCATGCTGGAAACGAAAACCAAATTGTCATCAATTAAACAAATTTTACGATGATTACGTCGGTTTAGTTTAAAGAAACCAAGCGTAATTTTTTTTAAAGTCAAAAGTTTCCAGATGGAAGAGGGATGCTTTTGCCATGGAAGAGCATGAAAAAACTTAAGCTCAATACCTTTTTCTCTCCATACGCTTGCGTCAGTAAAGGTCCATGAAGCCGAACCCAACCCATCCAGCAATAGCTGCACGCGAACGCCTCGCTGAACGGCATTTGCTAACAAAGTTAATATAGTCAGACCCGTTTGATCCTGTTCAAAAATATAAGTTTCTAAATGAATAAAATCTTTAGCACTCGCGATAGAATTTTTCAGGCTTTCAAAAAAAAGATCGCCATCGATGTAAACTGTTTCATTCATCAGTTCTCAGCTTACTGCGTAAGCTTTGCATAGCAAAAGATTTTTCGGCACCTATCTTAGTTTTCGCGTTCGTTTAGAATTTACAACATTCAGTTAACACTCGACCATTGCCCAGGGTGAAATGAATAAAAGCAAAACTGTTACTGGCTACGCCAGAAGGTGTTAATGTCTAAGTCCATGCAAGAAGACCAGACAGTCACCACCATCAATCAGTTAATGACATTGATACGCCAAAAATCAATTCTTGGCCTCGAAGCCATGTCCAAAAAAGAAGGACTTGAAGTAGAAAGTATTTCTCAAGACGACAAAGTGCTTGGTCACTGGCTGTCAGCTATTTCTGTTTCCGGAGAGCAAATTCACATTATCTTTAAGGTTCAGTTTGCAATTAAAACAGTAAATTCATTTTCTAAATACACCTTTCAACATGTGAAAGAAGGGGTTTCTAATTCACAAAATAAAGATTTCATGCGTGAATTTTGTAACATGGTTGCAGGATACATCAAAAATACTTTGATAAATAATAATCTGACCGTGGGAGTTAGTTTGCCACTTTTATGTCGTGGCTTTGATAATTTTTTTTTCGAACCACCAACTCACAGTAGAAGTGGAAAAGACTGTTGGAAGTTATTTGAAAAAGAAAATAACGTCTATTGCTCGTCGGTGATCGAGCTTGCAGATGACATTAAACTAAACATTACTGACGATTTCACCGTTAAAACTGGCGAAGTCGAATTCTTATAATTTTGATATGATAAGGGATGAGATCAAATGGCAAAAATACTGATTGTAGATGACTCCGAAGCGGTACGAACGCAGCTGCGAAAAGATCTCGAGTTAAACGGACACACTGTTAACGAAGCGATGGACGGTCTAGACGGATTAACTCAGATAGATAATCACTCCGATACGGAGCTGATTATCTGTGATGTGAATATGCCCCGAATGGACGGGCTTTCAATGTGCAGTAGAGTCTGTAAAGACCCGAAAAATTCAAACGTAAAAGTATTCATGTTAACCACAGAGGCAAGTGCAGAAATGAAAGCTCGAGGCAAAGAGGCCGGCGTTAAGGCATGGATTACTAAGCCCTATATTCTGGAAAAATTGCTGTTCGCTATCGATAAGGTTTGTCAGAAATAGGTAAAAGGTGAAGTCCATGAACGCAAACAAAGACCTACAAGCCAATCATAAAATGACCCGCTTTATCGAAGAAGCCAAAGCTCAAAGCGAAATGGTTCTTGATTCTTTACCGGGCGTTTTTGCAGTCATAAATTTTGCCGGAAAAATTTTTAGAGGAAATCAAAATATTGCTGCTTTGCTGAATGTTGAATTCGAAAACTTGGCAGACAATCAGTTCAAAATTTTACTAACTCCTGAGAACTGGCAACTGTTCTCTGACAAATTGTCTGAATCCAAAAATCAGTTGGAATTTGGCATTACTTTTCATATGGAATTGCTGGACAGTAATTCCATTGCTTTTGAACATGTTCTGAATGTTAGACCAATAAACAACCCTGATTACAAATCCACAACACTAGATCTTTTTGTCATTACCGGAAATGATATAACCGATGTCAAAAAGGTAACGGAAAAAATGTCCAGAATGGAAGCCGAGCTGCAAACTGCAAAGACTGTTCAAGACACGCTTTTTCCGGAACCTTCTGAGTTTACCAGCGAAAAAATTTCATTAGCTGGCAGCTACCAACCAGCTTCTGAGTGCGGTGGCGATTGGTGGTTCTATAATACAATCGGCAACCGTATGTTCTTATGGATTGGAGATGTCACAGGTCATGGAGTCAGCGCAGCTCTTGTTACCAGCGCAGCTCGGGCAGCTGTTTCTGGAATAGAAACACAGGCAGACATAACTCCTGCTGCTGCTTTAGCAATTCTGAACAAGGCTGTTTACGACGCATCCAAAGGACAGAAGTATATGTCTTTTTTTGTGGTTGCGATCGACCTTAAAACAGGAGCCTGCACGTACTCTTCAGCAGCACACGAGTTGCCTTTTTTGATCCAACATAAAGATATATCGGATGCCAAAAAATTTGATGTTACTTATTTACCAGCTGCAGGGACATCGTTTTTGCTGGGTCAGCATCCCAATTCGACTTTTACAGAAGACACAATTTATCTAAAACCTGGCGACGGTTTATTTTTGTATACCGATGGCATTACGGAACTTGTTAATAATAATGGTCAACAATGGGGCGACCGAAAAGTAAAACAAGCCATTTTAAACTGTATCCAAAACACAGATTCTGCTCCAAAATTTGTTCATAAATTCAATGAAAGTGTTCATCAGTTTCGACAAAATGCAGAAATTCTAGATGACATGACATTTTTTGTTTTTAATTTACTCAAATCTTAAGCTGCGATTTTCAATGATTTTTCAGAGATGTCTGTATGGTAAAGTTTGATAGTCAAAACCATACCCTTACCCTTTTCTGATTGTAGCATAAGATGTCCACCCATTTTCTCAATATTTTGTTTCACCACATCCATACCGATGCCTCGGCCAGATATGTCGCTGATTTTTTCCTTAGTAGATACGTTGGGTAAGAATATAAGATTTAACTTTTCCTGCTGTGAAAACTCTGCAACTTGTTCTGCAGAAACTAAACCCTTTTTAATTGCTGAAATAGCCACTTTGTTGGTATCAACACCTGCACCATCATCACTCAAAGTTATAGTTAAAGAATCAATACTATCAATACAGAAAATTTTAATTCGGCCTGTCTCTGGTTTTCCAAGCTGGGCCCTGACATCTGGAGTTTCAATTCCATGATCTATGGAATTTCTAATTAAATGCAACAAACTTTCGCTTAAAGCTATGGCTTGATCCGCTCTAGCCAATGCATCGCTTTCAATTTCAAAATCGATTTTTTTACCAAATTCTTTAGAAATATCTGTGATCATCGGAGCAAATTTTACTGCTAATGCAGCAATAGATTTAAATTCCAGACGGCATACTGCAGCCTCTACTTGGTTGCATGTTTCGATAGTCATTGAATTTTTTAATGCTGCTACCGCTGTCTGAACTTGCTCCAAAGCCAATTTGTAAACCGGAACAATTGCTTCGCCCCAACTGCTTTCAGAATGTAGAAACTTTTGAATGAGTGCAACATGGGCGCGAATGACATTATCTATCTGATCTAACTCTAACAGAATTACTTCTCCGTTGTCGGAGTAAATGATGTTGGACATTTGTGCCATCACGGCCGTTTCAGAGTTATGTATTTGATCAGAAAGGACCCGCATCTTTAGTTGGCGAGCATTACCTTTCATCGTGTGCAAAACGCGTTGTAAATCCATGAAACTAACAGGATCAATTGATGCTGCGATAGTTCTGCATTCTGCTGAAGACTGCTGAAAATACTTAATAGCAACATTCAAATCTTCAAGCGTATTTTCAAGTACACATTCCAACATACCACTTTGTTCTTGCTCTTGCTTAAATTGCAGCTCCATCTTTTCGAAGTCAGTTATGTCTTCAATGACAAATAATAAACGCTGCAAATTTTCTTCATCATCCCAGATCGGCGAGATATTTATTTTTAATAATTTAAAGGTCGCTGCTTCTGCAGCCACATCAGGCGCAAGGTATTCAATTTTTCGTGGAAAATTTGATTCTACCAGATCCCACTGCAGCTCATTTTCACCCATGACTGTTACCAGTGCACTTTCGACAGAATCATAGATTTCTCGCTTTGCATACAAACTCTTGTACAAAGTCTGCATCACGTTTTCATCGATGATATTTCTGCCGAATATTTTTTCCGTGTATTTGGTTACTGGTTCTACGATAACTCCACCAGGACCAACAGCAAAAAGTGCCTGTTGTAAATTATTAACAATGGCATCAATTTTTTCGGTTTCTTTTGCCACTGATACTTGCGCGCTGTTTTTTACTGCAAGCAAATCTTTTTCTAGTTTCCTCAAAGAAGAAACAAAAAAAACGACAATCATTAAAATTGAAATGACTGCAAAGATTGCAAGCGCACTAACTGCCATTTAAAGCCCTTTTCTGGTTCAGATACCAACTCAGTTATCGTCACCTTCACCAGAGATCTTTACCTGGACTCTTTGATTATTTTTTGATGAGAACTAGACCTTGGCCTCGTTCAAAATGATATGAACATTTTTCGGAACTTCGTTGCGTTCCTTTGCCGACATATTCACTGGAAAAGCACAACATAGAGTCGTAGCGACACCTGGGTCGACGGCCACATAGTAACTCATGCAAGAATCAAAAATCATGTAGGAACCAATGCCAGCTCCGCCCGCTTCGTAATTTATCATGTCACCAGGATTATTGACGTAACAAAGCTTAATTCGCTCGATCAGTTTGTTGATGTTAAGCCTGCCGTAAAAATCAGTGCATCCAATGATGACACGGTTTTGATCGTAACCTGCATACACATGTGGCTTTTTCGCAGGATCAATTGATATTTTAGAATAATCTCGTTCCACGTTAGAATTGGAATTATCAGCGTTCACGTAGGGTGCATTGAATAAAGAATTTGAAATCAATTCATCGGCGGCCAAACGAATATCTGAAATTACAGATGACCGCTTACAATGTTTTGAAATAAATGTATCCAGTTGTGCCAAAACGTCTTCTTTTTCTTTTGGCTCAGTCAGAAACACAGATAGTCCTAACTTTTCTGCTTCCGTCTCCGTGCTTGGTTTTTCAACGCCCATAATGACAGAAAGGGGAAACTTTATAAACATCTCGGGGGAATTTGTAGTGTAAGAGGATAATTTTAATTCTGATTCAATTTGCATGTTTGATTTCTGCACAATGTGTTCAGCTTTTTTGTCAAAACACATGCTCAGAACTTGAACTGAAGTTAAGCGGTCACAAAGAATAATTTTTTCGTCATCCGGTTTGGTCAGAATTTCTGAGAGCTCTTTTAATTCATAAAAATTATTTTTCTGTTCCATAAGCATCCCGCGTTAAGCTGTTAATATCTTAACAAGAAAAAGTTTTTAGTCATCAGATGTTCAAGAAATTTGATAATTCTCTGATAATAAAAAAAATTTTACGACTAAAGTCGTACAGTTTTAGATGAATTTACAGACTCCTAACAAAAGACTAGTTTCCAAAACAGTTGAACTTCATAAATACCCAAACCAGGACCTATTTAGTATCTTACTTTATATGAAGAACTCAAAAATTACTTTTGAAAAAAAAGAAGATCAGATAACAGTAAAAATAATCGGCGAAATTTCTGCCACGACAGAATTCCCAAAACTTGAAACAGTTTCAGATAAAAGTAAAATACTTTTATTACTTGATGAAGCTGGTTACGTGAATTCTAGTGGAATCCAAGGCTGGATTCGTTGGTTACAAGAAATTCAAAAATTAGCTCCTAACGCAAAGTTTATGATTCAGATGTTGCCAGCAAATTTTGCTAAGCTATCTAGTAACATCCGAGACTTTTTCCCAAAACAGTCCAAGGTAGAATCATTCGTGGCACCTTATTTTTGTGAAAAATGCAATACCAGTTTCAATGTGATATTTAAAAAAGGTTCCAACTGGCAGAACGAATGGACCGGTGCTGAGCTAGTTCAAAAAATTTCAACAGCGGCATGTACTTGCTGTGGAACGACCGCAGAAATTGATACACCCGTAGAGGCCTACCAAAATTTTTAATCTTTTTTTGTTTATTTGTTATTTAACGCAAATGGGTTAGGATTTTAGTCATGGAAGAATTTACGGTATCATCCGAAAAAGAAGGAAATACGATCTCTTACCGCATGGGCGGATACTTATCAGAAGCTGTAAAGCTGCCACTATTAGAACTTGCTCCAGTTATAAAAATTAATTTAGGTAAAGTGATTGGTCTAAATTCATATGGAGTGCGTTGGTGGTGCCAGTGGGTAAAGCCTATTCCAGTGACAACAAAAATAATTTTAACTGAATGCCCGATGGTATTTGTAAAAAGTTTTAATTCGGTCGCAGGGTTTCTGACGCCAAATATGGAAGTGGCATCATTTTATGTTCCGTTTTATTCGCCCGCTGATGAGACCAGAAAAGACATTTTGTACATCAAGGGTGAACATTATAACGGTAAGGATTTAAAACACCCGCTTGTATTAGGAAATAATTCTAACCCACTTGAAATGGATACGGCTTCCAATTATTTTAAATTTCTTGAAAGACAATCGTGAGATCTATTCTGCAAGATTTTGCGCATTTATGGCCAAAATCTCGCGAAGCAGCACTTGCACCTATTTTATCAAAAGTAACTTACTTAAAATATCCTGAAGACAGTAATTTATTGGGTCTTGAAAAAAGACCCGACAAAGTCATTGTGATTACCTCTGGTGAAGATTTTTTTGCAATCAGACCATTTATTTTTAATGGATTCCGTCATTTCGTAAATAGACACCGAAGTGATTTGCCTCAAGAACTTCTAGCGTCATGTTTAATGATCGTAAAGCCCAGCGTGTTCGTGCAAAATCCGATTCCCTTTTTCTTAGCTGGTTTTAATAATGTGCAGATTTTAAACGATAAAGAAAGAAACCTGACTTTACAATTCAGAAAAAGCAGCCAAAAGGGTGAACTTCTTGAAGAACTGCAAAACTTTTTAGAAAAAAATCCGAAAACAAAAAGTCTTAGTGACCTATGCATTCAGTCTGCTGACGAATTAATTACCAATGCTTTGTACAATGCACCAGTCGACGAAGATGGTGAACGCATGTTTCTGAATAAAGACCGTCAAGAACGAATCGAATACCCGCCTGACAAAACGGCGACGCTATTTGCTTGTTATTCTGAAGACCGCATTACAATTGGTTGTGAAGATAACTACGGCTCGATGACGGTTACTGAAATGTATCAATATTTACGTACTAAATTTAACAGTGACATGTCAGTTCCACGCGAATCAACCGGCGGCGCAGGACTTGGTCTTAAAATGATTATGGAAAACTCTGCGAACTTTTACTTGTTCAGCGAACGCTATCGCCGATCACTGATCGCCGCCACATTTCTGCTTTCTGGATTAAAATCCAATATGTCTAATCGTAAACATTTCCATTGGAGTGTTTCTTAATTTGAGACATGACAAGTCACGGCTGAGAAACTAAAGTTAAACACTTCTTCACTTATTAAATCGAATACGTTGCTGACCACTTGGAATGATTTTTTCATAACTTAAACTTGAACAACTTTTTCAAGGAGAACCGTATGAAAATGAAACACACCCTTAATTTCTCAAAATGTCTGCTAGCTGCGACATTAGCCTTTTCAATTTCTTCAGAAAGTTATGCAGGATGGTTGCTTCCAGATTCAGAAGCTGAAAAGAAAATCCAGTATGAAAATGCGCAAAAACAATTAAAGCAAAAGAATATCACGGATAAAGTTATCGCCTCTGTTACAAAAAAACTAAACCTTTTTGAAAAACAAGAACCTGGTTTACGATCGGATCTGAATGAATTCTTAATACCTGGCGAAGTTCAAGCCATCAACAGAGCCACTGTCGATGTTATCAAGACAGTTATGAGTCGTGCTTACACAGGCGAAACTCAAGGAGTGGCTAAAGGCGATCATGGTAAAAGCTTAGCATGCCTGAGTGGTTCTATCCAGTTCAACAGTAACATTCCCGAAAACTTACAGCGCGGAGTTGTTATTCCTAACGCCATCTACAAAATCGAATCTAGATTATCAAATGCTGAAGAGCCAGGGCTTAGTGACCGCAGCAGTATCAGCCAAGGAGTCGCTTTAAAACTAAAATCCATCAGTGAAAATGTAAACTCTGCTCGACTTCCCGATTTTTCCAATACAGATGAGCAAGATTTTTTAATGACTAGCTCTCCAGTTTTTTTCTTAAAAGATATTATTGAATACAGCGAAGCCTTTGCGATTCGTGCAAACGGTGGCGGGCCATTAGCGATTATAAACGGTGTACTAAAAAACCCAACTGGATTAGGTCCACGGTTAGGTGCAATGGCTTTATCAAAATTAAATGACTACACAGCCCTTGCGCCAAGAAATCCAGAAAATATTATGACTCATCCTTACTGGAGTAAGCATGCCTACGCCTGGGGTGAGAAAAATGACACTCGTGGCAGCCATGCAGTTAAGTACAGTGTTGCCCCGTGTGAGAATGCTACAGCGTTGACTTTGAAGTCCGAGAAAAAAAATTACCAACAAGAATTTATCAGCGAAGCATTTAGCCAAAATGGCGAAATTTGTTTTAAATTTCGTGTGCAATCTAGACCGGTTAATGCAACTGAAGAAAATTATCCTATGGAGGATGGTCACACAGAGTGGCTTGAATCTGCAGCGCCCTTTGTTGATATCGCGGTTATTAAATTTTCAGCCGACAGCAACCCAAATTGGAAATCTGCCGCAGCTCAGAAAGCTTGTGCTGCGACTGAGTTTACACCGTGGAATGGTTTATTGGCCCATCAGCCTTTAAGTAATTTGGCTCGCGGTCGACGCTACGTGTACAAGGCAAGTGCTTTAGTGCGCGAAATGAAAATTCTTCTTGATGCAGAGATAAATAAAGCTAAATAAATAGCTTTTTAAAAATCTTTCCCCTACCCTTTTAGAGACAATAATGAAGTCTTCATATATGTCTCACTAGGAGGGTGAATGAAATACTATACAACTTTTGCTTTGGCTTTAACTGCGGTGACACTGGTCGCTGCGCAAATCGGTTGCCAATCGAATCAGAAAAACAATTTAGCCTACAGTGGCCAATCAAGAACACCGGCATTTCAAATGGACGGAAAAGATTGGAACGAATACGGTGGAATCAGAACCGCGGACCGCATGGGAGAAAAATATTCTCCACTGGAAGAAATCAATAAAGGTAACGTCAAGCGGCTTAAAAAACTGTGGGTTTATAACACGGGCGAAAAAGATATGCCAGGGCCCAAATCGTTAGAAGTCACACCGGTCTACCACAACGGAAAATTATTCGGCTGTACTATTTTTAATAAAGTTTTCGCATTGGACGCAGACACCGGTGTTCCAGTTTGGGAACGCAATCCAAACGTCAGAAAGTCTGACAAGGTCTGGGCCTACAAGTGCCGCGGAGTTTCGATTTGGAAAGATTCACAAGCTAGCGGTGGACTTTGCAGTACACGTATTTTTAGTAACACGATCGACGGTCGCATTCTTGCTTTCGATAGTGAAACTGGAAAATCATGTCCTGATTTTATAGAAAGAGACCGCGATGCTAACGGTCAGCCAGTTGTTGGCGCAGCTGCTGGAGAAGTTTCTCCGTGGATCAACGTCATGAGCCCGCATCCTTCAAAAGAAGATCGCTTGGCGCACATCCGTAAAGAAAAAGATCACCCATTTCGCGATGAATACTACATCACGTCAGCTCCTTTGATTTTTAAAGATTTAGTCATCGTTGGTGGTGGCATCACAGACAACGGACGCGTTGATGCAACTGCCGGCGCGGTACAAGCTTTTCATGCGCGCACAGGGCAACTGATGTGGTCGTGGGATCCAGCACCAAAGGCGTTAACTAGCAAATCAACACCGTTACAGCCACTGACATACGGCACACCAAACGTTTGGGCTCCGATGGCAGCTGATGATTCACGCGGACTTATTTTTTTACCAACTGGTGCGGCAGCTCCAGATTATTTCGGCGCTAACCGTAACGGAAAAGATCAGTACGCAAATTCTGTTATTGCTTTAAGAGTTGAAGAAAATGGAAATCTTCTTGCTCAGCCACGTATCGAGTGGCAATTCAAAACCGTCATTCAAGACAAATGGGATTATGACGTCGCATCACAACCGGTTCTGACTGAATTGCAAGTTAACGGCGAAACTGTTCCCGTTGTTCTGCAAGGTACGAAAATGGGTTTTATTTTTATCATGCACCGAGACACTGGAAAACCAATTTTTCCAACTAAAAATGGCGTGGTCGGCGGAAATTACCAAGATCTTTTACGCGAAGTTACCATTAAGGGCGTTGTCACAGAAGAGTCAATTGCGATGAATAAATCAGATTTCATCACTGAAACTGCTGATGGAAAAGTAACGTATGTTCCAAAAACGTCTGCAAGCCATTCACGGCATCAACCATTTCCACCTGCTGAATGGCAACTGCACGATACTCCGAATACGAAACTTGGCCTATTAGGACAGTTGGCGTTGGTTAATTCAACATGCCGAGACCTAACTAAGAAATATGATTACAACGGAATTTACACTCCGCCCACATTACGCGGTGGTATTAATTTTCCAGGCGCAGTTGGCGGTATTGATTGGGGCGGAGTCACCGTAGATCCGGTAAACCAGATACTTTACGTCAATCAAATCCGTGTCGCTACGATCACGCAATTGATCAAACGAGACGAATACACAAAAGCTGTAGCTGCTGCAGGCCCTGCTGGTCCCAAAGCATTTAAAGAAGCGTATTTTGATATGTTAGGAACACCCTACGGATTACACCGTTTTCCGTACATTGATTCTGTAACAAAGCTTCCATGCTCTGATCCACCCTACGGAACACTAAAAGCTATCAGTTTAAAGGATGGAAAACTTTTATGGGAAAAAACATTCGGTGATTTTGCGGAAATGTCTAATGCAATCGCAGCCCAAAAAGAACTTTTATTAAAAGCTCATACAGGTGATATTGCTTCAGTAAAAGATCAGTCCGCTGTAAAGGACTTGTTGAAAAAAGCATTAGCTAAAGCAGGAAGCTTAGCAAAAGCTGGAGTCATTAATATTCATAGCTTGAGTGCAGGCGTTCCAAACTTTGGTGGCTCGATGGTAAGTCGAGGTGGGATTTTGTTTATTGCGGCGGCGGCTGATTCGAAATTCAGAATGTACGACAGCAAAACGGGTGAACTGATTCATGAAATTGCATTGGATCAGTTTAAAGACGCAGGCTCTGGAGCTGCGACACCAATGACGTTTGTGTCGAATCAAAACCGACAAGTCATCGTGGTTGCATCCGGCGGTAATAAGTTTATTCCCGGAAAACAAGGCGACGCGATTATCGCCTTTGCATTAGAGTAATTTTTAGCTGGTCAGCTTAATTAAAAAAATCAGTTTGGATTCCAGGGGTGAAAAGCATTTTTCACCCCTTTTAATTTAGGAGCAAGCTCTGGAAAATTTCTTTTAATAACACTGATCATCGTTTCAGTTTCTACCCAATTTTTCCCAGCTTTCGAATAAACTTCATCGGTATAAAGATCACTTAAAAAGGGATCCGACATAAGTCGTCGTGAAGCCATTAATGCAAAAATGTAAAAGGGTGTGTTTCCAAAACCAAATTGGTCAAAACGATCTTCTTCAGCCAGTGTTCCCACCAACAAATCTAATTTCTCAACATCGTTGTTGTATAGTTTTCGCATATTCGCGATGTCTTCGATTTCTTGATTGGTTAACAGGGCTGTTCTGTCATTTTCTGGAAGCGCATAGTAATATTCATAAAACACCGGTTCAGGTACTAAATTAACGCCCGCATCAAGTAATCCATCTTTGCCACCGTTGACAGCATTTTTTATGTTTCCTATCACGCCAACGCTTTCAATTTTATTCACGTCTCGCTCCACCATCGGCATATCATACTTTTGTGCATCCGCTTTGATTTGTGTTTTTAGTTTATTTAAAACCCATTGATAGCTTGCAGGTTTCATTGATGCATCTTCGTAAAGTATTTTAGAAGTAACGAAAAGTTCTTCAAAATCTTTCAACGGCCGCATTCTTAAAGATCTTCTAAAGGCATTGTATCTAGGAACATGCCTTTCACGGTCACGAACTATATCAACTGCACCCATGTTCATTTTTATGGGCTGATCTTTTTTCTGACCTTGAATATTGCGGCGGACTTCCATATTTTCCATGAACTTTGGATAATTATGAAGTGTCATTAGACCTGCTTTGTTTCGGCCAAACGAATAAAGCCAGTCCGTTGATGAATATTTTTTCGATGTGTTTGTATAAAGCTTCTCGACATCACCATCACGTGTTTTATCAATCGGAATCACAGCTTCGACTTTATCAGTCGTTGTGTTGTACTTCATGAGATTAATATTATCCGACAGCAACGAATGCATTCTGTAAACAGAAACGAATTCTTCCGTTAAAGAAAACGGAACGTTGTACAAATTCAGAGTGCCCTCACCCGTCAGGCCGCTGGTTAGCATGCGGGCGTCTGCACCCAAAGTGTTTTGAATTAAGTTACGTATTTTTACAGATTCAACATCACCGATAGCAGTTTTCAATCCATGCCAATTTGCGAACATTCCCATTCTAAGACCTGGGTTATCAAGTAATGCCGGAGTCCATTCGACGGTATGAATTTTTGCAATTAATGCCGCTACCACAAGTCGCGCTTTTTGAAATAAAAAATCACTGCGTTCGCTTTCAGTTTTCAAACTTTGGTAATATTTTTTGAAATTACTTATAACTATTTTTTCTCTTAAAGTGGTATTTTCTAGATCACTCTTCAACATTGCTGCCACTTTATTGTGTTCAAGTGCAAATACAGTGTGAATCATTTCTAAACCGATCCACCAGTTGTCATGAAAACCAGTGATTGGTAAAATTTCATTGTCATTTTCCGCATCTGCTCTGTAGTAAAGTTTTCGTGCAACCTCATCAACGGCAATTTTTCCATCAGGATAAACAGCACCGCTTGCATAAATTTTATTGTTTGATTTATACACCACGCCTGTTGGTATGGTTCGTACTTTAGTTACTGTTTTTTGGTCGCTGCCATAAATCTGCGAGGCGTCCCACCACTGTGTCACAGTGTTTTTATATTTTCGACCATAACTTTTTTGTTCTGACTCTAGCGTCTTCGTTGGCTGATTCAGACGATAAAGTGCACCAATATTCTCACGATTTAAAAAAGACATATCCGGCTGAGTTCTAGGAATGATATAGCCATCGACCTGATAAGGTCTAAACATACTCGCATACATTTGTTGTTGTTCTGCTGGCATGTGTGAAGTATCGACATTTTTTCCGTGTGAAAACCAATCGTGGTTCTGCCCTTGCAGCCAAGCAGTAGCTAACAAATTCACCCACGGGATCGGCTGAAATCCATCAGTCTCAGGGGCTAACTCTTTTTTACGCGCAAGAAATGTTTGGCTAAGCACCACCGGATTAGGTTCTAAAATATTTTTTTCAATTTGTTGTTGTTCTTCTCGGCTAATCGGAGCCGAGTTTCGACCAAACCGACTATCACGGCTTCCCATGTTTTTTAAGTGACTGATGTTAGCTTCTTTATTTGCTGTTAAAAATGAACCCTGATTATGCATATAACACGTGCCATCGACAGTTCGGTGATGAAGTAAAAAATCAGTTCTTCCTAGGGCCATTATTTTTTTGCAGTCTAAATAAGTTCCTGGTTTACCACCCGTATCAAAAAGGTTATTTTCTAATAGTGCTTTACGTTCCGTAGCAATACCCAAAACCTTATTGCGCTCAAGATTTCCACGCATCAGTTTAAACTCTCGCACCAAATCAAAAATAGATCCCGCAAAATGATTCCGGTCCGGTTCAAAATCATTCGGAGCTTCAGCAGAAGCCACTCCACGCTCTGTTGCTGAATCAACCGATTTGTCCGGGTGAACACATCCGTGAAACAGTGAAATCATTCCAATTAGATTCAGCATCATGAATTGTTTAAACATAGGCGTTTCCTTTTTTAGAAATAAACATCTGCCGCTTGCAAAAATTTCTGCAAGCCTTATCTAAATTAGAATACTCGATTTTTTGTTTGAGCGAATCTAGAAACGAACCAGGCTAGGACTGATGCCCAGGTCTAGGTATTATTGAGGTGTACAAGGAATCTAAAAATCCAATAATAACTCAAGGATTTTTTTATATGCTCGAAAATATTGTTTCAGGATTAATTTTAGTACTAACGCAATCTCAAGATGGCTCATTGATTCATGTGACTTCGCAAACGCCAACGGAAGTGGTTGGCAAAAACTTTTCATCAAAGTTTCAAAGCTTTTCCCAAGTGATCGACGATGCAAAAGCTGCTGAAAAAATAAAAACGTATTTGTTATCTTCAATGACACATGCATTTATGCACCTAGATATAAAATCACTGGGCTTTGGTCTAACTTACAGCGATCACAAAAGCGAAGTCGGCTTAAAAGATGTGGTGGTCTTTGAAAAAAAATCAAAACCAACAGCTTTGCATCAAGATATTGTTTTTAAAAATTTCTTAGACTACGAAACAGAAGTTGCAATTCTTATGCACCGATCAGAACCCGATCTGTTTGGATATTTAATTCACAATGATTTAACAGATCGCATGGTTCAGGTGGTTAACTACGATGAAAATAATGCAGCACCCGGATTTTCAAAAGCCAAAAGCTTTGTGGGATCAAATGCAAACTCAGTCTTATTAGCAATCGGTTACGAAGAACTGTGGTATCAATTGCAAATTGATTTCTTTGTTAACGGCCAAAAACGCCAAACCGTAAACACCACAAAAAATATATTAACCCCAAAAGAAATTCACAAACGCATATTTTTCGATAACCCCGCAGAAACTGCCGATTGGATTCTAGTCGGCACCGGCACCCCCGGCGGCACCGTTTTCAAAGCACCAACAACGATGCAGATGCTGAAAGAATTTGTAGCTTCAGGCTTTAACATTGATCGGACTAAAGAAAACTGGGCGAAGTCGTTTAACTACCTGGCGCCGAATGATCACTTGCACTGGTCTTCTGAGATACTGGGATCTGCGGATAGTCGGATTGTTGTTCGGTAGTTAGGACAAAAAATATGGAAAGTGGGTAATCCACAAATCTCAGAATGAGCCTGTCCTTTGTCCAACACTTATACGGGCACTGGATTCCGACAGTTTCGTCATAAGGCTATAAGATCGCTAAGGTAAAGTGAAATTAACTAAAAAAATTGGTTAGGGCTTGGACAGAAACATAGCCCCGAAGGCAGTTTAAAAGGGGCTTGGCTGGCGGGTCTTTTGCTATAGTTACAAGTAAGGATTAGTAAAATAACAGAGTGTTCATCAAAAGGGGGGAATTGTGGATTTAGTCCGAACTATTACATTAATTTCAATTCCATTATTTTTAGCAGCATGTAGTAACAATAAGAACTTGTCCACTGTGTCCAGCTCGTTGCCAGACTTCGCGTTGTCCATAGCTGCAGGCACGTTACCAACAGGTTCGACCACTACGGCCTCTAATGATCCTGTTCTTGCTGAGCCACCGCCGATTACACTTGGCAGCTACCCTTGGATTGTAATTACCAAAGCGATCAAATCTGCTGACGGCAAAACAGTTACATACCAAGGATTAGTTTTAGATGAAGTCGATCCACCTGGAATTTATACTCGCAGTGGGTATCTTCGCGTCGGACGTCGAAGCAATACTGTAATTTATCCTATTGTGGTGCTAAATAATGCCAAGGGATTAATAAGTTTTCAAATTCCGGTCGGCTTGTTTGATAATGTGGAGATGACTGCTGTGATGACAGGCCCAGGATATACCGATGTTGATTTTCCAGTTTGCGATTAAGTTTTTGAAATAGTTTGCTCGGCTCGTAAACACTGCATAAGATTATCTTTTTCCTGACTGCTCAGTTTGTTTAAGAAAACTCCATGGCGAAATCCACCGTTGTTCGGATGGCCCCATCGCACCACACCTGATACTTCAAAAAGGCCCTTACCTTCACAAGCTTTTTGTAAAGCTCCATTTGCGGATGTGAAAGCAAATTTTAGCTCCGTGCCTTTAACAAAATAGTTATCCATCTGTATCGATATTCCAGAACGCGAAAAATCAATAATCTCTGCGCTGCCTAAATTGGATTGAAATGCATAGCCCAGCGAAGGCTCGACTGGAAAACGCTCTTCGCCACGACTTAAATTAGAGGCCTTACGATAACGTATCACCGCTTCATCTAATGCTTTTTTTTCGTTATTAAACGGATTGTATTCGTAGGCTTCGCCAAGCTCTTCTTGATGTTTGATAGGAATTCGCTTTTTTATAAAACCGTCGGCATTGGATTTTGCACCCAACATATCCCATGTGGCGGCGCCGATCATCACGCGGTAAATCTCGCAGGCACTTTCTAAGCGGCGAGCATAATTCACACTGTGGCCAATCAAGGTGATATCAACCCGCCGTGTGCCGCCCAAGTCGCCGACGTAAACGTCACCCGTATTGATACCAATGCGCAGTGGAAAAAAAGGCGTTGTCAGCGCGCTGTCTAAATTGCGTTCGACCGCAGCTTTCTGAATGCGTGTAGCACAGTCTAGGGCTTGTTTGGCATGCTGTTGATCGTTCGCTTCAGAACTATTTTCGTACTTATATCCAAAAAAGCACAATAACCCATCGCCCAAGGATTTATCAACGATGCCGCCGCAAGCATGAACTATTTCAGAAATATCGCTTAATATTCCGCGCAGCTGACGAAAAACGATCACCGGTTTTTCTTCTTCGGCGGTCATCGAAAAACCGACAATATCAATAAACATCACGCTTAGCACTTGGCTTTTGGGTTCTAACCACGTTTTAAAATCTTTACTAAGCAAAGATTTTAGTTTTTCAGGACCGATCATACCTTCCAATGAAAAACGCAATTGCCTAGAGCGCATTTCAAAAACGCGGAGACGCTCTGAAAATACCAACACTGCGCTGCTGAAAAAACCCATTGTTGGAAAGACCCACGGCAGCAGTAAGCCATAATAATAAAATCCCCCGATGCCAATACCGATCATTAATAAGACTAAAGCCACTAATGAACATACAAAAGGTACAGCTCTAAATGGTAACGCCAATACCATACCTAATAGACAAAATAGCAATATTAACAGATTCTCTCCGCCGACTGGTTTTAACCAGGTGTTTCGTAAAACACTATTGACGACCTCGGTTAAAATAAATCCCCCAGGCATTACTCCGGCCGGAGTTTCCCGGTACGCAGTTGCACCCTGAACCATATCCGCCAAAATTATCACGATATCGCTAGAGCTAATTTCATCAAGTGGTAACTGCTGACGCGCCTTTCGAAGCAGAGTGACTAAACTATAAGTGTGCTTCCAGTAATTTTCCGCAGGCGCTAGATTGACAAGTATTTCGCCGTTAGAATTTACAGGAATGGGGTTTGAGTTTATATACAGAGTATTGCTCTTGGTCGATAATTTACCCAATAAATTCAGACCCCAAAAAGGCATGATTCGATGCACACTGGCTTTGATCAAAGGCTTAATATAACCAAAGCCTTCATAATTCGTGTGACCAATTTGACTGAAGGCCTTTCGTATCTGAGGCTCTGGGCCGTAGAAATGGCCGGGGGTCCACTGCAGCCACGATAATGAATTCGCATTTAAATCGAAATCTAAATCGATTTCAATAATCTCATCGAAACCGGTGATTAGATTCGGCACAAAAAAAGCACCTGCGGCAATCGGCCGGGTCTTAGTGACTTGATTTACTAATTTTTTCCTGACCGCGGGATCACGACTTAACGGAATGGGCAAAGATTTATCAATGAAAATAGCTTGAGGATGGGCAAGTGCAAGCGCCCGAAATAAGGATATCCATTCGTCTGCCGGGATTGCTGCCACACCAAGGTCGGCCATGGTTCTATGATCAACTGCAAAAATTTTAATCCGAGGATCTAATTGCGGTACTTTTTCTGAATGATTTCGAATACTAAAAACCAGTGGATGAACAATTCGGTTATAAACAAATTCATTGCCGCCCAAAAAATAAAGTAACGTCAAAAATAGATAACAGGATAGCATCAGGAAAAAAGCTTTTGTCAGCGTGATATTCGCTGATAAATACCAAACCTGAGTAGACAATTTTTTTTTCAGCATTTCAATCATAGTGTCATTGAACAATAACGTACTTTTTTAAAATATGTAAAACTTTTTTGCAGAAAAATTAGAAAAAAAGGAACTGCTGGTTTTAAAATGATTCTTGGTGGCCGCAATTTCCGGAATACATTCCGATGAAGTACATGCTCCAGATACCTAAGCCCATGGCAAGAGCACCACATGATAACCAAACTAACTTGGCGCGACCTTTGGCCAGAGTTATGCGATTGGCCAGGTTTAAAGCGATATAAGAGGTAAAAATGGCGACGGCAAATCCAAAAAAGCTAGCTTTTTCGATTTCGACATAAAATACAAAATGATACCGAAAACAGCTAATATGAAAAAGTAATATGGATAAAATAAAAAAGGCTACAACCAAGCGTAGCTTAGATTTACAAATTTAAAGCTGACTGGCGACATGTCGCGAAACTTCGAAGTTTAATTATAACCACTTACTGGCCTTCAAAAAGTGTTTTTTTAAAACTCCATTTTTCGGTGGAAAGGCCAAACCGTGCGGAAGTGGTCTAAATGTTCTAATGATGAAAAAATTGAACTTGATGTGAGCACCCAGTGAACTAAATTGTTGTTTATAACTGGCTTTTATTTTCCATAGAACATTACTCCAGTTCATTTAAAAATTGATCAAAAGGGATTATATCAACAAGACCATCTTTTAGTTTTCTTTGACCTCTGTACAGCATTACAAGCTCAACAGGTTTTTTTAGTTGTTGTTCAGAAAAAAATTCAAGAGATTCTTTCCATTTGGTATTGAATTTTTCAGACCATTTAATTTCAATAGCAATTATTTTTTTGGGTGAAGCGAACACCATAAAAAAAGGGAGTCTTGAACATAAAGTCCAAAACTCCCTGATGTTGATTTTAAAACCTTACTTGCCGTTGCTAGATGGTGTCCACGGCGCTCCCCAATTCTTGGTTTGCATCTGCTTAAGTATTTGCAGTTGCGCGATACGAACCTGGTGAACAATTTTAGGAAGCTGACCAGTGCTGGCAGCAGTGATTGCTAAGGTCGTTGCCAAAGCGATAAGTGATTTCATAGAGCGTCTCCTTTTGGTTAGTAGAACCGCAAGGTCACCGTATTAGAAAAATCGAGTGAAGAGTATATGCATTGTTGGTTCTTCCAAGAAGCATACGAGAAGCATAAAGGAAGCAAACTACAGAAATTTCAGGACATTTCATCTGATTTCAGATTAACGATTGAAAGTCTCTTTTGCGTGATTTCAAATACTTAGGTTTATTGGGGTTTCAGGTCCGACCAACTTTTTCAGAAGAAAAAATTGGTCGGGGCGATAGGATTCGAACCTACGACCCTCTGGTCCCAAACCAGATGCGCTACCAGACTGCGCTACGCCCCGACGAACTCAAGAACATATAAATACGCCCAAAAGATGTCAAAGAGAAAGGCTTCTAAAGGCAATTTAGACGTTTTAAAAAGAATTAAAAGCTTAGAAACTAAGCTTTTAAGCTGCAGACTTGATGGTTTGCTTAATGGCCTCTTCACTCAGTCGAGCAAAAAGTTCGACCTCACTAGTTTGACCTTTGAACTTATGAGAGCCTATTTCTTTTAGGCCATCTTTACTTAGCGTAATTCGATCGTAGAACTCTTTGGTAAGAATAACGTTCGACCCTGGGTATTCGTGAGCCACTTTTTCAATACGGTGAACAAGGTCAATACCAGAGCTTGTCGCATCGAAAGATTTTTGGGTAATTCTTTGCCCAAAGTGATCGATTTGAACTTCATGGATATCTATCAAGCAGTCTTTAGCAAAGTGCAGACCTATACCACATTCGACCGTAACACCCGATTTAAGACTCAGATTTCTTAAAAAGCTTCGAAACTCAGAAGCCACCGAGAATAAAATATCACACGAATTCGGAACATCTTTGAATAAACCAATATGTCCAAATGCCGAATCACCAGAGTGTGATTCACGCCAAGCTTCAGATTTTAATAAAATCTCTGTAAATCCACGTAAAACTAACGACCGAATTGAAATGTTATTAAATGATTTATCATGTAGCTCAGAACTTTTTATGATGTCATAAGTAATCACAGCTAAATCACGGCGACATGGAAAATTCTTCTGACCAGAATCTAGAACATTAAAAATAAATGGCGGAGCCCAACACTCAAGCTCTTTTCGAAATTTTTCTTCGCGCAGCTTTGCTTCTTCAACAATTTTAAGCGCGGTATTTAACTCAATATTTTTTTTCTCAAGCTCAATAGACTTTTCACGACTTTCGCGCTCAAGCAAATAGGTATCAACAAGTTTATGCACACGATGTTCTAAATCATCTACGTCCCAAGGCTTACGAATATAATCAGATATTTGTGCTTTACGAACAGAATCAACGACCAAGTCTTCATCTGAATAACCAGTGACCAAAACACGAATCGCATGTGGGTTCGTTTTTTTTATAATTTCAAGAAACGAAACTCCATTCATGCCCGGCATTTTTTGATCAGATATCACAACCCATGGGTTTATAGAACTCATGGCGTCTAGCGCTTTTAGCGGATTATCAAATGTTTGAATATCCCATTCAATTGGAAGAGCTGCTTCCAGAACAGTTAAATTCATCGGTTCATCATCAACATACACGATGACGGGTCTCATGCGGCCTCCGAGATTTTCGATGCTTCAATATTTTTTGGAATTTGAATAATAAACGTAGTCCCCACATTAATTTCAGACTGAACTTTGATGTTTCCAAAATGACGTTCGATTTCCTTTTTAACGATGTGAAGCCCTAACCCAGTTCCCTTACCAACTTCTTTAGTCGTAAAAAACGGATCAAAAATTCGTTCTTTGATTTCGTTCGTCATACCATGACCGTTGTCAGTCATGCGAATTTCAACAATATCACCATCAATTTCTTTTGCAGCAATTGAAATCTTTCCGTTGGCAGCAGGCAAAACATCAATCGCATTAGAAATCAAATTCATGAAAATCTGATTTAGACCCACTTGATAACAGTTTAAAACTAACTTGTCAGAAATATCAGTATGAATAACAATATGACTTAGTTTACTTTTTAAAATCGTTAATACAGAAGTCAAAGTCTCAAGCAAACTAACATCTTTAACTTTAGCCTGATTCAATCCAGTAAAGTTTCTCAAACTTCTAACAATTTCAACTGTAAGATGAGTACCCTCTTTAATCGCAGCAAAAAGTTTTTGCGTGATCACCCGATCAGCCTCAGGAATAGATTTCATCACCTTACGCTCAAGCGGAATAACCGCACCATTCACATAATTGATAGCATTATTAATTTCATGAGCAATACCAGCACTTAACGTACCCAGTGAAGCAAGGCGTGCCGACTGAACAAGATCAGCTTGCGATTTTTGAACCTGATCTAGCGCTGTGGTTAAATGCCGAGTTTGTTCATCCACTTTACTTTGGAGGTTGTTAACTAGGTCGTCGCGCTCTTGGTAAGTTTTTTCGATGTCTTGATTTACTGAGGCTGCAAGTAAAAATACGCCAAGTGTAGCTCCGACAGGCATTATCATATAAGAATTAATTATTCCAAAAATATGGAGCATGTCGTTAGTTCCACAGATAATGAAAGCGTATATACTTATGCTCTCGAGCAAGCTTGAAGCAGAAAACTGAGATTTATAACTTTTGACTGCTAAATTTTTTGCAATTGTTAGTAAAGAAATAAATGTAATTGGCATCTGTAGCGTGGTACCTAGTTGAACAATGTCACCATTTATTCCAAAAAATATAATTATGGCACAAAATGAAAAAGTAATTAAATTCAAAACAAATAACTTCTTTCCAATAAGTCCAGACAAGTAAAAAGAAAAAATATATGCAATCATACCAGCCGAAAGGGCTATGTCGGCTAACTTATGCGCTATCAACATTGTGAGATCGATTGAAACTTCATTATTCACAGTCATAAGCGAATATATTGAAAGGCAGGCACCACCAAAAGTGGTAGCCAGTAATCTCAGCTTGGCAACTTTCCCAAAAAAGCAAACCAATGAGAACAAGACAATAAAAACTAAAGAGCTAAAGCATAACAAATTTAATTGGATATCAAAAAACTTTGATTCAGCAGGAATATTAGTAGCATATGGCATGTATCTAAAGCGCGTAAAGAATTTTGAGTATGTGGTCACGCGCCACTCGAGTGTATTTCCCTTCAACAGCTTGCAACTTACCTTCGGATGAAAATAAAATGGAGTACTTTTTTGAAAGGTATTATCACCAGATGAAAAAACTAATTTTCCGTCAACTAGTAGTTCGTGAACACCGTGAACAACTTGCGGTAATTGTAAATTCAATCTTTCATCACTGCACTCATTTAGAATTTTTTTAGAACTAGCTGTGAAAACGTAATAGTCTGCAGTTTTAATCCAATTGGCATTAATATTCCAATCCTGAGTGCCTTTTATGCCACCAGAAAATAAAGTAGTTAATTGAAAAAGTAAGCCAAATAAAGTTTCCATCAAGCAGACTTTTTAGTGCTCTCTCCGCTGGAACTGTGTTCGATTGGCTTAAAATTTGCCTTTATCATTGCTTTCTCAAGACAAACACTAACGTAGTCTAAATCCGAAGTCGTGTGCGTAGCCATGACAGTAAATCTAAATCTACAATTTGACCGACCAACTGCAGGATATACAACTGGTACACAAAAAATTCCATCATCAAGCAAACTCTGATACATTTCACCTAATTTGACTTCGTCACCCAACACAACAGGAATGACAGCAGATTCATGGTTTTGATCAATTTTGAAACCCAATTCTCTTAAATTTCTTGTGAAATGTTTAATATTAGCTTTTAGATTCAACAGCAGAGATTTATCTTGTTGAAAGAGTTCAAGTGATTTTAGCATTGCTGCTGCAGTTGATGGCGCAATTGATACCGAGAAAACGTGTGATCGGGCAAAATATCTTAACCATTCAATTAATTCGGCAGAACCAGTAGCAAAACCACCGATACCACCACAAATTTTTGAAAAGGTACCCATGATGATATCCGTTTCACGCAGTAAATTGTATTTTTCACAGATACCAAGTCCATTCGGTCCCACTACTCCAAAACAATGTGCTTGATCCACCATTATTCTAGCATTGTATTTTCTTGCTAAATAAAAAATCTCATCTAATTTTGCTGTATCGCCATCCATAGAAAAAACACCTTCGGTTATAACTAGGCAACCGTTATAGTTTTCTCTTTCTTTCTCAAGAATTTGCTCCAGATGCTTTACATCATTATGCTTGAAAAACCGTGAAGTTCCGCGCGACATTTGCATAGCGTCTTGAATAGACGCGTGACATAGTTGATCCGCAATTACTAAATCATTCCCTGCGGTAAGTGCTGTAATAATTCCGATATTCGCTGCATATCCAGAATTGAATAAAATAGCTGATTCCTTTTTATGAACCTTTGCTACAGCTTCACACAGTTCAATATGTAAATCTGAAGTCCCTGTTGAAATTGCAGAACCTGTTGAGCCAAACCCATAAATCTCCATCGCCTTTTGTGCTGCCAATACGACTTCTGGATTTGCACCAAGCCCAAGATAATCATTCGAACCCATTATTATATAATCTGATCGTCCATTTTTTCTTACTCTTGTTAAATCAGCTCGACTACCTTTAGATTGTTTTCGAACATTCTTGTACCCGTGCTTTTTACTACGCTCCCATTGAACTCGGAAGGTATCAAATTTTCTTACACGATCAAATAAATCTACATTCGAATATTCCGATTCAGCAAAGTGAGCCAAAGAAAATTTATCAGAGCTTAATTCCTCGGACTTACCATCATCTAACTTATCAAAATCCACCTCTAATAATTTGGAAATTGCACCACCAACAGGAATTTTTATATCAACTGTAGAAAAAGCAAAATCTAAACCTGATTTAGTAGGAAATGCTCTTCGAAAAACCAATCGTCCTAGTGCATATTCAGACTGCCCCCAAGAAAGCTTAGATGCAGTAACTATTGATCCC
>JAYTPC010000074.1:0-26315 GCA_043747425.1 Bdellovibrionales bacterium
AGAAAGTATGATCGTTGAGTACTACTCTCGATAATTAAGAAGGACAAATATGCAAGAGCACTATTATAAATTTTGGAGAGAATTAATTAAACCAAAAGGCTTCGAGATTGAAAAAGAATCTCAGTCCAACGAATATGCGAAATTTGTTGTTCGCCCATTAGAAAGAGGATTCGGAGTTACTTTGGGTAACTCAATTCGTAGAATTTTATTAAGTTCTATGATGGGTTCTGCTGTTACAGCTGTAAAGTTCGACGGAGTTCTTCACGAATTCTCGACTTTAACGGATGTGTTAGAAGACGTTTCAGATATTATTTTGAATTTGAAACAGATTCGTTTTCGCCAATTCAGTTCAGAGCCTTTGACTCTTAGAATTTCTAAGAAGGGTCCTGGTATTGTTACCGCAGCAGACATCATGACTTCAGAAAAAATTGAAATTTTAAATCCGAATCAGCACATCGCTACATTAGGAAATAATGCTAATTTCAACGCTGAGCTGATTGTTTCTTACGGCCGTGGTTACTCTCCTGTAGAAAATCAAAACGAGGCTTTGCCAGTTGGTTACATTGGCGTGGATGCGCTTCATTCTCCAATTCGTAAAGTGAACTATTCTGTTTCTAATGCGCGTGTTGGTCAAAGAACAGATTATGATTCTTTATCGCTAGAAGTTTGGACTGATGGTTCTTTAAAGCCAGAAGAATCAGTTTCATTAGCTTCTAAGATTTTAAAAGAGCAACTTCAGATTTTCTTAACTTTTGATGAATCGTTAGAGCCTTCTGATGAAATCAAACAAATGGGTTCTTCTTCTTTGAATGAGAACTTGTTCAGATCAGTAGATGATTTAGAATTAAGTGTTCGTTCAGCGAACTGCTTGAAGAACGCAAACATTCGCTTTATCGGCGAACTTGTTGTTCGCTCTGAAGCCGAAATGCTTAAGACTAAAAACTTTGGTCGCAAGTCGTTGAATGAAATCAAAGAAATATTGACCGAAATGGGTTTAGGTTTAGGTATGAAGATCGATGGATGGCCACCTCCAGGATGGGATCCGAATCAAATGCCTCAAGTTAAGCGCGAAGCACCACCGACTAACATTTAATTACAACGTTAGCGGCTTTAGTTATTTTTTAAGTATATAGGAGTTTTTTTATGTCTTCACATCGTCGTCTGACCAAACACTTTGCACGTAAAAGTGGTCCACTTAAGGCTTTAATTCGTGGTTTAATGAATTCCGTCATCGAACACGGTCGTATTCGTACCACTGTAGTAAAGGCTAAAGAAGTTCGCAGACATGTCGAAAAAGCTGTCACTTTAGCTAAAAAAGATGATTTAAATTCAATTCGTTTATTAGTTGGCCGACTAGCTAACAAAGAAAACGCATTGGCCCTTGTTCAGACTGTAGCGCCACGATTTAAAGACCGCGAAGGTGGTTATACTCGTGTTACTAAAATCGGTCGCAGACCAGGTGATACAGCGGAAATGGCATTCTTAGAATTCGTGGATTTTGATTTTAAATCAAGAACTACAGATGAATTTGGTAAAACGATCACTAAGGCTGCGAAAACAGCTAAAGAAGGTAAAGAAACCAAAGCAGAAGCTAAAGAAGTTCTTAAAATTGCTAGCAAAGCTAAAAAAGCTAAAACGATTATTGCTGGAAAAACTAAGAAGAATATCCGCAAAATGAAAACAGACTCTAGATCTGCAATGTTTGCTAGAAACTAGATTGTTCTGACAGATTGTTGTAAAAAAAACCCAAGTAAAACTTGGGTTTTTTTGTTTAAAACAGACTGAGTTTGGGTGAGATTAATGATTGGAACTGAAAAATGATGAATAAAAAGATGAGTCTTATATTTTTGGTGCTTGCAGGCTTGGTTGTTGCTGGTGTTTTTAATTTTGACGTCATCAAGTCGCAATTTGAGTCTGAAACAGTTGTAAACGGCGACATTGTTCAGAAAAAAGATCTGACAAAATCGGAAGTCATTGGTTTTTTTAGTTCGCAGGTCTGGTTTGATTACAACTCAAAATCACAATCCTTGGATTTAACATCAGTTACAGCCAACAAGGTTATTTATATCCATATCTGGGCGTCCTGGTGCGGGCCGTGTCTAAACGAAATACCAGAACTGATAGATTATGCTCAAAAAAACAAAGTAAGCTCACAGTTTATTTTAATCTCATTAGACGAATCGCAAACTGAACTAGACAAATTCTTGAAAAGCTTTCCTGAGATGAAAGAGCCACATTTCATCAAAATCTGGGACTACGATAAGAAGATTTCAAAAAAGCTGAATGTCGACCGATTGCCAATGACGATTATTTTAAAACCAACAGAGGATGCTATCAGAAACATCCGCTCTGTTGTAAATTGGAAAAGCTTTTAGATTAAAATCCCAACTTCTTTTTTAAGTCTTCGACAGCTTTTTGTCCTGCGTCCTGCAGCTGTTTCTGTGCCTGTTTTTCAAAATCTTTTTTAGCTGCAGTTATTTTTTCATCGACTTGCTTTTTCTGGTCATCGACTTGCTTTTGAACTTTCGCGACTTCACCGTTTGCTTGGTTTTTAATTGCGTCTGTTTGCCCGGTCAGCTGCGACTTTAGCTTATTTAATTCGGCATTTACGGCCAGCTGCAATTTCTCATTAGCTTCTGTGATTTTATTTTTTAATAAATTCTCAAAGGATCTTTGTAAGTCGGTACCCAGACTTGATCGTATATCCAGATTCAAATCATTCAGTTGGCCCGTAGCAGTAGCTTCAACATTAAACTGATTAATTACTTTTAATGTGTCGGCCAAGACAGCTGCGACTGTTTTATCTGTAGCTGTTGTTTTGAAGGCCACTTCCGAGAAATCTGTTTTCATTTTTAAATCATAATCTTTAAAACCAACGGTTTTGCCAGAGCTTGCAAAGCTTGCTGTTGTCTGAGGAATAGAAATTTCCGAGTCGTTAGATTTCAGCAGTTCCAAATTTAACATTTGGAATGCACCAACGTTAAATACAAAGCTGACTTCTGGTTCATCCTTTAAATTATTTAGCTCTGCATTAATTTTAATACCAGATACGTTCATTTTCTTAAAAGACCCGTTGATATTCAAAGTAGTCAGTTTATTTATTTGTCTTTGGTTCGAAGTTATATTTTCAATAAGACCTAAGAAGTCACCGTAATCGGCATTGGCATTCGATGTTGAACTTAGGCTGATTTTTTTGATCCAAAAAAGTGGAAAGCCGTTCGTTACTGGAAACTCGTAGGTTGTACCATCGGCTCGAGGGTGTGGTTGAATCGTGCTGGATTCTGTAGTTGATACAGAAGTATCTTTTTTGCCAGAAATTTTATTGGCATACTTAGGTGGCAGATATTTTTCGGCAAGAGCTTTGTAATGATCCAGTTTATTCATCATCGGAGCTAGGTAGCTTAGAAACAAAGACTTCGCGAAACTGGCAGCATCAATTTTTGGAATTTTAAATCGTGATTTCAAAGCATCGACATCTTTTTTAACTTGGGTGTCAATGGCCTTATAATCGTCATCCAAAGATTTTAAATCGGTTTCTAGTTGGTTTTTTACATCTTGGATTTGTTTATTTTTACTGTCGACGTCTTTGATCAAGGCATCAAATTGTTTCACCGACGTATCTAGTTCTTGCGGCGTTTTAAAATCTTTGCTTTTTATGGTTTCAAACCTGGTTTTAAAAGCATTCATTTCTGCACTGGTTGGAAGTGATTTGATTTTGCCATCCCAATCGGTTTTCTTAGCGCCCCATTTTTTATTCATTTCTTCCAACATTTTTTTGGAAGCTAGTTCTGATTCTAAATTTTTTATCTGAGCATCAAAATTTCCAGTTTTTAAGAAAACAGAAACATCACTCAGCACATTAGACTGATTGTCTTTTTCTAATTTATTCATGGCCTTGTCAGAAAGCTGCTGCGTGAAGCTAGGCTTGTCTAGCGATGCAGGGTCTGGTGGTGCCACTTTACCAATGCTTGAGCGTTTCGACATAAACTGAACGCCTTCAACAGCCATTTCATCAATAACAAATTTTAAACGCAAAAGTGCGCCCAAGTTTAAGGCAAAACGAATATTTGCCAATTCGATGGAATTAAATTCAGGCTGAACGGCATGGGTGATCTGAATTTTTGAAAGCACTACTTTGCCATCTGTGATTGATGATTTAAATTCTTGAATGTTCAGCTCTGTACCTAGTGCTTTATAGCCCACCCATTCAATTGCTTTTTTCATGTGAGAATCAAAGAAGAAATAGAAGTAGGCGTTAGCTAAAACTAAAAAAATCAGAAACGGAATGATCGCATTCCAACGTATTGGCCCTGGGCTTTTTTTGATGGCGCTAGCATCCGTCTTTGATGTTGAGTTTGCCATTAAGCACCTCCATATAAATCGGTGTATTTCATATACCAAAAGTAAAATTTTGTGGCTTTAAAGGCCTTCCAGGCTTTTGATGCTTCAACTTTTTGTACAATTTCACTGCGGTATTTTATGATCATATTTTTAAACACAAAAAATAATATAGGGCACAGAATCAACGAAATTATAAATGATCCCATCACGATCGAATTATTAAATTTTGTCATTGGAATAAAAGGAGTGTTGTACATCGTGGACCAAGCTCCGCGAAAAACCGGGTTTTCTAAAGCCCATTTGCCAAGAATGTCGGCAGCTGGGTCTAACAAAAACGCGATAAATTTGAAAAAGAAAGCTGAAAGAAAAGCGGCGCCAAGCTGCACGCGGAAAATAAAAACAATAAATAACACCAACAAGGTTTGAATGGAAATGAAGGGTGCAAATCCAAGAAAGACGCCAAATGCCAATCCGGTGGCGATCTGATTTTGACCTGTGTCCGAATGAAGTAAGCGGATTAGGTTTATAATTTGTTTCATCAGTAAGCTCATAAATCTCCAGTTGTGTTAATTCGTTACTGTTAAATCGATACTTTAGCTGAATTCAAAAAAGGTCTAATAGCAAATAGCATTCCGCCGATAAGAGCATACAAAAACATAAATAATTGCAACATGCTCACCGCAGTTACTGCAGCATTTCCCAAATCGACGCTAATCGTTGTGAATAAAAAATAAAAGGCAGTTTGTCCGACGCCGATTCCTGCTGGAGTTATCGGAATAGCCGAGGCTAAAAAGCCAAAGCACGATAAAGCGAAGAAAACAAAGAAAGAAGGCATTTCTACACCAAGTGCTTTAATGACCTCACTCATGAAGTAAGTTGAAAGTATTTGAATCATTAAGCTTAGTAAAATAGTGGAAATAAGAATTTTTTTATTACGGAAACTACTGAAGGTCAGAGCAAAGGAAGAAATAATTTTTTCTGTAGCAATCAAAATCTTATTGGACTTAGAACTAAAAAAACGGGATAAAAATTCAAGAATCCTAGGTCCCATTAAAATACCCGTTAGCATTCCAAAAAGTATAACAGCGCTAGACATTAAATAGTGGAATGAGCTGGCCGTTTTTGAATCCAGATAATCTATGGTCAGAAAAACAGTCGAAAACAGCACCATGGAAAACAACCCTAAAATTCGGTCTGACAACACCGTTGCGAAACTATCACTGCGGCTAAGCTCATTTGTTTTTGATAGCTCTAAGGCTTTTATGACGTCGCCACTAACTCCACCCGGAATGAAGAAAGAAAAGAATTGGCCTATCAGCGTCAGTTGAATACTTAATTGAAATGTCAGTGGTGTTTTTTGCTCAACAATTTTTTTCCAGCGTAAGGCCATCAAGCAAAACTGCAGCAGCAGAAGTAGGAATCCTAGAATCAGAATTTTTTTTTGAGTTAAAATAAAAGAAATTTGCTGAAGTTTAAATGGGCCTTTTAATATCAGCAGATAAATAAAAAGCAGCGCTATTAACGGACGGATTAACTTTTTAGCCCAAACTGCTTTTGCCATCTTAGCTAAGGTTATGCGTATTAAATATATTTTGTAAGTTTTTAAGTACTTTCTCTAAGTTTTTTAATGGAAGCGAAGTTGGCCCATCACAAAGTGCTTTTTCAGGGTTCGGATGAGTCTCAAGAAAAATTCCATCGACGCCAATGCCCATCGCAGCTCTGCCAAGTGGCCAAACCATTTCGCCGCGGCCGCCACTGGATTCACCAGTCGCTCCGGGAAGTTGTGTAGAATGCGTGCAATCCATAATGACAGGAAAACCTAAATTTCGCATATCCACGAGTCCGGTCATATCATTAATAAGTCGGTTATAGCCGAACGTAGTTCCGCGTTCACAAAGTAAAATTTTATCATTACCAGCTTGAACAGCTTTTTGAGCAATTGCCCTCATGTCCCAAGGCGCAAGAAATTGACCTTTTTTAATATGAATGACTCGACCTGTTTTGGCAGCAGCAACTAGTAAATCAGTCTGACGTGATAAAAAAGCCGGGATCTGAATAACCTCTGCATATTTAGCAGTTTCTTCAACCTGAATGGTCTCGTGAACGTCTGTTAAAAAAGCACATCCTAATTCAGATTTGATTTTATCTAATGATTTTAATGCCTGATTCATTCCGGGCCCGCGAAAACTTTTTGAACTTTGGCGATTGGCTTTGTCGAAAGAGCATTTCAAAATCCAAGGTATTCCAAGGCTTTGAGTGACGCGTTTAAGCTCTTTGCCGGTTTCGATGACCATACCTTCATCTTCGATGATATCTGGGCCTGCAAAAAGAACGAAATTTTTAGCGTCACCCCAAGTGATTGTGCCAGTTGGGGATTGCATCGAAACGGTTTTAGCTAGTGATTTAAACTCTGTCATGGCGCAGACACTAGCCTTATTTCATGGAAAATTCGACAGATTTTTTAACGGCATCAACAATTATTTCATGCTGTTGCTCGGTCATATCGGGAAACATTGGTAAACTGATGACATGACTTGCAGCCCAACGCGAATTGCTAATATCAAAAGTAACCGGGGTATTTTCCTTGTACCAAGGCTGATCGGGCATCGTCATCGGGTAGTGCACAGTTGTTGGAACACCAAGTTCTTGCATTTTCTTCTGGAATTTTTCACGGTGAGTCAGCGTCAAAGTATACTGCGCCCAGACGCTTCTATTTCCAGGTTTTACAAATGGTGTTGAAAATTGTGGATCTAGTTTATCTAAACCAATAAAAGCTTCGCTGTATTTGCTAGCAACATGATTTCGTCGATCGACTTCCCAGTCATAACGTTCTAGTTTTGCCAATAGAATCGCACATTGAATTGTATCTAGCCGGCCATTTACGCCTAAGCGTGTGTGATAATAACGTTTTTCAGAACCATGTTCGCGAATTTCTTTCATCGCTACTTGAAGCTTGTCATCATTGGTGAAAATAGCTCCGCCATCACCGTAGCAACCCAAAGGTTTTGCCGGATAGAACGATGTTCCAGCAGCTGTTGTCATAGAGCCGCTTTTGCCGTTTTTATATCCGGCTCCGTACGACTGGGCCGTATCTTCGATGACAAAAAGATTATGTTTTTTTGCAATCGCATTGATTTCTTCTAAATCGGCAGCTTGTCCGTACAATGAAACTGGAGCAATCGCCTTTGTTTTCGAAGTGATTGCGGCTTCAATTTTTTTAACATCAATATTGAAAGTTTTTTTATCAATATCAATGTAGATTGGTTTAGCTCCAGCAAGAACTATTGTCTCGGCAGTTGCGATAAAAGAAAAAGCAGTTGTGATAACTTCATCACCTGGACCTATACCTAAAGCCATCATGGGTATTAGTAGCGAGTCAGTTCCACTAGCGACAGCTAAACAGTGTTTGCTTCCAGTGTGGGCAGCTAATTTTTGTTCCAGCTCGGTGACTTCAGGGCCATTGATGTAGGCTCCACTGTCTAAAACTTTTTGAATGCGTGAATCAATATTGCTTTTCAATGCTGTGTACTGAGATTTTAAATCGATAAATGGAATGGACGGTGTCGACATCTTTCCTCCAAAAAAGTGAGATTCTCTTGATTATGCCGTGAAGTCGAGATGAAGTCTATCTGTGGAAAAAAAGCTTCACGCCGTGACTTAACTTGTGACAAAATTACAAGTTATCTAAATCTAACAGGAGATCTCAATGCTAAATTCACCAATCAAACTGTTGCCCACTAAACTTTTTCAGGTTGTATCTATGATTTTCACACTAATAGGTGCATCCAGTCTGGTATTAGCAGTCGAAACACCCAAGGTAATGATGAGTTCTGCCATTCCGGAAAAACGGGAATTTAGTCTAGATTCAAAAGTGAATCCCTGTGAAAATTTTCATCAATACGTTTGTGGTAATGTCGAGAAAAGTTTCAAGCTTCGAGATGATCGCAGTTCACATACTTTTGCTTTCGATGATTCTGACGAGCGTATTTTAGAAAAGAAAAAAAGTTTTTTTAAAAATATCAAATCAGAAAAAAATCTTTCACCCAGATCACAACAACTGAAAGATTACTACCTAGCTTGCATGAATGTAAAAAATTCTACGTCTGAAGAAAAAAAATTAGTTGCTGAGCTCTTGTCTGAAGTAGGAAAAATCAAGACCATTGAAGATTTTTTAAAATTAAATTTAATCAACATGACCAATGAGAAATGGTCGCTGGTTAGTTACGACATGATGCCAAACACAGAGGACTCTGGAATTTATGACCTGACCTTTGATGTTAACTTGATGGGGCTTCCAGAGCACAGTTACTATGACAATCTAGAACTGGTTGAAGAATTTAAAAACTTGATGGCGGCCTTTTTAGACACGCTTTATCCAAAAGAGTCTAAAGAAGAGCATCTGAAGCGGGCTGCGAACATTATTGATTTTGAA
Source organism: Bdellovibrionales bacterium (assembly GCA_043747425.1). Lineage (GTDB taxonomy): Bacteria > Bdellovibrionota > Bdellovibrionia > Bdellovibrionales > Bdellovibrionaceae > Pseudobdellovibrio. Next base: position 8,774 of record JAYTPC010000074.1, read on the forward strand.
CGAAAGTTTAAAGCGATATATCCATTCCCGGCTGAGTTTCGACAAAGATACACACAGCCTAGAAAAGTAAGTCGTGCTGATTTTCTGAAAAAAACAAGCAAACTTCAGTTGGAATCCTTTTTTAAAACGAACGTGCCAGATTCGACATTGCTTCGAGAATTCGTACCAGAAAGTTTTGAGTTTTTACAAAAAGAATTGGTTCAAGAAAACTTGGCAGTTTTGAAAGATATTTATATTTATCGTAGTGCTCGGGATTACATGGATGATGCATTCCCAGAATTATTCAAAAAAAGATTTGCATTTCGACATAAATTTCTAGGAGGTCCGATTTCAAGATCGGATCGGCAAGAGCGCTGCACAATGGCTGTTATGGGATCCTTCAACCGAGAGCTAGATATTGAAATGCTGCCACGCTTATTTCCAGCTTTTCCAAATGAAAAAATGGAAGCAGTTGCTTTGAAAATTCGTCAATCTATAGCTGCCGGAATTGAAAAAAACACATGGCTAAGTTCTGCCAGCAAAACGGGTGCATTAGAAAAAATCCAAACGGCAAAATTGCAGTTGGTAAAGCCAGTGACAGATCGCGAATGGGATTTTAAGCCAGTTCAAAAATTAAGTTCCACTTTACCGTATGAAAACGGAAAAAAATTAGCATTGGCCGGTCACAAGCGAGCTTTTGAAAAATTAAAAGAAGGCGTCAACAAAGAGGCTTGGGGAATGGGTCCGTTAACAGTAAACGCGTATTATTCTCCAGATAAAAATAAATTTGTAATGCCGATTGGAATTTTACAATATCCATTTTTCGTCGCCGAAGGTGACCTGGTTGAAAACTTGGGCGCCGTTGGGACTGTTATCGGACACGAACTCGGTCATGGAATTGATGATGAAGGCTCAAAATTTGATGCTCAGGGAAAGTTGCGCCAGTGGATGACGGATCAAGATATCAAAAAATTCCAGGACCGTGGCAGCAAGATGATGGATCAATTCAATAAAATTGGTCATAACGGTGCATTAACCCAAGGTGAAAACGTTGCTGACTTGGTTGGCTTAACGTTTTCGTACAATGCAGCTTTTCCGAACGGGAACGGGACCAATCAAGACAAACAAAAATTTTTCGTAGCTTACGGTAGACTGTGGTGCAACGTGATGCGAGAAAAAGCCAAAGAGATGCAACTAAAGACCGACCCCCATAGTTTGGGATACGCCCGGATCAACGAACAAGTGAAGCATCAACGCGGTTTCCATGAGGCTTTTTCATGCAAAAAATCGGATGCTTTGTTTTTAAGTGAAAATGACCGCATAACAATTTGGTAGCCTGTATGGAAAATGTTGTTGAAATAAAAGATGTTTTTAAAAAATATCAGATGGGTTCAACTGAGGTTCAAGCTTTGTTAGGATTGAACCTGCAGGTTAAGCGTGGTGAATTCACAGCATTGATAGGCGCTTCAGGATCTGGAAAAACAACATTACTGAATTTGATTGGCTGTTTAGACACTGCTGACAGTGGTAAAATTCTTATCGACAGCATTGATGTCAGTCGACTGAGTGAAAATCAGAAAAGTGAACTTCGAAATCAAAAAATTGGCTTTATTTTTCAGTCTTTTAATTTGGTGCCAGTGCTAAATGTTTATGAAAATATCGAACTGCCTTTAACAATTCGTAAAGATATGGCGACAGCCGAGATTGATAGAAGGGTTATGACAGCACTGAAAGATGTCGAACTTTCAGAATTTCGTGATCATCGTCCGGATCAACTTTCTGGAGGTCAGCGCCAGCGTGTAGCCATTGCGCGGGCCCTGGTTACAGAGCCTTCCATGATATTGGCCGATGAGCCCACTGCAAACTTAGATTCAAAAACGGCCAATTTAATTATTGATCTGATGCTTGGGTTAAATAAGAAAAAAAATATGACTTTTTTATTTTGCACTCATGATGAAAAATTAATGAAACGTGTTCAGCGTGTTTTAAAGATCAAAGATGGAATCATAGATTCACATGCAGAGTTTTAGAAAATTTTTTAAATTTGCTGCATTGAATCTGCTGCGAAACAAGCGCCGTTCGGTGTCTACGGGCTTAGCGATTTGCGTTGGCTTTGTTGGCTTAAATTTATTAGGTGCTTATATTTATCGGGTCAAAAAGGCTTTGGATGCCACTTCGGTGTATTCTTCTTTGCGTGGACATGTGCAGATTTATAAAAAAGATTCTTTGGTTAAATTTGCGCAAAAACCCAAGGTATATATTTTTAGTAAAATAGAATTAGAAGAAATAAAAAAAGCGTTGCAGAACCAGCTGTCTGATATTGAATACACCGGATACAACTTAAGTGGGTCTGGTTTGTTATCGAATGGCGTCAGATCTCATCCTGTTGTTGCTTTAAGTTACGAACCAGAAGTTTATGCGAAATCTTTGTCTCAACCCGAACTTTTAAAATGGGCCAAAGATTGGGTTTTGCCATCGCAGGTAGAAAATATTGATATTTTTAACGTGAACGATCAGGTGATTTCTATCACTCCGAAGATTGCAGATATCATGGGTTTTTCAAGGCCTTTAAAATCAAGTGGATCCGCACAGCTGGCGGCGCGCACATTTGATGGAGATCTAAACGCAGTTAATGTGGACCTTGGTGCCGAGCACACAACGGGACTGCAGTATTTAGAAGACACAATTATTTTAGTACCACTAGTAAAAATGCAAGAGCTCTTAGGAGCTGACAGCGTAGAATCTGTAGCCCTGTATTTAAACCAAAATGTAAATCTGAAAAAATTTAAACAAAATTTGGATAAAGAATTAGAAAGGGCAAGTTTTAAAACTGAAAGTTTTTTTTATTACGATGAAAAAATCAATTCGATGTATATCGGCACGCTAAGCTTTTTAATTGTGATGAGTGGTTTTTTTGTATTTTTAATTGGTACTGCAGTTTCTTTAACGATCATTAATTCTTTGACGATGGGAATTATCGAAAGAACGAAAGAAATAGGAACCTTGCGTGCTGTGGGTTTTAGGCAGAAAGATGTGGCCAGTTTGTTTATTTCTGAAAGCATGCTGCTTTGCCTGATATCCTTGGTGGTTGGAACTATCTTTGCTTTTGCTATTGCATCTGTTATTAACTACTTAAACATTCAGTTTACGCCACCGGCCATCAGCGGAAAAGTGCAGTTTAAATTAGGGTGGAATTTGCAAATCGCTTTTACAGTCAGTGTTTTGATTTCTATACTGACGTTTGTTTCTTCATTTTTTGTCATGCGTAGTAAATCTAAAATGAAACTGATCGAACTTCTTAATGACACAGGGGCTTAGCATGAAATACTTTTGGTTTTTTACGATCTCTATTTTTACTCGTATTTTGTTTGGCGCAGTTTCAGCAGATGATTTATTAAAATCGTCTGATCAAGGACGCGGCGGAATGAATTTTGGTATCCAGTGGGCAGCTGAAATTGAAACAATAGAAAACGGAGAAAAGTCAGTCCGTGGATTTGATGTAAAAGCATTAGACCGAGATGCTTACGTCGAAGCCAAAACGCCAGCAAGAAATAAAGGTGAGGTTTATATATTTAACGACAGAACCATGTGGTTCTATAAGCCTGCTTTGAAAAAACCAGTCTCTATATCGGCAAGACAAAAATTATCGGGTCAAGCTGCCAATGGGGATATTGCATCCACGTATTACTCAAGAGATTATTTACCTAGTTTGGAAAAAGAAGAAGTTTTCAGTGGTGAAAAATGTTTTGTGCTGTTACTAAAGGCAAAGACAAAAAATTTAACCTACGATCAGATTCGTTACTGGATAAGTGCAAAAACAAAATTAGCTGTAAAGGCTGAATTTTTAACTTTGCAGGGTAAGCCATTCAAAGTAGGTCTTCTGGAATACAAGAACAAGTTAAGTTTCGACGGAAAAATAATTTCATTTATTAGCAAGTTGACGATCTACGATTCGAAATTTCCCGAGAATAGAAGCACTATAAATTATAGCACTCCACGCTTAGTCAATCATCCGGCTTCTTTATTTAATGTGAACAATTTAACAAGGTAAACGAAAAATAAACATGATTTTTTTCAAAATAGCTTCAAGAAATGTGATCAAGAACTGGAGACATTCGTTGTCTGCGTTATTGTCACTTTCGGCTTCGTTTGTGTCGTTAGTTATGTTTGACGGCTACATTGATGACATTAAAAAAATGTATGATGATTCTTTTAGGCACCGGCAAATGTTAGGCGATCTTATTATCGAGAAGCCTGGCATTCATAATAAAAGTGGGCTTGCTGAACCGTGGAAGTTTTGGTTAACAGAAGCGGATCAAGAAAAAATAGAACAGTTTTTAATAGCCAATTCAGAAATTGTGAAAGAACGTGTTCGGTCATTGAATATTCAGGGTTTAATTTCAAATGGTCAGCAATCAGCGATATTTATTGGGCGCGGTTTTGACCTTCCACAGGGTGACCGAGTTCGTGGCCCGGGTTGGAGTTGGAATGCCACGTTAGGTTTACCGCTGCTTCAAGGCAGTGACGAGTATTCAATTATGCTCGGTCAAGGACTTGCACGCAAGTTGGGTTGCGAATGGGACAATAAATCAAGCATTTTAAAAAGTTATGGCGGCTATGAGCCGAACGAGCGGCCCTTTGAGTGTGTGCGAAAAGACTTACAGATTTCAACCATGACGGCAGAGGCGCAGCTAAACGCCGTCGACACGAATGTCATAGGACTATTAGATGCGGGCTACAAAGATATTGATGATCGATTTATTCATGCTTCGCTTGAAGCAGCACAGGCGTTGATGAACACAAAAGGCGTATCCTATTATTCTGTGGAACTAAAGAATCCAGAATATCTACAAGATTTTATCAGCCGATTTGATGCTGTCGTTAAACCATCCATTCCGGATGCCAAGGCAACTTCCTGGATTGAGCATCCAGCTGGCGAAACTTTTTTAAAAACCATGGACATGATGGCTATTTTTCGTAATTTTGTTGTTGTCGTTATCTTAATTATTTCGACATTGTCAGTTTTTAACACGCTGATTAAAATTATAAAAGAAAGAACTAAAGAAATTGGAACGCTTAGAAGCTTTGGTTTTACGTCAGCACATATACAAAAAATATTTCTAATAGAAACAATGCTGTTAGCTATTTTTGGAACAACTTTGGGGCTATTTAGCGCTATCATCATAACTTGGCTTCTGAATTCAATGAAAATTTTGTACAAGGCAGGTTTATTGTCGGATCCCGTCTTATTTAGAATTAATTTTTCATTACAGGCCTATTCGACTGCTTTTATTATTTTATTAGGTGTAAGTGTTATAGCGTGTTTGATTGCGATTCGAAGTTCACTTTCTAAAAAAGTCATAGAAAATTTGAATCATGCGTAGTGTGTTTACTATTTTTATTTTCATATCTGTTGTCACAGAAGCAGAAATTCAATTTAATGTGAATACTTATCTTTCTGCACAGAGAAATGAAATTTCAGATTCCTGTATCAATTTAAATAATCAGGTTTTAAAGTTGCCAACTTACGAATTGGATTTTGATTTTAGGCCTGATTTGAAATGGATATATGCCGTAAATAAAATTGTACTTCGTCCAACCTTCGAATGGCGCTACAGCAAATCAGAAATCAATCAAATGAGTCAGAATACGACAAAAAATAAATTACAGCTGACCGATGCGTTTGTTGAAACCAATTGGAATCCCTTATTTTCATCGACTTTGGGTCTTCAGGTTTATCAATGGGGACCAGCTGAGTTTCTAAGCCCCTCAAATCCGCTATTTCATTTTAATTCAGCTCAGCGAGGATTGTCTTACAAGGAAAAGGGTCAAGTTATAATTCGAGGAAATATTTCCCTGGATCAAGAAAATAATTTAGTTTTTGTATTTCAACCCATTTCAAATCAAGAGTCGGAATGGAAGTATCAGTCTGATTTTAGTCCAAAATTGATTTTGAAATATGAAAAGTCTTGGTTAGACAAGAATCATTATATTGGCGTGGTTTCAGGAACCGAAGAGGCAAACAAATTTTTTCTTGCGCAGTACTTTAACTATTTTTTGACTGAAGGTTTTTCTGTTTACGCGGATTTGAAGCAAACGAAAAAGCAAACTCACTACACTCCGGTATTTGATGGAAATGGCTATAATATGGAACAGGTTAACCCTGAATCAGATGAAGTAAAAACGTTAGGAATTTTTGGATTTCGTTATGAATCTAACTTTGATGTCCGATTAGAATATATTTACAACCAGGCTGGCTACAACAGTAACCATTTGAAATCTGCAATTCAGTCAGCTTCCAATTTTTTAACTCCGAATTATACTGTCAATTTACAAAGATTTCTTAGGCCTGGATTAGAGCTACTTGGTCAGCATTATTTTTATTCATCTTTAAGAATTTTAGAACCCTTTGATCAAGCTAATTTTACAGTTTATGGGCGGGTGCTTGTCTCAGGTCAAGATTCATCAACACAATTACAGACTGAAGTAGACTACGGTTTTTTAGATTCGTGGTCTGGTTTTGTAAGTCTTAGCCATAGTTTTGGATCGCAAAATACGGAGCTTAATTTGTTGAATCGAGCTTCTGCTTTTGTTGGCATTAAGAATAGCTTCTAAATTATTTATTATCGACCGCGAAAGAAAAATAACCATAACAATAGAACTAAAGCTCCTGGTACACCAAGAAAATACAGCAAAATTGGCATTCCAACACGACCGTAAGCATCTCCGACGCGGTTTTTAAGTGTGTTCAGTTTATTCACAGGATGATCCTTTGTTAGTTGTTTGATCTACTTTCAACTAATAATGCAAATTGAAGTCCACTGGCAAAATCATCTTTATGTTTTAAACTGAAAAAATGCCCCAATGTCATTAGTCATTTGTTCTTTTTTTCTGGTGGCATAACAAATGAAGTATACAGATGAAGTAAACAAGCAAAGTAGCTTTTTTATTTAAAATAAACCCGGAGGATAAATGAAATTAGTTTTAAGAATATTCGTTTTATTGTCGATGACTCAGCTTGGCTTTGCCACTGCAACCAAAGAATCTAATTCAGATATGAAGAAAGTGTTAACAGAACTTGATAATAAAAAAGGAAAACCCATTGCTGAATTGACGGCAGTTGAAGCACGGATGCAGCCAACTCCCGCAGATGCTATTAAATCTTTAATGACAGATAACCAGAAAAAAAAATCTGAAGAAGGTTTTGAAAAAATTGAGGATAAACTTATCAGTGGGGCGGGTGCCCAGATTCCTGTAAGAATTTATACACCAGTAGGTAAAACTCCAATGCCTGTCATTGTTTTTTATCATGGTGGAGGTTGGGTCATCGGAAGTAAAGATGTTTATGACGGAAGTGCACGCGCACTGGCAGTTCAGGCAAAAGCGATTGTGGTCTCTGTGGATTACCGCTTGGCACCAGAACATAAATTTCCGATTGCTCATGATGATTCATTTGCGGCGTACAAATGGGTTTTAGAAAATGCAAAAACTTTTGGAGGAAATCCTGAAAAAATTGCGGTTGCCGGAGAAAGTGCTGGGGGCAATCTGGCGGTTAACGTCAGTATCAAAGCCAGAGACGAAAAAATAAAAATGCCAGTTCACCAGCTGATTATTTATCCAGTGGCAAGTTCTGCAATGAATTCAGAATCTTATGAAATCAATAAAGATGCAAAACCGCTGAACAAGCCGATGATGACTTGGTTTATGAAAAACTATTTAAATTCGCCTGACGAAGCTAAAGATACCAGAATAAATTTAGTAGCAGCAAACTTTAAAGATTTGCCAGAAGCCACAATTATCACCGCAGAAATCGATCCGCTCCAGAGCGAAGGAAAAGAGCTTGCGGATCTTATGAAAAAGCAGGGAGTAAAAGTGAACTTTAAAAACTACAACGGAGTCACGCACGAGTTTTTTGGCATGGCTGCGATTGTGAAAGAAGCAGCTGATGCGCAAAAATTTGCTGTGCGAGAGCTTAAGCAATCTTTCTAATTATACTTAAGTCGAGGTCATTAACCATCGTTATACATGCGTTGATGACACGTATTGGCTGCATAAAAACTGCCGCAAATAATTGACTATTAATGTGATTCCTTTCACCATTGTTAAGTCTTAACAATTCCGGAGGAATTATGCAGCAAATCCCAGAACAAGAAGTTCAACCTATTTATATGACCCCTGAAGAAATTCAGGATTGGAAACCCTACAAGCAGCTGCCAGAGCCAGGTCAATATCGCAAACCTCTTGAAGAACGAATGAAGAAAATAGATAAATGGACGAAGCCGCAACTTGCTGGGCGTCGTTGGGGAATTGGTTGTGTATCTTTAGAAATCACTCAACGTTGTAATTTGGATTGTACACTTTGTTATTTGTCAGACAGTTCTGAGGCCGTTAAAGATGTTCCTATCGAAGAGCTTTTTACACGGATTGAATTAATTCGAAAGCATTATGGTCCCAATACAGATGTTCAAGTTTCTGGAGGTGATCCGACTTTGCGTGATCGTAAAGAGCTTGTGCAGATCGTAAAGAAAATTGCAGATCTTGGAATGCGACCTTCGCTTTTAACCAACGGGATTAAAGCAAGTCGTGATTTATTACAGGAGTTGGCATCTGTTGGATTGTCCGATGTTGCTTTTCACGTGGATCTAACGCAGGAACGTAAAGGTTATAAAACAGAAGTCGAGCTTAATAAAATTCGTGAAGAATATATCGAGCGGGCGAAAGATTTGCCGATCATGATTATTTTTAACACCACTGTATACGCTGATAATTTTAAAGAAATTCCAGAATTGATTAAATTTTTCCGCAAACAAGCAGATTATATTCGTTTCGCCTCATTTCAATTACAAGCTGACACGGGTCGCGGCGTACTTCGTGAGCGCGATTTCTTAATCACACAAGAAACTGTGATGGAGCAGATACGCACAGGTGCAAATACGAAAATTAATTTTGATGCACCTTTGATTGGGCATCCAAAATGTAACAAATACTCATATATGTTTTCGTGCAATGGCAATCTTTATGACATCTGGGATGACCCAGATTTTTTGATTGAAGTATTAGACGTAACAAAAGATGTGGCTTTTGATCGCAAAAACAGAATACAAACTGTAAAAAGCGTTATTGGTACAGTGCTGAAGCACAGTCATTTAATTTTACCAGGAATTAAATTTGTTGCAAAGCAGGGTTGGAAAATGAAGTGGGACCTTATAAAATCTGGATTTAAAGTGAATAAGATTTCATTCTTTATCCACAACTTTATGGACGCCTGCAAATTAGAAACTGATCGAATTGAAGGCTGTGTATTTATGGTGGCTACAAAAGACGGGCCGCTTTCAATGTGCATGCATAATGCAAAACGTGATGAATATATTTTAGCTCCACTAACAATGAAATCTGAAAAAGGTGAGAAAATTTGGAATCCAATGACTGGCGCTTTTGATCCAATTCCTGAGGGTACAGTTTTTCAAATGGATCCAGCATTATTGCCAATGAAGCATGCCAAAGGACGAGTTAAGAAAATGTTGAAGGAAAATAAAGTTGCAACGAATTAAATTCAAAAGCATTTTGTTTTTATCCATGATGATATTGTCATCATGCTCGACGATGCAGAAAGCGCCAGTCATCGGCAGGGCCCTAGACGAATTTGAAGCGCGGCAGGCCTATGCAAATGTTCTTGAAAATTATGTAAACGAAAAAGGTGAAGTGGATTTTGATGGATTATTGAAGAATCCAGCAAATCTTGAGCTTTATGTGGCTTACGTTTCTGAAAAGAAATTTTCTGATTTCACGTCTCAGGAAAGTTTGTTAGCCCATCATCTGAATGCTTATAACGCATTATCTATGTACACCGTTTTGCAAAAGGGTATTCCAGAAACTAACGCCGGTTTTAAAAAAGTTAGATTTTTTTATTTAACTAAAATGGAGATAGGTGGCACGCAAATGTCTTTGGTAGATTATGAAAATAAATTTATCAGATCCATCGGTGAAGACCGCGTGCACTGGGCTTTGAACTGCATGGCTGTTTCTTGTCCTAGGTTACCAAAAAAGCTTTTTGTTGGTGAAGCATTAAATGAAGATTTGCAGGCTTTAGCTGTTGAGTTTTTTAATTCGCCAGCAAACGTTCGGATCAGTGCTGAAAAGAATAGTGTTTATGTTTCTGAAATTTTAAAATTTTTTCCAGAAGATTTCGTTCCGAAAAAAGCTAAAACGGTGAATGAGTATGTAAATCTGTATCGAAAAAATCCTGTTCCGCTAGATTACAAAACTGAATATATTCCGTATGATTGGACCATCAATAATTCCAATCGTCGTTGATACCGATAATGCCTTAGGGTCCGCCAACAAAAATTTTTTTGGTGGTGACGTTGATGATGCCTTTGCATTGGCTTTTCTTCTTAAAAGTAACACTTTAATATCTAGTGTTTACAGTGTAGCAGGAAATGCTAGCGCTGAAATTTGCCATCTGAATAATATAGAAATTTGCGCCAAGCTTCAGTCGAATGTGCGATGCTACAACGGGCCACTTTCAATACAAATGCCAGAAAATAAATGTCATTACTTGGCATTAGGACCTTTATCCAATTTAGCTGGGTTTCTAAAAAGCGGGTTTTTACCAGAATCTATTTGGATGACCTTAGGCAGAGTTAGCACCTTAGGATTTTTTCCACCATTTTGGCCTGTTGAATTCAACGCCACAAAAGATTTGGCTGCGTTCCAAACAGTATTAAATTCTGGCGTCAGAAAAATCATTGTTCCGTTAGACATTGCTTTTCAATTAAAGCTAAAGCCCGACCATAAGGATAGATTTCAATCGACCGAAATCGGAAGATATCTGTGGGATCACAGCCGAAGATGGGCCTGGCGCAACGTTTTTCTTAAAGGACGTTTCGCTTTTCCAATTTGGGATTTAGTCAGTGCAGTTGCAATAATCCATCCTGAAAGTGTTCAGACACGCCCAGGACGTAGTTACTTTTTTAAGAATGGTCTATTTTTGTGTGATGTTGAAAATAGACCAGGCACGTTTCACAATCGTGAAAAAGCCATTTTTTCATTTGAAATCGAAATCGTCACAGAAATTGACATTGAACTTGTATGGGATTTATTTTTTAAAGCTTTACAGTGCCCTTAAGTAATTCTTTTTTTATTTCTTCAGATGGTGGGTTTTTCCCAATCCAGGTTTTTAGTAAGACATTTGCTAACTCAGGACTTGTCGAATTGAAAATTTCTTTATTTTCTAACAAAATTTGTAACCCGGTGTTTGAAAAAATATAACGGTAAAATGAATTTTTTTTGAAATCTGGAATACTTAAATAAAATTTTCTAATATCTGCATCCAGCTTTTGACATTCAGGTTGGCAATTGCTGTCGATAGCAAGCTTCCATCCCTTGACTGAATCACTGGCAGAAATGTCATACAGCGCATGAAGATCGATGACCTTCGTGCTTTTTGAGCTTAATACCACATCGGCATCCGTAGTAGGATTATCAAGATATAAAGCAGCCAACCAAACTTTAACGTTGAACAGAGACACTTTTCTATAAGTGGTCCCGTTAAGAAGTAACGGGGTTTTATCTACGATTATTTTATCAGGAATATTTTTTCCGGATAAAGAAATATCGGCAAAAGCCGAATGGTTGGCAATTGCAGCAACAAATAGGAATAAGAGTAGACTTTTCATCGACTTAAATCTCCAGCTATGTCAAAGTATAAGCATGGCTTACAAAGCGGTCTATTTAATTTTAAAGTATTTCTTTGCATTATTAGTCATTGCTACAGGCATTGGTAAATTGTTAGATAACCGCGGTTTTGCTGATGTTATCTTAACGTATCAGTTTGGAATTCCATACCCTTTGACGATGGGGCTTGGACTTGCAGTCAGTTTATTCGAGCTTTTTTTGGGAATATTTATTCTTCTAGAAAAAAATCAAAATCGTAACGCTATTTTGTTGATGCTGATGCATTCTGGTTATGTATTTTTGGCAGCTGTATCAAATCTTCGTGGGTTGAATTTACAAAACTGTGGTTGTTTTGGAGTTTTTTGGGGCCGCCCACTAACTTGGTGGACTGTTGTTGAAGATTTGTTTTTAGTGCTAGTGTCTTATGTATTTTATTACTTAAGCAAAACTAGAAATTTAAAGAGCGCGAATTAAGTTTTCAATAGCCCAGCTAACTGCTTGGCCTATTTCTTTGCTCGTGTGTTTAAAATCAACGCGAATATCATACCAAATTTTAACGTTAATTAAAGTGACAATAACTGCCAGCCTGGTTTCAATAATTCGAGTTAATTTAATTTTTCGGGCAGCAAGGATTTGGTCAATTAAAAGTTTATTTAATTTTTTCCGAAAAATTTCTCGGGTGCGTACACCATAGGGCGAAAACATATATGCCATCATTAAATTTTCATACTGTTCAAAAAGATTAAATACATCTTTGGTGAAGGCCAGAATATCACTTTGCTGAATTTTTTGAAAACTGACCTGAACAAATTGCTCGATGTACAGATCAGTTGCGCGGTACAATTCGTCTTTATCTTTAAACAAGCGAAAGACAGTGCGCTGAGATATCTCAGAAGCTTCAGCAAGTTCTTCGATGGATACATCGGTACCACGACGTTCTGCCAGCAGGTTCACATAAGTTTCTATAATATGTTTTTGAGTTTCGTCAGCCTTTTTTTTTCTTGTTGAATTGTCGTAAACTCTTTTTTTGGGTGATCGAGAAGCTTTGTTTTTTTTCACTTTTAAGATGTAGTTCCGCCACAGCTAGATCCAGCACCAGCCGTGCAACCATAACAGTGCTGGTTCAATACAATATTTCGAGTTTGCAACTTGTTCTCATCGTAGTCATCTAAACCCGATTTATTTGTAGAGGTGATTTTAAGATCAAGCATTTGGTTAAAGTCACAGTCATAAACAAAACCATCCCAGCTAATGGATATCGTGTTTCGACACATGACGCCTGCAGCAGCAGTTGGATTAAAAGCATTCACTAGCTTTTCCATATAGTCTTCGAAATTTCCGCTTTCAATTAAATAATCCAAGTAGCGTGAAATCGGCATGTTGGTTATAGCAAACAGGTTATTAAATTCGATTCCAAAAAGTCGCATCAATTCATTTTTAAAATCTTTTTGTAAGCTTTCTTGAGCTCCAGGTAAAAAAGCACCCGCAGGATTATAAACTAAATCTAAGTTTAATCCCGAGCCAGCCTTGCCATATCCAATCGCGTTTAACATTTTTAAAGCAGCGATGGAATCTTCAAAAACACCATCGCCTCGTTGGCGGTCGGTTTTGCCTTTATCATAATAAGGTAAGGATGAAACAATATGGACGTTATGCTTTTTATAAAATTCAGGTAAATCATTGTAACTTTTGTTTGCCAGTATAATCGTTAAGTTACAGCGGACCATAACTTTCTTGTTAAGCCCTGTAAGTTGTTCGACGAACCAACGAAAATGTGGATTCATTTCTGGCGCACCGCCAGTTAAATCTACAGTGTGAGTTGTTGAAGTTTTTAAAATATGAATAATTTTTTCCATCGTTTCACGTGTCATGATTTCACGGCGATCTGGTCCGGCGTCGACATGACAGTGCTTGCAGGCCTGGTTGCACATTTTTCCCATATTTATCTGAAAAATTTCTAATGCCTGAGGCTTCAAGGGAAAAAGCTCTGCAGATTTCATTTTCTGCGAAAATGCCGGCAGCATTTTTATTTTTTCACTGAACTGATTCAGCTGTGTTAACTGATGACTGCCGTAGGCGAGGTCGCTTTTTCTAAATTTTAATGATCTATTTGTTTCCACAGATTTAGCATGATCAATTTCAGGGCGGGAATCAAGGGCCAAACTGCCAAATCCCAAGAAAAAAGTCCTCCAAAAGTTAAGGTATTGCTAGCAGACAGATTTAGTGCAATTTTAAACTAAAAAGAGGTCCAATTTATGGCACTAGATTACAAAAAAGCTTTTATTAAAAACGTGGCGCTAGGATATTCTTTTTTAAGAACGGGGTCGTTCGCACTTCAGGGGACGCTTTTACCCTGGGTTGATGTTCTGGCGACTGGACAAAAAAGAAGTGTACCTAAAAATTATTCTGAACATTTGAAGCAGGCCTTACCAAAAATTCAGAAATTATTGACAAAAGATGCAGAAAATATTTCTGAAGGGTTTTATCCGGCAGATGTTCTGTGGCCAGAAAATCCTATTCAGCATTCTTTTCGAATTCCAAAGATCTTCAAAGATGCCTTTTCAGCGGCAAGACGTCGCGAAAATAAAGAAGCACACAGCTTTGAACCTGAAGCTGAAGATTTTAAAAAATCACTGCCAGAATATTATACCAGAAATTTTCATTTTCAAACCAGTGGTTATCTTGGAAATACTTCTGCCGAACTTTATGAGCACCAAGTAGAAATTCTGTTTTCAGGAGCTGCAGACGCTATGCGACGATTGATTCTACCGCAACTGAAAGTTCACCTGAATGGCTCAGACGGCGAAAATTTAAAGTTTTTAGAAATTGGTAGCGGCACGGGAAGGCTAACAAAATTTATGGCTTTGGCGTTTCCAAAAGCTCAGATAACGTGTGTGGATTTAAGCTCTTTCTATTTGGCAAAAGCAAAAAAAAATCTGGCTCATTTTAAAAGAATAGATTTTTTGCAGGGTAATGCTGAGGATCTTTCTTTTAAAGACAAAAGTTTTGACGTGGTTTATTCTTGTTTTTTATTTCATGAATTACCTCTGAATATTCGTGAGGCCGTTCTGAAGGAAAGCTCACGCTTATTAAAACCAATGGGATTTTTAGGGCTGGTAGATTCATTACAAAATAACGATGATGCCGATTTTCAATGGGCACTGAAACAATTTCCACAAGATTTTCATGAGCCTTTTTTTAAAAATTACACTCAAGTGCCCATGGAATCTTTGCTGGAGAATGCAGGCTTTGAAAATATTCAGTCAGAGGTCGGGTTTTTATCAAAAGCAGTCAGTGGTGTTCAAGTAAACTGAAAATAGCTCACTAGAACGAATCGATCGTTCAAGTGAAGTGGATTCGTCGGAACCAAAGTAATCGCCGACCAAGAACAACGTATTCACGTCATTGCTTAAGTAGTTTTGTGAAATAGGACGGTTACAAACGGCATAACGCCATTTCTTTAAATTCATGTGCTGACAGTCTGTAAATGAAAATAAATTTGCATAATCTTTTTTAAAATTTGTAGTTAAATCCAGATCTGAATATTCAAAATATTTTTCTGAAACCTGATCAGAAAATGTAATCATTGAAAAATCAGCGACCTGTTCAATTTTATAATCAGGACTAAAATCTTTGACGCCCATTCGGTACCCGACTTGGATTTCACTAAAAATAAAGAATCTTGATGTGCCACCGAAACAACTTCTTCGTTGGTTAGCACGGGTGTGTCCATCAATATTTTTTTTACGATCTGATTAGCTGGTACAAGAATTTGATGGGGTGGTGTTTCTGCTAAAAATTTATCATCGATTAAACTTTCGAACCAAGGTCTATTTTCTTTGTTACTGTCAAAAAACTGCAAACCATGGTTAAAGCTGACCGGTCCCATGCGCTTGCAACTTAACCGGCCGCCACTGCTTCGACCTTTATCGATAAGGCAAAAACTTTTACTTAAGGATTTAATTTTTGAAGCAATAATAGCTCCGGATATTCCAGCGCCTAAAATACAGTAATCATATGTCATCATTAGTAACCATAGCTGATTAGTTTTTCGAAATAAGCAGGTATTGGTGCTTGAACGCGTAAGCGCTGTTTCGTATGTGGGTGGGTAAAGACAATAGCAAAAGAATGCAGATAAAGTTCTTTGTGCTTTGAAGGCTTTCCGTATTTTTCATCGCCGACAATCGGATTGCCAGCCTCCGCCAAATGAACTCGAATCTGATTTTTTTTGCCAGTTAATAAATTAATTTTTAAAATACTGAAATAGGCGGTCTCTTTGACAACAGTAAATTCAGTACGGGCTAATTTTCCTTTTTCAGGAACTGTGGTCGACTGAACCACGTAGTCCTCGTCTTGGGTCAGGTGACTTTCGATAATTCCTGACTTTTCTTTCATTTTGCCATGAACAATTGTGTAATACGTTTTAACGGTTGCTTTCCAGTCATTTTTTAAAAACTGTTGTGCACTTTCGGATTTTGCGAATATAAGGACTCCGGAAGTTGCCTGATCTAAACGGTGAACGACATAAACGCATTTTTTTGAATGTAGATTCCCTTTACGAATATATTGATCCAAAGCACTTTGAACAGTGTCATCCTTATTCCATAAGGCACTGACTGTCAGCGCACCAGGTGCTTTATTGCCAACAATTAAATCTTGGTCTTCATGAAGAATTTCAAAACCTTTTGGCTGATATTTTTTTGGAATTTTTTTATGTGTGGGAACCATATGCTTTATTAGTCTCAGATGCCGGATCAAGTGTCCAGCAGCATGTGGCATTTATTTCGGCACAAAAGCATTTGAGTTTGGATAGAGAATTGCAAACGCTCAGAAGTCAGCTAAACTAAAACTCTTAAAAAAGTAGGCAAATGCTTGAAGAAGAACTAAAAAAATCATTTCAATTGTCCAGTTTTCGAACCGGGCAGCGGGAAATAATCAGTGCAGTTCTTTCTAAAAAAGATGCACTTGCTGTGTTGCCTACGGGCGGTGGCAAATCTTTGTGCTATCAGTTTCCTGCTGTTTATTCCCAGCAGCTTGTTATTGTCATATCTCCTTTGATCGCTTTGATGAAAGATCAAGTCAGCAGCTTAAAAAGAAAAGGAATACCAGCAGGTTGTTTGCACTCTGGTCAATCTGAGGACGAAAAGCGAGAAATTTTCTTTAAAATAAATCAGGGCGGCACCTTTTTACTTTATTTGTCACCTGAACGTGTGCAAAAAGAAGGTTTTCAAAAATGGATTCAGAACCGAAAGATTGCATTATTCGCTGTCGATGAAGCTCACTGCGTTTCTCAGTGGGGACATGACTTTCGAGAAGAATATGCCGAATTAAAAATATTAAAAACACTTCGTCCTGACGTTCCTGTTTTGGCACTGACCGCATCTGCTACGCCGACTGTACTGGATGACATTGCTAAAAATTTGCAATTAAAAAGTCCACAAAGATTGGTTCATGGATTTTATCGTCCCAATCTTTATTATCAAGTCGAATCTTGTAGCGATGAAGACAGCAAATCGCCATGGTTACTGCAAAGTTTAAAACAGTTTCCGGAGGGTCGGATATTGATTTACTGTGGCACCAGAAAAGTCACAGAAGAAGTCGCAAGGACTTTATCTAAAAAGTTTGAGAAGACTGGTTATTATCACGCGGGTCTTGGAAACGAAGAACGAACAAAAATTCAGGAAGCTTACACGAATGGGGATTTGCGAATTTTGGTTGCCACCAATGCATTTGGGATGGGTATAGATCAACCCGATGTGCGTCTTGTTGTGCACTTTCAGATGCCAGCCAATATAGATTCGTTGTATCAGGAAATGGGACGTGCTGGTCGAGACGGTAAAGATTCAACGTGTCTAATGCTTTATTCAAAAAAAGACAAAGGCCTGCA
>JAYTPC010000075.1:0-6243 GCA_043747425.1 Bdellovibrionales bacterium
AAATCATCACGAAAGAGAAGGCCCATGACGCAAGTCCATTTACACGCAAAAGATATTTCTTCATTAACTGGCCAGACCTTGGTCGTCTTTTCAAAAGCATCAGCGCAAAAAGACAAATTACCAAAAATAACTCACGCTGAAACAGCGAAAGCATTACAAGAAACAATCAATGATAAAATTGTTACGGGTGCCGGTTGCGAAGCCGTATCATTTCGCGAAGCTCGCTTTTTAGGATTTCGCCATGTGGTTTGTATCGGCTTAGGTACAGAAAATAAAATGACCTCTGAAATAGTTCGCCAAGCGGGTGCTGCTTTAGCAAAAGAACTTAAAAATTTAAAAACAGCAGAAGCCTTCGTGCACTTCGATGGTGTTACCGCAGGTAAGAAAGATCTTGCTGAATATTTACAAGCCTTTGTTGAAGGAATTCATTTGTGTTCGTATTCATTTGACGAATTAAAAACGGCAGAGAAAAAGAAAAAAGAAGACACACAAATTCATATCGTGACCAAATTAGGAAAAGACAAATCAGTGGCACACGCTTTTAACGAAGCCACAATTCTGGCAGCATGCACTAATTTTGCAAAACGCCTGGGCGATATGCCCGGTAATTTGATGACTCCAACAATCTTAGCAGACTCTGCAATCGCTGCAGCAAAGGGCACGTCACTAAAAATCACAGCTTGGGATAAAAAAAGAATTGAAAAAGAAAAAATGGGTGGCTTACTTGGAGTCGCCGCAGGTTCAGCACAAGAACCTAGATTCATCGTCATGGAATACTTCGGAGCAGCAAAGACAAAAAAGCCATTAGCCTATGTTGGTAAGGGTTTAACCTTTGATACGGGCGGCATCAGCATCAAGCCAAGTGCTAAGATGGAAGAAATGAAATACGACATGATGGGCGGTGCTGCCGTGATAGCAACCATGCTTGCCATTTCTCAATTGAAATTAAAAATCAACGTTGTGGCTTATGTCGCATCGACTGAAAATATGCCCGGTTCAAGAGCCACTAAACCCGGTGATGTGCACACAGCTCGAAACGGAAAAACTTTTGAAATCAATAACACAGATGCAGAAGGTCGCTTGATTTTAGCTGATGCTCTTAGTTACGCTTCAGAACAGAATCCTGAAATCATCATTGATGCTGCAACCTTAACTGGCGCTATGGTTGTTGCATTAGGAAATATTCACACGGGTTACTTCACTAGAAATTCAGCTTTAAAAAATAAAATCGAAAAAGCGGCTACAAATTCTGGCGAACTTGTTTGGAATTTACCTTTAACAGACGCGCACGTTAAAGATATGAAAGGCACTTATGCTGATTTATCGAATACATCTAGCGCTGCTGGTGCGGGTTCTGCGACGGCGACAGCGTTCTTAGAACAGTTTGTTGGTGAAGGCATTCCTTGGGCACATTTTGATATTGCTGGAACGGGCTGGGCTTGTGGGAACCGCTTGAACTATTGTTCAGGTAAGGGTGCTACGGGCGTTATGGTCAGAACTTTTGTTGAGTTGGCTAAGCAATACTGAAGCGTGCTTTAGTTTTTTAACAGATTAAAATTCTAGAACAACCAACGGATTATTTTTCTCATCTGGGTCACTTGATAAGTGAACCAGTTTATTGCCGTTTGATTCAGATTTAAATTCGACTGTTTTTAGGACCCATGTGCGCGGCCACTCATCGGATGAATTTTTGAACTCGAACTTTGTGTTGTAGCCGTCGAATTTAAATTCAGCATTTCTTGGTTTTTCGGCCAAGATCATGGATAAAGGAATTATCATAGACGCCATTTCGGCTGGGTCTTGTCCCGGTTCACAGATGCCTTTTACCGTCATTTGCGGTGCCATTCCGGCTACCGCCATGCCTTCGGCTTCAAAATTCAGTTCGATGTGGGAATAAGTCTTACAAACTGCCGAAGAGAAGCCTTCAAGTCGCAGTGATTTTTGGTCGCTGCTGATTGTTTGAATTTTTATTTTTTGACTAAGTTGTTGTTTAATTTGTGCAGAGCTTAGTTCGGATATTTGGAACACTTTGCCATCAATAGCCGCCGGATCACGCTGAATCAGAAGTTCTTCAGATATTGAAAAAAATAAAGTTAATCCAGCTGCGAAAAAGGCACTGAAGAACAACAAAACTTTAATTTTCAAAAGCAACTGACGCATACTCATAGTGTAATTGAATTACTCAAGTTGTTGGAATTTTTTTACTCAGGCCGGACCTAAGTACTAGATACTTCCGCAAGTGGCTTTTGTGTATTTTGTAAATTCAATCTTCATGTCTTCGGCCTCTAGACCAATAGCAAGTAAGCCCAGTTTTGCTGACCATCCATAAACATTTTCTTTCGGACACTTTTGTCGATCATCAAACAGATCAGAAACACAAAGCTTTTTATAAACAGCACCCGGAGAATTCAAACTTTCCGTCGAGGATTTGTCAGCGTGAGTCCTTAAAAAACCACCGCCCAGTTCGCAGCCGATCATGTAAATGACAGGTTCAGCGG
Organism: Bdellovibrionales bacterium; assembly: GCA_043747425.1. GTDB lineage: Bacteria > Bdellovibrionota > Bdellovibrionia > Bdellovibrionales > Bdellovibrionaceae > Pseudobdellovibrio. The sequence goes on from JAYTPC010000075.1 coordinate 2,499, forward strand.
CTGATGCGTCTGCAGTCACAATTGATGGAATACCTTCCTGAATGATGACTTCGTGAATGTCACGGCCACCTTTTGCGGCTTTCATTTTTTTTCGGGCATTGTAAGTCCAGTCTAAAATTTCTGATGCTGAAGTGACCTTCACGACGCCTAAGCCGTAAGTGCCTGCATTGTTTTTTACGAAACAAAATGGTTCCTGCGTGATGTTTTTTTGTTTGTACATTTGTTTTAAATTATTAAGAAATAAATCTGTGCGATCGGCTAATTCTTTACGGCTTTGTTCGCTGTTGATATCAAAAGTGCTGAACTCTTCGGTTTCAACTTGCATCAGAAAGGGATCTATCTTCGCCAATTCAGAAAATTCGGTGACTAATTGATTGTAGTTCTTAAAATATCTCGATTTTTTTCTTTGATACCAACCCAATTCACGCGGTGGATTCATTGGCTTGGTCATCTGTTGACCCCAATCCTGCATTGATAGCGAAAAATCATTGTTGCTGATGATTAAGTCTGGATCAAAATCTTTGACCCAACTTGAATTTTCAAAACCACTACCGAATTGCAACTTATGACCAGTGCTGCTTTCTAAGGTTAAAACTTCTGGTAATTCTTTAGGAAAAGCCAAGCGAACTTGATAGCCGGCTTTCTGAATCAGATCTGAAATGGTGTACACATTTTCCAGGTAATACGGGTTTTTCGTGTGCTCTTCTGTGATCAACAAAATGCGTTTCACGCCAAACGGATAATGAACTTCAATGTACTTTTTAAATAAATCGACGGCGTTTTCTTTATCCGTAGGACAAATATTATTAAATCCAGCCGGGTAAACGTTGGCATCCACGTTGGTTAATTTATAGCCAGCGTCCCTGATGTCATAGCTGGAATAGATCGGATAGGCTAAGCGTTTCGTTATGCTTTGAAACCAATTTTGAATAGAATCGAAATTTTGACAAATGTGATTATGGATGTGGGCTTGAGTACTCATTGATGCAACCGATCTGTAATTTCTTTTTCTAATTTTTCTGAGAAAATAGAAAATTTGGAAACTGTTTTTAAATTAATATTCAGGTCATCTAACTTGTACTGATCAAATCGTCGCAATTTATCCAAGAGGGATACTAATATTTTTTGTTTGAAATCATTTTGCAATGATTCTTTTTTGGTCAGCGCATAGGCTTGCTGGTATATGGAAATAAGAGTTTCCGTTGCCCGGCGATTCGTATCTGATTCATTTTGCTCCATGACAAACAGTAAAAACTTTTGGACTTCGGCGACGTAGTCCAATTCCTCTAGGACTAGCTGGTCATAGTTAAAATTTAAGGTTTGTAAAATATTTGAAAATAAAACGTCTGAAGAAATCGAAGTTTTTGGATTTTCTTCATCCAATAATTTTTTATATTTCAAGGCAACTAGCTTGTTGCCGACCAGAAAATAATTTTTCATCAAAGTAGTATTGATCGTAAATTTTAGCACAAATTCAGATTTTCTGTCCTGCAAAAGATTTAAAGCAAGGATTGCTTTTTCTGGAAGCGCTAATTTATCGTAAATTAAAGCAATATTCCAAAGCGACAAATCATATATGGAATCAGTTTCTGAAAGACTGGGCTCTGCTGTTAATGATAAAAAAAGTGGTTCTGCTTTGGCGTATTGGTCTGATTCAATCAAAGTCTTTGCCTTATTAAAAATAATTTCTCGTTCACTTCGCAATTCGGTCGTATTATTAAAAAAAGCGCAGCTGGAGCAAAAGAAAAAAATAAAAGGCAAAATCCGGATTTTAGGACAGACGAACAAGCTGATCATAGTTGGTTTTAAGTTGCTGGACATGCTCTGTATTTTGACTGAACTCGTAGCATTTGTACACGATCTGTTGTGACTTAAACGACTGAAGGCGGCGTTGCAGCTCATCTTCCAGACTTTGATAGTAATGAATTACCTGGTTTAGTCGATGAAGGTCAGGGTTTTTTTTAAATTGGACATCGACGGACGCTAACCACTCAGGAACACGGTTAATAATAACCGAAGTTAATCGGTATCCCTGGGTGCGAATTTCTCTAGATAATTTTTCTGCTTCCCGTAATCTGGACGGATCAAGACCAGTCACTAAAACAAATTCTGTTTCTTGCGATATCAGCAGGCGATGACAATTCATTACATAATTTTCAAGTGGCTTTTGCCAAAACTGTATAGCCGCGAAAAACGAAGACAGTTCGTGAATAAATTCTGAACCTGTCAAAAGCTCTAAAGCCTTTAGCACTTGAGTTGTACCCACATTCAGAATCTTTTTAAAAACCGAACCCGAGCCCGGTTCTTGGCGAAACCACTTGGTAACACCATCGTTAAAAAGCTGCGCAATTTTTTCAGGCGCCTTTAGAAAACTCCAAGTGTGCTGCGCTGGTGGAGTATCTAAAATTACCAGATCAAATTGCTTGCTGGCAACATGTCGGTACAGAGTAATCAGCGACGTAAACTCCTGAGATCCACTCAGTCTTCCCGATAACTGCAAGTACAATTTATTTTTTAGTAGCCGGCTCACCTCAGCGTCTGCAGCTAAACCGCGCGCACCTTCGCGGATAAATTCTTCGAAAGCTTTTTGGTGATCGATAACACAAGACCAAAGCTCTCCGGCTTTTTTATGGTTGTTTTCAGTTGGCAGTTTCACTTGGTGCAAGTTGCCATCTGGTTTTAAGCCAAGCGCTTGGGCCAACCTTTTTGCGGGATCAATGGTTAACACTAAAACTTTTTTTCCAGATTGTGCAAAACCAACACCCAGCGATGCAGCCATCGTGGTTTTACCAACGCCGCCCGTACCGATGCAAATCAAGGTTTTGGTTTCAGGTTTGATCGCGATCATACTGTTTCTTTCAGACTCAGCAGCAAAGCTTCGATGATTTCCACAGTATCAAGACTTGTCACCAGCGGCAGTTCGATAAAATCAAGCTGATGCTTTTTTAAATTATTTCGCGCACTGGCTTCGCTTTCTATTTCAGAAAGTAAAACATCCTGCGCTTTTGCATCTAAAGTTAAAATATCTTTTTTGGGTATGTTTAATAATTTATTTAAATAAACCTTGGGTTTGATCTGAAATTGTTTCTGTAAACTTTCGCACAGTTCCAGCGTTTCGGTAATTGGCAGCTCTTCAGCCGTGGTGACGACATGAACACTCATGAAATTTTCGTCACGAATCCACTTATCAATGCTGCGTGATTGCTCTCCCATAGGTCCAAACTGAATGGTCTCAGCCATCGCCTTGGGTGACTGCAGTAAACTCAAAAAGTGTCCGGTTGCAAAAGAATCGATGACCAACTGATCGTAATTCATGGGCGGACCGTGACGTCGTGGCGATGAAGTAACTTTTCCCAAGATAGCTAGTTCTTGCAGGCCCGGAGCTACTTGCACCAAAGACCGAGTCACTGGATTTTCAAAAAATAATTCATATAACTTTTTTATCTTCAGCAAGTGCAGTGCATATTCTTTTAAGCAATCGGTGCCGCTCCACTGACAGACGTCCACTTTCGGAACCCAACTTGATGGTTTGTACTGAATTTCGTTTAAATCTAAGTAATCTTTATAAAAACTAATCTCTGAAAGTTCGGCCAGTAAGACGCGCTGGTTGTTTAAGCTGTAAAAACGCGCAAGTAGAGCAGCCACAAGTGACTTTCCAACGCCGCCTTTACCAGTTACAAAATGAGCTTTTTTTACCATTGCATTTGCCTAAAAAGCACACTACTTTGCGTGCTTTACAAATAGT
>JAYTPC010000076.1:0-12090 GCA_043747425.1 Bdellovibrionales bacterium
GCTTGAACCCGCGACCCTGGGAATCACAATCCCATGCTCTACCAACTGAGCTATGGCCACCACATTGATTAAAAAACGTACTAATTTATAGTAATTTTACTTAACGAAATCAAGGTCTAATATGAATCCCCGAACTTTAACAGGTGTGAAAGCCAGTGTTTGACCATTTTTTAAGTTAAATTTAAGGTCACATTCATGGAAGAGCTGGAGAAATTTTTCAAATGTCCTTATTGCTTAGAAAAAATCTCGATGATTATTGATGTCTCGGTGGACGGCCAACAACTTTACATCGAAGATTGCGAAGTGTGTTGTCAGCCGATTCAACTGCAGTATTCAACCAGTTCTGGAAAAGCAAAAGGCTTTACTGCTGTAAAAATTCAATAAGTTATTTGATCAATTCTTTTTTCAAATCAGCAAGCTTGCTATCTGCAGGTTTACCAAACCAAATCGATAAAATATGATGCGCCAATTCGGCAGACCCTGAGAATGTTTTTATTTGCACTGAATCTTCTAACAGTAATGACGACTGATTGTTTTGCCATACAGCTGTGATCGAGAACGAATCGTCTTTGCTGAATTGTTTTATACTAGCAACTTCAGTCATCAAATTACTGAGTTCTACAGGCATAGAGCGGGTGTTGATCTTGTTGGCCTCTAGGCCTTCTTTAAATGAATCAGCAATTTTTTGACCTGGAAGATCCCGTAGAAATGTTAATCGCAGCTGCACGGGCCCTGCGTCTTTTAGTGACGCTAAGAATCCGTCTTCAGTTTTAACTAATTTTTCTGGATTGGCCGCAAAGAGTTGAAGTGTATAAACGCGAACGGGGACTAATCCGAAGACGGCTTTTTTTCGAAGTCCGTGGTTCACAGATTTCAACTCGGTGTTGCTTTCACCATTACTGAGCGTGCGTGATTTTAAAAGTTTCACGTTTTCAAATGTTTCTTCGCTGGGGACAGAAGTGAATATGTATTTGGTGTCATCTAATTTAACGTCCGTGTTCACAGCAGCCGGAGTTGGTAACCCGTTTGGTTTTGTCATTTTTGTTGGTTCGGGTTGATTGCGTTTCGCATAACTGACATAGGAAACTGACGTGAATGCAAAGAAAATAGACATTGTTATAACTTTTGATTTTGATAATCCCATGGTGTCCTCCTGATATGACTGTTTTTAATCAGACAATCTGTGAGCCGTGGTGTCAATCTAAACACAGTGCTAGTTCCTGATTTAGAGCTTTGTTAGGCTAAATTTAAATTTTCAAGGGGATATTAAAAGTTATGAAAAAAACCGCTGTGATTTTTGCCGTGTTGGCGTTGCTAGTTTGTCAGCTGAGTTACGGTAAAGACATGGTTCACCGATTCGGACTAGGAATTAAAAACAACACATCTGAGAATTTGCCTTCAGTCGCAAGCGTTTACTTTTTTGCACCGGATTTGGCTTTCACGGGCGGACTTGGTCTTGATACGCAAAAAAATTATTCTAAATTTCAGTTGCACGCAGGCGTTCGAAAAGTTGTTTTTGCTGAAACCAATCTTAATTTTTATACAGGCGCGCAGATTGGCGTTGTTAATTACGAAGAACCGGTCGTTGGCAAGCAAAATGGGTTTGAATTATTAGGAGTGTTCGGAACGGAGTTCTTTCTTACAGGTCTTGAGAACTTGGGCTTTACTTTCGAAGGTGGCTTTGGCGTTGCCTCCCTGAAAGACGTTCGCTTTCGTACGATTGCGGATGATCCATTTCGTGCTGGTTTAATTTTTTATTTCTAAAGGTTTTCTATTTCTAAAGGTTTATTTAAAAGGAGTTTTTATGAAAAAAGTAATTCATACAGATCATGCACCACGCGCTGTAGGACCGTATTCTCAGGCTGTGCAGATGAATGATTTTCTGTTCTGTTCTGGGCAAATTGCCATTGATCCAAAGACTCAAGACGTTTTCACTGGTGATATCAAAGTGCAAACAGAAATGGTTTTAAATAATATTGAAGCCGTGCTGAAAGCAGCTGATTTGAATTTTGGTCATGTCATTAAGACCACAATTTTTCTGACCAGCATGTCTGACTTTGCTACAGTGAATGAAATTTATGCGAAACGCTTTTCGAAAGATCCGCCGGCTCGTTCAACAATTGCTGTTTCTGGTTTACCAAAAGGGGTGAACGTAGAAATTGAAGTCATAGCCAATAAAAGCTTGGTTTAACTGTTTTGATAAACTACTCGCATAAGGCCGGTATTTTAGCTTTGTGTTTGGCTTTAGCTTTGATTTCTTTAGCAACCGAGTATTATCAAATTATATCTGAACCTGAAAGTAATCAGAATGCGAATTCAGCCGAAAAAAACCTAACTGCTGACTGTGGTGTGGTCCTGACGGGTTCAGCGGGTCGCATCCGCGAAGCCTTTGAAGTTTTGGAACAGAAGAAAATTAAGAAACTTATCATTGCTGGAGTGTATAAAGAAACCAGCCTGCATCAAATTTTTCCGCATCTTCCGTTTTATACTGAAATTTCTGAAGACGACGTCGTGCTGGAGAAAAAATCGGAAAGTACTTATGGGAATGCAGTTCAAAGTTTAGCTTTAGTAAAAGCGCTTAAATGCCGGAATATACTGCTAATTACGTCTCAGCTACACATGTTTAGATCGCAAAGAATATTTAATCAGGTTTACCCAAATTCTATCGAGATATTCAAAATGACAGTTTCAAATCGAAAAGATTTTACTGTTTTTGATAAACTGCTGGAAACCGTGAAGTCTTCTTTCTACTGGTCTTTGGGCTTAGTCATCTCAATTTAAAGTTTTTTTCCAAATCTCCGATATGTATCAAATGGGGAACTTTAAATCACCACAGATTGATGCCGTTCATTTGCAAAATGTTTCCTTTGTGGCCGAGGGGTTTGATCCAGTTTTAAGCCATGTGGATTTTGATTTACCACTAGATCAAAATGTTTTGATTCAGTCATCGAACCCCAACCACGGGCTTCATTTTTTACAAATTTTATCTGGTCAGCATAAACCGCAGTCGGGCTGTATTAAATGGAATGAAAAAGATCTATTTGCGGACGAATCATCAGAAGTAACTCCTCATGTGCTTGTGGGCTGTTATTTTGATCACGTACGACCGCACCCAGAAAAAGCAGTTCTAAATATACTGCTTGAAACCGGTTTGCAGTTAGATAGAGCTCACGACATACTAGAGCAATTTGAATTCTTAAGAATTAAAAACAAAAAATTCGGTCAGTTGACATATGAGCATCAGAAAACAATCCAGTTAATTGCCGTTATCAGTCGTGAACCACAAATGCTGCTTTTAGAAGACCCTGCGATGGGTCTTTCCGAGTTTTTGTTTCTAGAGGTTTTAGATCTTATTCAGTACGGTCAGCGCCGTGGCAGTTTGAGGCACATTTATTTAACGAATCACCATCCAACGGCGATGCGGCACATGGATGTAGCTGTCATGCATTTAGAAGACGGTCTGCTTTATTTTGAAGAGAAAATGGATCAGAAGAAAATCTTTAACTTCTAGTTCTGTTTGCGCCATACTAAGCTCGCAAGATGGAACCAAAATCACTCAGTCTTTTATTTATTAGAAAATTAATCTTTTCGGAACGTTCTGGTTCTTTGATTCGCCGAATTACTATCTTGAGTTTCTTAGCGATTGTAATAAGTCTAACTTCTTTTTTTATTGTTTTGTTTGTGATGAATGGAATGAATCAAAATATCAAAAAACGAATTATTTCGATTGAACCGCAGTTAACCACGTACCACGCGGCGGCAGAAGACGCGACCGTTACTGAAATTGCCAAAGATGCCGAGATGATTTTATTTTATGACTCAGACCTTATACTTCGAACTGTCGATGGTCAGTTTCGTGGTGGTCAGGCTACGGGGTATGATGCAAACGGTTTGAAGATCTGGATGAATCATTTAAATAATCTAAAGAAAAAAGAGTCTCAGTATGCTCAGTTTGAAACTGATTCAGATTCTTTAATCTTGGGTGAAAATGAAGTGGCAATCGGCGTTGATTTAGCAAGATCACTGGGTTTGTTAGAAGGTGACGAAATCACTTTAATTCCGCCTGAAACATTATTGCTAAGCACCTTAGAAACTCCCATTTTTCAAAAAGTTGTGGTTCAGCGAATCCTAACAACAAATATCTTTGATCTAGATTCGAAAATTATTTTATACAATACCAAAAATACACTCAATGCTTTTGCTAAAACGCTAAGTCTTAAGCGTGGCTTTCATATTTGGTTGGACTCTGTGGATGATGCAGACAGCGTGAAATCAGAACTTAATAAAAAAGAAATCAAAGCAGAAACGTGGCAAGAAAAAAATTCGGATTTGTTTTTTGCTCTGCTCATGGAAAAAAGTATGATCGGGGTCTTCTTGGGCCTTGCAGGTTTAATTGCTTCGTCATCCATTTTGACGGTGCTGGCACTTTTACTGTCGCAAAAACGCCGTGACATTGCTTTGATTAAAACTTTGGGATTATCACAAAGTAAAACGTTGTGGTTATTTACAAAAATAGGTCTATGGATTTCTGGCTGCGCTATTGTTTTAGGGTCAGCTTTAGGCTTAGTGATCAGTTTATACTTGCAATTTAACCCCGTAAATATCTTGCCAAATATTTACTATGATTCATCCATACCAGCATTGGTCGACTTTCAGTTCGCTTTTTTAGTTATTCTAATTTCGTTTATTTTGGCTTTTTTAGGTTCGTACCTTCCAGCTAGGGCTACTTTAAAGATTCAGCCCGCTGTGTTACTTCGCCAAAAAAATTAAACACTCACCGAAAAATCGCGTAGTGCTTGATTCAAAGATGTTTTCTTATTCGTGGATTCTTGTCGGACCCCGATAATCAGAGCACATGGAACACCAAAGCTGCCGGCCTTGAACATTTTATTTTCAACACCTGGAATAACGACGGAATTTTTTGGAACATGACCTTTGGTGATTTTAGGTGTGTCACCTGTGACATCAATAATTTTTGTTGAAGCCGTCAAGGTGACTCCGGCACCCAAAACAACTCCGGATTCAAGGTGAACGCCCTCGACAACGATGCAGCGGCTACCAATAAAACAATCGTCTTCGATGATAACAGGTTGGGCTTGTGCAGGCTCTAATACTCCGCCAATTCCCACGCCGCCTGATAAGTGAACGTTTGATCCGATCTGCGCGCAAGAACCAACGGTAGCCCACGTGTCGACCATGGTGCCGCTTCCGACGAAGGCTCCGATATTAATAAACGATGGCATCAATATCGCGCCTTTTTCAATAAAACTTCCGTACCGGGCGACAGCTCCTGGAACTGCACGCACGCTTTCTGACCCGTTCCATTTTTTTATTGGAATTTTATCATAATAATCAAAAGCCCCTGAATGGATGACTTCATTTTTTTTAATTTTAAAATAAAGCAAAATCGATTTTTTTACCCAGTCTAATGTCATCCATTGATTATTTTGTTTTTCACAAACTCGAAGGGTTCCTTCGTCTATTTTTTTGATAACAGCTTCGATCACTTCCGCTTCGGTAGCTGTTGGTATATTTCCGTGTTCAAAGATATGATGAATTTGGCTGCTGTGATCTTGCATAAATTTCCTTTGGTAAATACTAATGGTATATACTAAACTTTTCTGAGCTAAATTTTTCTTATTGAGGCTGAAACCTTCAGACCTTCGATAATTGCTGGTACATGATTTTTTATGATCAGATCAAATGAAAGTTCACGTTCGATTTCGTAAGTTAACGTGGGTATCTGACGTTCAAGCCCTGCGTAGGTACCCAAAGAACCCGGGGTCGGGTAGCCGATGTCGGGTTCAATTTTATAACCAGTCATTTTAGAAATAATTTCGGCCTCTGGAATAACGCCATTGGTGTTTAACATCGGCTTCCATGAATGCAGCGAAATAATAAGTTGTACGGGATTGTGATCCAGCCAGCTGACTAAGGCCTTGTTTTCACTTTCACTGAGTGGTTCAGGGCCCGGGTTGTAACGAACTGTGGCAGCCAAGGCTGACCAATCTTTAGTGGGTAAATTTCGATTTAAATCAACGCCGCGTGAATTCATACGCACTTTATTTAATATACCTTCTGGGTTAAACTCAGGCACTAGCGTGATGTTTAAATGCAAATCAAAACTTTGTCGAAAAATTTCTAATAAAGCCTTTGCAGCCACGACGCCTTCGGGCTCGTCGCCGTGAACTCCGCCTAAAATCAATGCATGCGCTTTATTAGCTGAGTGGCTATTTTTAAATTTATACCCGTGAATTGGCAGACCTAAATGAGTTTCTCCAAATTTGAACATTTCCATATTTTGTATTTTCATGCAAAAGTTATGGTATGTCACGCAAGCTTTTTACCTATAGCAGCAACTCGGAACTTATTTTTGATGGAGACAGTCAAAGTCTTAAAACCTTAATCATAGATTATCACCAGCCATTTTGGCTGTATAAAAAATCAATCATCACAGAGCGTATTTCTTGGGTGCAAAACTGGAAAAATTTGGGCCGTTTGCACTACGCGATGAAAGCTAATTTTAATCCACAGCTGTTAAAAATAATTAAAGAAAAAAACTGTGGTATTGATGCTGTCAGCCTTGGCGAAATGAAACATGCCCTGGCAAACGGCTTTAAGTCCGTTGATATTATTCTTTCTGGAGTAGCCAAAACAAAACAAGAATTAAAATGGGCTATTGAAAATGAAATCTACCAGATCAATATTGAAAGTGAATCTGAGCTGACGAAAATTATTGAAATCGCTCGAGATTTGAATAAAAAAGTAAGCTTAGCACTTCGGGTTAACCCAGAAGTCGATGCGGGGACTCATCCGGGAATTGCGACAGCTCTTAAAGATTCAAAGTTTGGCCTTGATTTTTTAACCGCTAAAAAATTAATTGAAAGAATCTCACTTGAGAAAAACTTAGACCTTAAAGCCCTTAGTTTTCATATTGGTTCCCAAGTCATGAACGTCGATATTTTTAGAAAAGCGATTCAAACTGTGAAACCATTTTTTATGGAAGCAAAAAGTAAGTGCTCTGAGCTGGAACGATTAGATTTAGGTGGCGGTCTTGGTATAGATTATCAAAATGCCGATTCTGACGAGGACCACCAACGGTGGCTTTCGCTGCAAAGAATTTATGACGAAGAATTACTAAATTTTCCAGCATTTCTTATTTTAGAAATCGGTCGTTTTCTGACTGCACGAAGTGGTGTACTTATATCAAAAATTGAAGTTATCAAATCCGCAGCAAATAAAAAGTATATGATCTTAGATGCGGGAATGTCGTTGCTACTAAGACCTGCGTTGTATCAGGCTCAGCATCAGATTTTACCTTTAAAATTAAAAGAAGGTGCGCCAACTGTTTACACCGTTGTGGGACCCATTTGTGAATCCTCTGATGTTTTAGCGAAAGACAAATCGTTTTCTTTTATTGAAGAGGGTGATTTTGTCTGTATTTGTGATGTTGGCGCTTACGGGTCATCGATGTCTTCACGCTATAACTTACGTGAAGACGCTCAGGAAATTTTTATCGATTAAAAAATTTATGTATTAACTGCAAAAATTACTAGCTGTATATTCGCGGTATTCGCGGTTACGACAAGCATGGTCCTCGACGGAACACTTCAACCGAATATGAAAATGATCACCGTGTCCAGAAACATGATCCATATTTCGAAACATATGTTCAACAAGGGCTTTATCAGCAGATCGAAATTCTCCAGCTGATCTGGCATGCTGACACAAAGCTTGCTTGATGATGCGATCAACAAAGATGCGCGCAATTTTTATATCAGGTTGTTTGAAAGCAAATTTAAATAAGTCATAAGTTTTTTCAATCGAGTAGGCCGCACGATCGTAGCTGCGGTTACTCATGCGGACAACGATCGGAAATTTAACTTTGTCTTCTGTTGGATACCCTAAATCTGCATCCAGACCTGTCTGATGGCTTTTGTGTTTACCAAGTAGACCACCTTTTAATTTAGAAATATCACTGACTGCCAATTTTTTTTCCATCTGCTGATTCAACCTAGATCCCAAGCGTGTGATCATTTCGGCCATCTCGTAGGTTGTATAAAAACGCTTTCTATCTGGATAAATGATTTCAAAAAAAGCATTTGATTTCAGCGAGCTTTGCTTAACAACTAGCGATGTGGCGTTTCTTAATCTGCCCGCATTTGGCAATCCGTCTGCTTGTTCGGTCGGTCGCAGTTCGCCAGATTTCGTTTGCTGGATGTTTCCAGGCAATTTTTTTTCTTTTTTTGTGTCATCTACTTTTAGCACGGTTTGAATTTCATCGTCTTTTTCAAAGACCTCAGTTAAATCGGCAGTTTCGGCTTGGCCCTGGTATCTGCCAAGCAAGGAATCCTCTTCGCCTTCCTGCTGCAGCACTTCTGGTTCTGCGGTTTCTTGAACCTCTTGAACCTGTGGCTGCGTAACTTCTTGTGGTAGAGCTTCTGCGATTTCTTTTTCTTTTACAGTTTCGGTTTCTGGCTTAGGTGCAACTTTTGAGACTTCTCGTTTGACTTCCATTTGCTCACTGTAGATTTGTTTTTTGTAAGCAATTAAGAAATCGATAATAACACTAGAACAATTTGTCTGGTCATTTTCATCATAAGAAAGACAAGTGACTTTGGCTCCGACGACAGGCTTTTCTCTGGAATTATTTTTAGCTGCATCGTCTGCTTTTAAACTAAAGCTTGAATCCACAATCGTGTGCTGTCCAGCAATTGAAAAATCAGTTTCAGCGATCGGCTTTTTATCTCCACCTAGAATCTGTGCGTGACCTTGTATCGAAAGTTTACGTTTGGCTTGATCATAGCGCATAAGCACTTTTGACATTGTCAAAGAATCTAGGCTGATCATGGCCTGTTTGTTTTTAATTTTTTTAATTGGTTTTTCGTAAACTTTTTCAGTTTCTATCGTTTGTTTTAGTGGTGTTTTGCCTGCTGCTTTAGCTGCTACTTTGGTTTCGCTCTTTTCAGTGGCCTGTTTTTTTGTGTTGTATTTAGAATAGGGAACATAAGTGGGTGTTAATTCGTAGACGACCGCTTCTTCTGGTTTTTCTGCGGTTTTCGGTTTTTCTTGCAAAGGTTCGCTTGATTTTGTTTTGTCTGCATTTAGACCGAGTCTGCGCGTTGGCGCCTTCGGGCTACAGCCGATTGCTGTAATTAGCAAACAGATTGAAACTAGAATTACTTTTTTAGTCCTTAGCATATAAACGGCCCTCAAGCAGATAAGCAGCAGGGCTTAGGCCACTGAAAATACCGGTTATATTGCAGCCATTACGCCTTTAGTTTTAATGGAGAAATACCTTGGTGTAAAACTTATGGTCAGATGACCGAAACCGTCTCAAAATTTGGGTTAATAAGACTAACTTCAGATAGTAATCTTAAGCTTAAATTCTCGAACTGCGGAGCTGAATCTGTTAAGCAAATCGTGAGATGCTTGTTTTCATCAGGCAAAATATTTAAAGAATTATTGGATGTTAAATCTTTCTTTAACTGCCGCGCAAGTTCTTCACCTGAGTCAATAAGTCGAACGTTTTTTCCAAAGACTTTTTCAATTGAAATTTTTAAAAGCGGGTAGTGCGTGCATCCCAAAATAACCGTATCAACGTCAGCTGCTTTTAAGTTTTGTAAGTACCGAAATGCAATCAGATTTGTAATCGGATCGTCATGCCAGCCCTCTTCAGCTAGCGGAACAAAAAGGGGACAGGCTTGAGTTAATACTTCGGCATGGGGTAAGTGCTGTTTTATTTTTTCGGTATACGTTCCGGCGGCAATGGTAGCTCTGGTTGCAAGCACGGCTATTTTAAAATTCTGCGTTGCAACCACTGCTTTATTTGCACTGGGTTCGATGACGTTGTAGACCGGGATATCTTTATAAGAAGATTCACTGACTTGGGTCGAAGCTGTGTTGCAAGCAATGATGATGGCTTTTACATTTCTTGAGATTAAAAATTCTATATTCTGTAAAGAATATTTTCGAACGGTATCAGCTGACTTCGAGCCGTACGGAAGCCTGGCGGTGTCGCCAAGATAAATAAAATTCTCGTTTGGCAATGCACGCATCAATTCTTTTAAAACAGTCATCCCGCCTATACCAGAATCAAAAACCCCAATGGCTCTGTTAATTTTGAACTCCGTGCGCGCGCGATTCGCGAATTCCGTTCGAAGACATTTCCATGAATAAGGCCTTGTCGCGCATTTCTTCGATGCTCACGGCGTTGATGTAGCTCATGCCGCTTCGGATGCCACCAGCTAATTCGGCGATCACATCTTCAACGTGGCCTTTTACAGTAACAAAAGTGGATTCTCCCTCGGGCGCCATTCCTGAAGGCATGTCACCACGCCAAGAAATTTGCGCTTTTTTTGAAGCCATGCCGCGGTACTGTTTTTTACCGTTCACAATATCACCCGGAGTTTCAATCGTTCCAGAAAGCATACTTCCTAGCATGATGGTGCTGGCGCCGGCGCAAAAAGCTTTGACCATGTCGCCACTGGTGCGTATGCCACCATCGGCAATAATAGGAACTCCGTATTTTTCTGCGACGTCGGCGCACAGTGCGATTGCTGTTAACTGCGGAACTCCGCAGCCCGTGATAATTCGCGTTGTGCACATAGACCCAGGACCGATTCCAACTTTGATGGCATCAGCGCCGGCTTCGATCAGATCAATCGCGGCATCTGGTGTTGCTAAGTTTCCGGCGATCACTTCCAGATCAGTAAATTTACTTTTAAGCCATTTTAATGTTTCCATCATTTGCACCGAGTGGCCGTGGGCGATGTCGATAGTCATTAAATTCACGCCAGCTTTTATTACGGCTTCAGCGCGCTCTTTAAAATCGGCATTCACGCCGATGCTGGCAGAAATAATCACTGCGCCAGACGCTTTTACTTTTTCAATTTCGATAATTTGCTGCTCGATATTCATAAAACGGTGCAGCACACCTAGGCCGCCCATTTTATTCATGGCTATGGCCATTTTTGATTCGGTCACCGTATCCATATTCGCAGAGATTATTGGTGTATCTAAAAACTTTGTTTTTGTTAGACGAGTTCGAAGAGCCGGATCACGGCGGGAACGCACTTCTGATTTTGCTGGAATAATTAAAACGTCATCAAAAGTTAAACCATGATTGCGGTCTTTTATTTTTTTCCAGTTAAACATTAGGGACATTTGGGGCCTCGTTATTTTCAACTTCGTTAAGTAATATAATAAATGGTTTTAAAATGACATAATGAAATAAAAAAACAATTCCAGTTTCCATCAGAACACACAGCGTGGCTGAAACGGGGTGAGACCTGAAAAGTCTTTTTTCGTCTAACAGCGACGAAAGAACTAACGGAATGATCATATAAAAAACGGTTAACCAAAAATTAAGTTTCCACCAGAATAACTTCGAAATTTTTTCTGACATCTGTAAAGCATCTACTAGGCCAGCCTCATAATTTTTAGAAAAAATAACCACAAACGGCGTTAGCAAGTAGTAAGTGTATTTTATTAATCCCGGGATGATAAACGCAAAACACCAGATGAATGTTTGTCCCCAAGCCCTAAGAGTTTCGATCAGGCCAAGCTCGAACTTGCTGCGAATAAATTGAGTGCGATCTGCTTTGAAGGCAGCCAGCGTGTGGCAACATAGAAAGGATGTGATCAACGGAAAAAATAATGACGATAGCAATGACAAAGCACCCCACAAAAAAATCATGTTAGATAATCCTGAAGTCGATTGAATTGCAGCTTCGATTTGCTTATTTATTGATTGATCGGTGATGGTAGCCAGCATAAGCGCTGAAAAAACCAGCAAAAAACCAGGACTAAAAGTATTTTTGAAATCAATTTTTGTATATGCAGACACAACTCTAAAAGCATTCACTTAGAAGCACTTTGAGTCAATAAGTTCGATGGAAGCACCATCTTGAAATCTTTGAGTGGAAAAACTAGTGACAAGGATTTTCGAAAAGTTTAACTTACTTTTTCTTCGATTTATCATCAGATGCCCTGGTGGCGAAATTGGTAGACGCACAGGACTTAAAATCCTGAGCTTCCAGGAATGGGGCGTGCCGGTTCAAGTCCGGCCCAGGGCACCAAAATTTCTTA
>JAYTPC010000077.1:0-49787 GCA_043747425.1 Bdellovibrionales bacterium
CTGCACTGACTAGGGTGTGGACACTGAGCAAACAGCGGCAACACTTAAAAGCCAGGTAAACTCTACAGCTTGTTTTATTAGCACTAGCTGCTGCTTAAAAAAGCTGTTACACCATTCAAAAAACAGGGAGTTCTTCGATGAAAAAAGTCGCTTTATTAATAACGGGTCTATCGCTTTTAACTTCGGTCAGTTTTGCTTCTGGCGGTTATAATTCAGCAAAAAGCTGCGTTATTTCTTACGGCAAATTTGCACCTACAAATGAAAATTTAATTATAGCTTGTGATGGCGAGTTGGTTTTAAAAGTTAAGGTTGCCGAATTCAAAGACGGAGTTCAAAAAGATCTATTTTTAACATTCAAGTCGATGGTCAATTCAGACAATGCAAAACAGTGTGAGCAATACGATTCGCAAAACGTATGGTGGGCTTCTTGTTTATTGAAGTAAGAATTTGATTTTTTTGTCTTATTAAGAAGCCTTAGTTGAAAACTAGGGCTTTTTTTTATTCATTTTCTTGATGAGTTGGAATTTAAAATTTCGCTTTTTCTGCCAGCATGCTTTTCGGTACAAAGTATTTTTCCATTTTTCAAAGTTTCACAGGTTTTTTTAGTTTTTCTATTCTCGTCAGATATGGTCATTTTCGTATTTTTTGTGCGTGTTTGCTGTTTGGAAGTGTCAAAAATTTCTTTCGGATTAGATTCAATAGCAGCCTGCACAGAAAATCTTTCCAGATGCGGAAGTATTGAAATTAAAAATGTAAATACCAAAATCTGAGATGTGCGCATGAAGCCCTCTTTGCTTATCTTCAAATGAGCTAAAGCAAATATCAAACCAGAGTAATTTAATCCATGGGTCTATGTTTTGGCCTGTGCATTGCTTTCATTAAGCCCGAGGTATTCTATGAGAAATGAAACTTTGGTGTGTGGGATGTATCGGTCTGAAAATGCCGCAAAAAAATCAATTGCTGAATTGACTGCTAATGGATTTGAGCCTTCTCAAGTTAAAACGCTAGCTGCTAAAAACAAGAAAGATAAACAAAGTCATCATGATTTTGTTCATGCTCAGCCTACAAACGTTTTTCGCGGTGCAATTATTGGTGCTGTTATCGGTTTTTTTATATTCGCGTTCATTGGTTTTTTCATTCAGTACTTCGCTACAAACGCCGTCACCGATTTGCCAGTCGCAGATATTTCTACGAACGGTCGAGATGAGGTTCCCACACTGCTAGTTAGCCTACTTACTGGGGGCTTAGCCGGAATCTTTCTTGGTGCTGCGTCTGGGGCTTTAGCTGGTATTGGAATTCCGGGCAGTGTAAGTCATCGCTACCGCTTTTATTTGAAAGAAGGTGGGTTACTGATTGCGGTAAGATCGACCTCAAAACAACAGCAAGATAAAGCCAGTTCAATCTTAACGAAGATGGGTGCTCAAGACATTGCACACTTACAAAATAATCAGGTTATCAATTTAGCGAACGCCTAAGTGCGTTTTTCATAAAAAAAAGAACTCGAACAACAATTGCTTTTTTTGTTGCTGGACTTTTACATCCATGAACAAAATTTTAGTTGCTATTCGAGTTCCCAATATAAAAAACTTGAAACTAACTCTGCGGTTGAAGTGAATCAACCGCATGTTAATTGTACAAATATCAATTGCAAGTCATTGGCCAAAGGCCGAATCGATTTAGGCGCTTCGAAAAAATATTCATGGGGATATTTTCCTGATTAGTGAGTCATTTTTGGCGGTGTGTTCTTAAACGGAATTAGGAAGATGATTCCGGATAAAATAAAAAAAAGACCAACGCCGCCGCCGAAAAAATTTGCCAAAAGTTGCGGATTTCCAGCTGAAATATCGATGATTGGACCAGCCAAGGCAATCGCAACAGCTCGTGACACCTTCGAAGACATTTTCCAAAGTCCCAGAAATTGGCCAGAGACACTTTGTTTTAATTCTGCTTCTTTAGCGTTTAAATAGTCGGCCAGATATATTTCCATAATGACTGCGACACCAAGTAAAATACCACCAAGGCCGCTTGCCACAACAAAAACACTCCAGAAGGAATCTTGGGTAAACAAAGGATAGGCAATCATCGTCATCAGTCCAAGGCCCAAAGATCCAATCACAATCAGATTTTTTTTTGATAAAAAGCGGGTTAGATGTATCCAAAGTGGTATCGAAGCCGTGAAAACCAATAAAAAAGTCACCAGAATTATTTGAGTTTGCTTTTCAGTGAACTGAAGAAAATCTTTATAATAATAAAGAGCTAACGTAGAGTTTAGCCCAAGGCCGCAGTTCACTATAAAAAAAGACAGCAAAACTTGCAGAAAAACTTTATCTTGCAACACGGATAGTAAAGTTAATTTCAAACGAGAATCGATTTTTTTAATATCTTTATCGGTCTTAAAATACATCAAGTGTGTCGCAAGAAATGAAAAAATCAAAGTGATCACAACTAAGCATGTCACAGCTTGCAGGTAGGGTTCCGAGCTAGAGCTAACAGTATTTTGAGTTAAGAAATAGGCGGGCACGGATAAGCCGACCAAAGATCCAATGTTGAAAAAGACCAACCGCCAGCCGATCCATACACGTCTTTTGGAATCATCTTTTTCTAAATCGTTCGCAACAGCATAATAAGGCACCGAAAAAAAAGATAGGGCTGAATTGAGTAAGGCGCATATAACAAAAAGATAAATGTACGTGGTTATATTATCGCCCGCTGGAATGCGCCACAGAACAAAAAATAAAACAGCCATAGCGACGCTTGCTAAAAATAGAATAGGCTTGCGGCTGCCATGTTTTTCTTTGTAACGATCACTGACAGATCCGATCCAGGGGTCTATGAAGGCATCCCACAAAACACTAAGGCCAATGATTAGGCTTGTTGTGCTTGCGGACAGTCCGATGACTTGATGGAAGTACACAAGCAGATATATTTTTAAAAATATATCTATGGCTGCAGGGCTAAGCTCTGCAGAGCCATAAAAAAACGGTCTAAAATTTAATAAACGCAACGAACTCCATTCGGCATAATACGCGCATCAAAATCGAAGTTACCTGTTTTTAAATTAAAGACGTAGGCAAAGTCGATATTGTGCGGCCCATAAGATGACGTCCAGAACCAAGCAGAATTAACATTGGGTTCTGGCGATACGTAACCTTTGGAATTGAAGTAGAAATCTGTTTCTGCGTTGTAATTAGAAATTGTTCGACGGATTTCTTTATAACCACTTTGTCCGTTATATTGATTGGGCTCTAAAATTCCCGCAGCACCATGATCTATAGCGAACTGAGCTATCTCTCGGGATGTCGAAAGTCGTTTACCAAGGCTTTCACAAAAAGAAACGGCATTGGGGTGCGTGTGCTGAGGATCACTGGTGGTTTCAATGGCCAGTAAACTTTTAGAATGTAATAGCAGCAAGGAAATCATAAATAGAAAGGTTTTCGTCATAAGGCCTCCGGTTTCCATCGAACTTCTAGGTTAATGTTTTGAATGACTATTTTTTATCTCCGGGTTGAATAAGCTTACCACCTGAATAGATCGCAACCACTTTACAATTCTGGAAATCTTCGCTTTGACAAAGCGTTAAGTCAGAATCTAACGTTTGATTGAATTTCATTCTGTAAATATAGGTAACATTTTGTATGAAATCGTTTGTCGCTGGAAGATAACCAATCTTTAATTCTTGTTCATTTATGATCGTAAACTTAAGTCTTTGGCGTGCTGCGCTTTGTTCACTGAAGGCTGGACTAAAATTCAAAGAAACTGACTTTTGAGTTTCATTTTTAACAAGGTTAAAAGTTTCTCCCCAAGCAGCACGTTGTTTTCCTTGAGACTCATATTCACTGACTCCGAAGTTAATCTCTAAGATCTGTGCTCCTGTTATATTTCGCAGTGTAATTTCTTTGCTAGCTCCGTCTAAACCTCGGCTGTCTTGAGCTCGCACATTGAAAAATGCATTATCATTAAAACTGTAGGCTTTAGCTACTCCATTAGCGGATCCAAATCCAAAAAGCGAGTTTCGTAAATCATAACGGATAGCCATCAAATAAATTCCCCAGCCACTAGAATCGCGTGCACCTGAAGCTTGCTGAATAGAATTCACCAGCTGATCAAACTTTTGAGGTTGAATAAGTGGTGTTTCACTAGAAGAACCAACATCGGCATTGCCCGCAACATCACGAGGCTGTCTGTTGAAAGTCGAGCAAGATACAACAAGAGATGAAAACAAGACTACGCTAATACTTAAAAATTTGTTTAATTTCATATAAGTCTCCTGAAGTAATCTTCTATGTAAAAAGTTTTGTATTCTAGTCCAGTTTGTGGGGAATACTGGACTAATATAAAATGCTGAAATCAACTAGACCATGAGTTTAATTCTTTAAAAGCGGATAAAGTTTTTTCACCAGCTTTTAACAAAAAAATGCTGGAAGCAAAAACTTCGTCCCCACAGCCATGCACGGAAAGGTTCGCTTTGCTGATTAGGTCATTAAAGCGATCTTTGCTGACTTTTGAGAGATAGGGTAGCCACTAAATTACTGCCGAAAATTAAATAAATTTTATTTTTAGTTATTTTTTGCTGGTACAAGCTGGGGACTAAAAAAAAAGCCGCTTTTACAGCGGCTTTTTGCGTAGCTAAAATTTTTCAGAATGAAGTGTTATAATTCAAAAAATCTTTGCGACACTGAAGTGTGAAGAGGAAATGCTAGTTCTTGACCTTTTTCTATCAGCGTAATTTCTTGCGTCTCTTCATTTTCGAAGTTCAAATTCAATTGTTCTTTAGAAATTGCTGGAGCCAAGCCAAATATTAAAATTCGATTAGAATCAATGGCACTTTCGACTGAAAATAATTCAATTAGGGTTGGGTCACATTTAATACCAGTTTCCTCTAAGAGTTCTCGACAACAAGCTTGTTGCCAAGTCTCGTCTGCATTTACATATCCACCAGGTAAAGCGATAAAACCTTTACGTGGTTCGATTCCACGACGAATACCCAGTAATTTTCCATCTATTGGTAGCAAACACACTGTGACTGGAACTGGATTTTTAAACATGCATTATATTAGAATCTTTTTATAAGCTGGTCAAAAACAAAATGTTTTTGACACCCAAATCCTAATAGAAGCAACTCCGGGGTGCATGGGTTTTGAATTTTTAATCATACATCTATCCTTTGTGATAATTTTCGATTGTAACTTCAATAAATTCGCCATTTTTAAATTCGAAGGTGATGCGCCAAGGAAGTTTTATTGTGACACTCCATTGATTTTTGCGATCGCCTTTTAATTTATGAAGGCGAATGTTCGGAGGTTGTCCCTTGATTTTTAAATCATCAAGGGTTGCTGGTACTGTGCATGATTGTCAGCAAGTCTTTAGAGCGAAGCCATAAATCTTGAGGCACGGCTTTAGATTTATCATGCTCCCATACATCAACAAAAAACACAAAATAAGGTGATATCGGCGGATATAGACTTTACCAAAAAATAATCTATAATAATTCCAAAAGGTTAAGTGCCCCATGGCAGAAGTACCAGTAGTGATAAGTACGAATCATAAAAAATAAACGATAACAATAGGTTATAAAAAATACTTCGCGATAAAAAAAAGCTATTGTAAAAATATAGCCAATAGGCTATATTTGGAGACGCATGAATATAGAGTTATATAAATCGGCCAAGGGCAGATCGCCAATAGAAGATTTCATCAGTGATTTGCCGAAAGCCGATCAAGCCCGATTTACTGACGTGTTTGAGGGAATAGAAAAACACGGACTTGATTGTCCTAGGGTTCAATTCAAACCTCTACGCGGTAAGCTTTGGGAAATAAAGTTTAATGCTCCAAGTGGTGGGTTTAGAATAGCTTACGTGCTTGTTGAAACAAAAACGATGACTAGGTTACATGTTTTTAAGAAGACGACACAAAAAACGCCAGTAAACGATTTAGACATTGCAGAAAAAAGAATGAAAGAGGTGTTAGCTTTATGAAAAAAAATAGACAAACAAAATCAGCTAAAGAATTTTTTAATAAACTTTTAAAAGATCCTACGACACGTATGCTTTTTGAAGTAGAAAAATCGAAAACTGAAATTGCCTTTGCAGTTAGATCAGCTAGGCAAAAAGCGGATTTAACACAGTCTCAGTTGGCTAAAAAAATTGGAACTACTCAAAGTGTTATTGCTAGATTAGAAAGCGGTGCTGACAAACGGATACCTTCAATACCACTTTTATCTAAAATTGCATCAGCTTGTGGAGCACAATTTGAATTCGGTTTCACTTTCTCAAAGGCTAGTTAAGACTTTTTTATACATTTTTCCAAAAATAATCTATAATGATTCCAAAAGGTTAAGTACCCCATGCCAGAACTCCCAGAAGTGATAAGTACGAATTAGAAAAAATAAACAATAACAATGGGTTATAAAAAATATTTCGTGATTTCAACACGTTCTGTGAAAAAGTGAATCTCATTTGTTCTCACTGTGTTTCACGTCTTCTCATTCGATTTCATAAAATAGGGTGATAAGGCTGATATGAAAAAAATGAGCCTATTTTTCACAAGGGCGGCAGGAATTAATTTAAGCCATATTCGATTTTCAACGGAGCTTTCTTAAATGAAAGGATTGTTATGGAAATCGTTAGATTTGTTTCGTTCGTTGTTAGGCTTGGTTTGCTCCTAGCTTTTGTGGGTCAGCTCAAATTCTGCACGCTGATGATGATGGGACTAGCCAGCGAAAACTCACAGAAGGAGATTATGTCGTATTCTAAATATACAAAGCAGTTAACGGGCAGATAATTAATGCCAAATAAATAAAAAATGATTTTTTAAGCCTGAAGTTAATACCTTCGGGCTTTTTTATATTAAAAAAATAAAAACCTCATAAGGACGTAAAACATGTCGAAAAAAACATTTCTATACATCAGGGTATCAACATTAGATCAAGTCAACGGGGCTGAATCACAAGCACGAGCCCTTTTAGAATGGTGTACCCGAAATAACATTACAGAATACGAAACATTCACCGATCAGG
The DNA here is from genome assembly GCA_043747425.1 of Bdellovibrionales bacterium. Taxonomy (GTDB): domain Bacteria; phylum Bdellovibrionota; class Bdellovibrionia; order Bdellovibrionales; family Bdellovibrionaceae; genus Pseudobdellovibrio. The sequence goes on from JAYTPC010000077.1 coordinate 7,016, forward strand.
GTATTTCGGGGGCTAAAGAAAGCCGCCCTGCACTTGATAAGATGATGGAACGAGTAAAGCGACTTGAGGCTGACCAAGTCATCGTATTTGCATTCAGCCGTTTCGCCAGAAGCACAATGCACTTATTAAAAGGGCTTCAGATTTTTAAAGACTGTAATACTCGGTTTGTCAGCATCACTGAGCAGATTGATACCGAATCCAGTATGGGTGTTGCCATGTTTACAATTTTAGGAAGTTTGGCTCAGTTAGAAAGATCGATGATTCAAGAGCGTGTAAAAGCCGGAATGAGAAATGCCAAAGCCAAGGGTAAAATCATAGGCCGTACACGCAAAAGAAATTCGGCTTTAATTGAATCACTTTTAGAAGCTGGCTTGTCTTATCGAGAGATTGCAAGAATTGCTAAATGTAGTCATGGGAGTGTGCACGCCCAGAAAAAAGAATTCACAGCTCGTAAAGCAAAAGAACAGCAGCAAAAATTAGACGAAATTCAAAAGCAAATCACTGATAATAAATCTGAAAGCCCAATTGATACGATGAAGTATATGAACGTCTCAGACGATGTGATTAAGCAAGTTCAGATTAAAATCGAAACTGAAGCCAGAAGCAAAGTTCATGAAATCACTGGCGGTGCTGGTTACGAAACTTTTGACTAAAATATCACTTAAAAATACGAGAACCATGACGGTTCTCGTGTTTTTTTGTCCGAAGTGACCAAAAGGATATCTTTCTGAGAGTGGTTCAATATGAACCCCATTTTAAAATAATTCTATTCACCACATAAAAATAATTTTTAAACTGATAACAGGTACAAAGAAAAAATCCGCTTTTTTCAAGCGGATTTTAGGTAACTAAAATTTTTCAGAATGAAGTGTTTTTAATAACGCGTGAATGAAATTTTCATTCTCAAAATATGAAATTCCTAAAGCATTTAAAGGGTTAGTGGGAAATTTATTGAGGCCCATAGTTCCTGTCGATTTCAAAATATAAAAAATGTCGCTTCAAAAATTTACTTTCTTGAAAACTTAAAAATCAGACCCAGCGATCTTTTTATTCAGTGGTCCAGATCTTTAAGTTGGCGGTCAACTTATGGAGCCTTTATGATTTCAACGCTCCAGTAAGCTTCTTTTTCTGAACTGGAACAACGAGACTGTTAAAGTAAACACTTCGTGGGAGATATTTATGAAATTCATTTTAGTCATCTTAATTGCTGCGGTAGTTTTGACAAGTCATGCAGAAACCAAACCCTTGGCGGAGTGGCGTGTCAGCTCCATAGTTTCAACTGAAATTGAATAGAAACCAAAAGTTCACAGTGGCATTCGGTATCGGGCTAATACGTACCACTTCCTTGTGAAAAATTTTAAGTAAAAAGCCAGTTAAGCCGGTTACGTTTTGATTTTCGTCACTATTTTAAGAGCTTCAGAAGGTCATAGCGAATATGTTGGCGCTGGGCTTCATTTGGATTTGAAAACAAATAAAGACTCGGATGGCGGTAAAAACTTCGATGTTTATATTTATGGTGGTGCTGCATTATATGTTAAAATCGAGTGCAGAGTTTCCGGGTAATTAATACAGGCGTTTTCCGGGCACTCACTATTTGGAAAACACATTGTTTTCCAAATAGTTGCAAAGTGAAACATCGCATGTCAGATTGCGCTCATGGAACAAAATCATCACGTCGATTTACTTATTTTAGAACACATCAGACGAAAGAACATAAATGCGCGGTATTCTGAGCGTGCTTTCGCTAAAAGCCTTGGTCTTTCGCCAGGGTTTTTAAAGCTTTTATTTCAAGGCAAAAAAAATATTAGTCAAAGTAGAGCCAAAATAGTTGCTGACCGCTTAAATTGGACACAGTCTCAAAAATCGACCTTTCTTAAAAGTGTTCCAGCTTCTTCTAAAGTTGAAAAAATGCTTAAAAACAAATTTGTTCTGAGCGATACAGATTTCTTTGAAGTTTCAGATTGGTTTCATTTTGCAATTATCGAACTTATCAAAGTCAAAAAAGGTAAAGTTACGACAGATCAAATTTGTAAAGAATTTAATATCTCTAGAACGGAAGCTGATTTTGCGTTAAAGCATCTAGTCAGATTAGAAATTTTGAAAACTAAAGACAGTAAAATTTATTCGGCTCCGGATAAATATGAAATACCTTCGGTATCATCTTCAGGAATTAGAAAATATCATAAACAAATGTTAAATCGCGCTATCGAAGCTATAGAAGATCAGCCTATGGAACAGCGTGATCTAAGAGGTCTAACCCTTGCGTTTGATCAAAAACAGATTTCAGAAGCACAAAAAGAGATTCAAAAATTTGTGACTCATTTTGAAAAAAAGTTTGTTCCGCAGGCAGCGAATTCAGTTTATCAATTAAGTTTAGCATTTTTTAAATTAAACAATGGAGACAATATATGAAAAAATTAATTTTAGTCCTAGTTATAATCACAAGCTTTAATAGCTTTGCGAAAGAGGGTGGCACAGTAGGTAATGGCGGTAATGATTTAGCCTTAGAATTTTTAAGTTTAGCTAATAAAGTTGTAGTCGATGCAAATTCTAAATATAGCTTTTTAATCACACCCAATATCGAAAGTATTTTAGCTGGAGTTAAAATTGTGGTTTCAAAAAAGCCACTATATGTTGACACCCCATCGGGATCTCAAGGGGTTGCAGCAGTAAACAAGAAAAATCCAAATACAATTGTTATCAATGGAAGCGGCAACAACGATAGTTGGCAAAACATAAGAAATGAAAATATTAAAATGGCACTAGTTTTACACGAACTTTTAGGTCTAGCCGGGGTTGAAAGCACAGGGGATTATCATGTTTCTTCTAGATATCTAAAGCTAAAAGAATCTGGCAGTGATGATTTAAGTTCTGTTGAAAACGTGACTCTATCTGAAAAATGTCTTCAAACAATTAAGTCTAGATTGCAAATTGCTCTGAACGTACTTTACCCAGAAATGGGTGAAATAAATTTTGATGAGCAAGTGCTTGCAGACAGCGCACGCTATTTTGGTAATGATAATTTAACGAGTAGCCCGTTGTATAAGACCCATACTGGTAAATTCTTTATTGAAGATGGCTATTTATCAGGTGACGGTGCAGCAGTGATTATTCGACCAAATCAAACTTCATGTGAAATCGTTCAACTAGATTTAAAATTTGAAGATTAACTAAATTTAAAGGAATATGCATGAAAGCATTATTATTTATAGCCTTGTTAACTTTTTCATTAAACATATTTGCTTCAGATACAATAGTATCATTGGACGGACTGAGAGAATTGTCGAAAAAACAAGGTGAAGTCATTGATCTTGTTGAAGCTTTGACTGTTGCAAACAACGGTAGCGTACAATACGGCAAATGTTATCTTGGTGTTCTTGTCGCAAATGAAGTTATTAAAGTTTATATAAATGATAAAAGTGTTAACCCATTAATCACTGCTATTACAGGCACCGAATGGATAAAAATTACATCAGGTGAATCAATGAGAAAAATAATATCCGTAACATTTGGAAAATATATATGGAAAAAAGTGAATAACGGCACGATTGTAAAGCCAGATTATCAAATGTTAAGAGTGGTCACATCTAGCTCAAGTTGCCAATCTGACTAAACATGTAATTAAATAAAATATTAATCGAGTATATCTGAGGTGAAGAATGAAAAAAATTTTACTGATACTATGCACATGCATGCTTTCCAATTTTAGTTTTGCAGATGTGACGGTCGTTCCATCAAAAATCAATGGGCAAGCTATTATCTCTCCCGATGGTGCACTTCAAATTTTTGATTTGAGCATTACTATTGATCATATCACATATAATCTTGGTTCAAATCTTATCACTGGACTCGTAGCCTGCCAGATGCTGGGAAAAACTTCTTTTCGAAACGGAGCGGCTTCTAACACCCTCGGCATGAATAGCTATGGACAATTAAATTTCACTGGTGAGTCGGCAAAAAATTACGGAATTAGCTTAAGAAAAGGAGCTCCGGGAACTGTCGGTGGTTTCTGGATTCTAACTAGCCTGACTTGTGATTAAATATAAATTGAGGCAGTTTTGCGGACAATCCGCGCTTTAAGATTGATCAATAACCTGTAATGCGCCCTTAACTCAGACAGCGATACCTGCTAATAATAATCCAGAGAGGCTCACGATTATCTCTGGTAATAAAATGATCGATTATATCATTTTTAACGGCGCAAAAGTGGCAGGTGTTTAACCCAAGGTACTGTAATCACAGTGTCATCTGTTGATTTCGGTGATTTAGCTTTTGATTGTAACGGTAGTAAGTTACCTACAGCGCACATTCTACTTCCATGAGTGAGGAGTTTGAAAGGCTTCAAAACTCGTTAGTATTCAATACTACCCATGGCAAACTTGTTTTTTCGTATGCAACTGCTGAACAAGCAGTAAAAATTCTTGTATTACCCGATTGCACAAAAAAATAACCGTACTAAATCACTGCTCTGTAGTCAGGTATGGCCATTTAAGTGATCTTTTCGAATCAGCAGAATTATTTATTTGAACTTAGACTTTTGGCGCTCGCAAAACCGAGAGCCGTTTGCACTTGTAAGAAGTGATTTTGAAGCTATTTTACTTCAGAGATTTGATAAAACTTGTCGACCTTGGGGCCGTTCATAACAAAAATCCCTGAATTTGGTTTGGCCAACGCTAAGGTTTTCTTTAAAGAGTCAGCTTTGGAAAAAGAAATAATCTCACAAGAAACATGAAGTGTTTGAGCCGAGCAAGCTTTTTCAAAAAGTTCGACTGCGCCTGCACGATCCGATTGGCTTCCATACTTATTAAACTGGTCACGGCAAACTGCAAAGTTACCACTGAGGCACTCGCTTTGGGTTGCTGCAAAAATATTTAGTGAACTTAACAGGACGAAACTTAACAAAAATATTTTCATATTTGGCTCCTCAGAATTATCATTATTTTGTATTTCTAAAGTAACAAGGTCAATAAGGGAATCCAACTGAAGCCAAGTGCCAACATATTCGCTTTAGCCTTCTGAAGCCTGGTAAATGGGGACAAAAATTAGGCGACTCCCATTTTCACGAGTTTTAACAAAGAGCTTAGAAAATTAAAACTTCGTCCCCACGGCAATGCACAGAAAGGTTCGCTTTGCTGGCCAGTTCAGAAAAGCGATCATTACTGACTTTTGAAAGACATGGTAGCCACGATGTTCCTGCCGTAAAAAGCAAAATTATTTATTTTATAAATAATTTTTGGGTACGGGCTGGGGACCAAAAAATAACCGCTTTTTACAGCGGCTTTCTGCGTAGCTAAAATTTTTCAGAATGAAGCGTTTCCTAAACCGCTGATTCAGCATCCACGGGATGTAAACCAAAAATTCTCATCACCTTTTTCGCTGTAGGCAGGAACCCAAGCTTTTTTTTTCAATTTCTCTTCACTTTCGCACCTGCCGTCAACAAATTGAATTTTGAGCCATAATTGGCCATGAGACATTTTCTTGTCGAGGATTTTGACGTCGCTTTGACTGATCATCCAGTTAGCGTAGTTGCCTTCATCTTTAAACTTCAGCTTTTGTTGCTCGAATTTTTTGGAATCATCTGGTGCAGAATATAATCGTCCGTTCCAATTTTTATTAAGGTAAGAAAGATTCTTTTCCAGCAGGTCTTCATATCGGTGAAACTGACCAGCCGCTTTTGGAGAAAGCCAACCTTTGTTAGTTTTGGTTTTAATCAAAAACCAGTCGCCTTTTCGCTCAAAGGCAACGGCCGATTTTTCTTCATATCCGTGGTCACGTGAAATAAGTTCGTCTTGATTTGCGACCTGAACTACTATTTTAGACAACTCATTGGGTTCAATATAAAGTTTTATCGGGTTAACTTTCTTGGGCGACTTTTGACCAGGAGGTCCACTAGGATCAGATTTGCCAAAGATCTCGGGAACCTCGACTAGTCCGATGAGGTTTTCTATTTTGCTTGTTTGCGCCTGAATATTTGTTGTGGAAAAAACTAATAAGTAAAGCGCATGAAAGCCAATCCTTCTCTCCAATAAATTGTCTTTGGCGGCAAACGGCCTTTGGACTGTCAGTTTCAATTACTGAACCATAACCAACATATGAATTTATATTTCATACCTTAAATATAGTGCAATTAATGAGCCTGAATTTTACTTATTTTCGCGTGGGCCTAATTTTAAGTTTTGATTTTGAGAAAAGGTAAATTTCTAACGCGAAAACTTCGATATGCGAATGGCTAATTTTCTTGAGGGCTTTTCGGCCTTCCCTTTTGGCTGTCAAATGCGTCTCTGTTTTTTTGGAAATTTTCTAAACTTTCAAGTTTTGTCTATATCGTACCGGTCCAGTCTTGCGAGCCAAATATCCCAGCCATTTAATCTGGATACAAATCCAGATTCCTATAAATTTACAATTAATGAAAATCAAATTCCTTCCGAAAATTAGGATCTAAAGTTGCGTTCGTCAAAGCTACAATACCTTTTGATGCTGAATCAATTTTTAGTCTCTTTGATTCTGAATCAAATATCGGTCCCTTATAAGGGGGGGGATATTACAAGAACTTAAAATAAATCCACAGAAATAAATCCGTGTCATGACGACTTTCTTGTCATTTGCCCCATGATTTTTTGCATGGCCTTAACGCGACTCCACCGTGGCATTGTTGATAATGACCACCCTAAGAGTTTAGATAAAAAACCAGGTCGGACGGTAACCTTTTTTCCCAGCGCATTAACAATTCCGGCAGCAATTTGGTCAGGATCTTCAGCTTTATTCATTTTCATTTGCGCGCGCCCAGCAAAACCAGAATTCACTGGCCCTGGCGCTACGGCAAGCACATCAACGTTAAAGGGTTTTAGTTCCAAATAAATTCCCTCGGCAAATGTTTGCATGAAGGCTTTAGTTGCGGCGTAAGTTGCAGCCCTGGGTACGCCTTGAAAGGCTACTAGGGAGCTCATTAGAATTAGGCCTCCATGCCCTTGTATTTTAAATCGATTCGCATAGTGGTGACTTTGCTCCACAACAACGCGGCAATTAACATCGATCATGTTAAGCTCTTGCGCGACATCTATGTTTATAAAGTCACCCGATGTTCCATAACCTGCTATAGCTGCATAAAGACCTACAGATAAGTTTTTTGTTTTTTCAAATAAAACTTCACTTGCGCCAGCTGTTGAAAGATCGAGCGGGATAATTTGAATTTGTAAAGTCGGATGTTTTTTTAAAATTTCGTTTTTAAGCTCAGCAAGTTTATCTTCTCGTCTTGAAACCAAAACCAGATTTAATCCCCGCTGGGCTAGTTCGTTGGCAACGGCACGCCCTATTCCCTCTGAGGAACCTGTTACGACGGCATCAGGACCATAACGTTTTTGAAATTCTGAATTACCGATCATGAAGAACTCCTTCGAATATGTTACCAAAGTTAACTTTAAATGTAACCATTGTCAACATGTAGCGAAAAGCCTATTTCATCTTGATAAATTTTTAAGTAACCAAATCAACGTTTTTTCAAACCGTTAACCAAGGCTGTTGCAACGGCGCGTGCGATCACGCCAGAACGGGGCGTGTGTCCGTCCGGCAGCGGGCTTAAATTTCCATTGACCCACAAAACCGCAAGTCCATGGACGATTGACCACGCCGCAACCGCGAGTTCTTCAGTTGATTGTTCTGTATAACGCCCTTTCGTTTTATTAGCTTCTATGCATCGGGTTAACGTACCAAATGTTGAAGATCCGACGGATGTAGAATCGGTGTGCTCTGCCGATGGCGGTTTTAAATCTGGATGGAACATAACACGAAAATAATGGGGATTGTCTGCCGCGAACTTTACATAAGATTCGCCCAAAGAAATAATATCTAGTGGATCATGGCTCAAACTTTTTTGAAAATAATCATTCAGCTTTTCAAATCCGGTCATTGCAATGGCCAAAAGAATTTCCGCTTTTGACTTAAAATGTCTATAGGCCGCCGCGTGACTGACACCCGTTTTTTCAGCGACTTCTCGCAAATTGAAATCCACATTTCCCCGTGTGGCAATCAACTGAAGGGCTGTTTGCAGAATGGCTTCTTTCAAGTTTCCGTGTCGGTAAGTGCCTTTTGCTTTTCGTTTAACTTTTGTCTCTGTAGCCATACCCAAATGATATAGCTTTAAAGCCATGTTGACAATGGCAACTTCACATGTTACCGTTGTTAACATAAGGAAACAAGCCTATGACACCTCAATTTAGTTTTCAAATCTTTAACTTTATCGCTCTTTGCTCTTGGATTCTGCTTATATTTTTCGGAGCATCTAAGATCTCAAGGGTCTTGATCCACTCGACAGCGATTCCCTTGCTGCTTGCGTTGGGTTATTGGGTTTCTTTGATGTCAATGTTCCTCACAAATCCACCGGCTGGTGCGGGATTTGGATCACTTGAGGCCCTCCAGGCCCTGTTCTCAAATCCGTGGGGTCTTTTGGCGGGTTGGGTACACTATTTGGCATTTGATCTCTTGATCGGTTCTGAAATCGAGCGACGATATCGTAATCGCAATTTTTTTCTTCGTTTGATTCTACTTTTCTTAACATTCATGTTCGGTCCAATTGGCTGGAGTTTATCCAAAGTCTTTGATCGGAGAAAATTATGATCACGATATTTAAGAATTTATATAGCTTGCAACCACTGATGATGAAAACAGCCGTCTTTTGCTTGATACTTGTGGTTGCATGCACGATCGGCTGGGCTTTTGATCCAAGACTTGTTGTCAATGTGAACACGTGGCTAAAACCATTAAAGTTTTCAATCTCGTTTGCAGTCTACTTAGTAACCATGATTTGGGTTATTCAGTATTCACCAGAAAAGACCCGCTCACTTTTATCAATGCTGTTATCAGCAATCGTGATTGTTGAAATGATCGCGATTTCGATTCAAGCAGCTCGCGGCGTGCCCTCGCATCACAATGCTGGACACCCATTTGATGGCCTTATGTATGGATCGATGGGAATAGCCATTCTCGTTAACACAATGGTGATTCTGTACCTGACTTTTATTTTTTCGACTCAAAAATTAGCGTCAAGTGCTGTTGAAAACCGAGCCATTCAATTGGGACTTGTTCTATTTCTTATATCCAGCGTGATAGGCGCGGTGATGTCACTACGTTTCGCCCACACGGTCGGAGCAAAAGACGGAACAACCGGAATTTTCTTTTTTGGTTGGAGTAAAAATTTTGGCGATCTTCGTATAGCTCATTTTATCTCGATGCATGGCATTCAAATACTTCTACTTGCCGCTCTTTTTTTGACTCGGGTATTAAGTATTAATGAGCGAATCAGTACCGCTATCATCTTTATACTTTTTTTCTTTGTTCTTGGAATATCAGTATCTGCAACAATTTTAGCATTTAAGGGATTCAGTCCGTTTTCGTGGCTGAGTTAATGGATAAAAATGAACTCACCTGCAAATGTTCAAAATCCTTGGAAAGTTTTAATCTACACTTGCGTTGCCGTCTTTGCCGTCACTCTTGATGCGACAATTCTGTTTGTTGCTTTTCCCGCTATCCGAGAAACTTATTCAAACGTTTCTGCCTCGCACCTGAGTTGGATCTTAAATGCCTATACTATTGCAGTTGGTGCCGCACTCATTCCAGCGGGAGCTTTTGCTGACAAGTTTGGACGAAAGCGCCTTTTTTTAGCGGGCGTAGCGATTTTTACGTTTGCATCTGCGATGTGTGGTCTATCTCAGGAAATTTGGTTTTTAATTGCAGCGCGTACTTTACAGGGCATAGGCTCGGCACTCTTGACACCAACCTCACTTTCTCTGGTGCTCGGAACTTTCCCAAAAGAAAAACGTGCGATCGCAATTGCAATTTGGAGCTCTGTCGGCGCCCTGGCCGCCGCAATCGGACCCGCGCTTGGCTCAGTAATCATTGCTTTTTCAAATTGGCGATGGGTCTTTTTTATTAATATTCCAATCGGAATATGGTGCTGCGTTCGGGGATACCAAGTTTTAAAGGAAGCTCCTCGCGATCCAAAAGCGCTTACTCCATCGATTTTGAGTGCCGTGTTAAGTGCTATTGCCGTGGCCTTGGTCTCGCTTGCGTTAGTCGAAAGTAAATCTTGGGGTCTCATAAGCTACAGCACCCTGGGCGCTGCTGCATCTGGCCTGATTGTATTTGTGATTTTTGTTTTTGTGGATGCTAAAAATTCTGTACCACTTATTGATCGCAGTTTATTTAAATCGAAAAATTTTAAACTTGCGAATTCAGCAACATTTATATTTAGCATCGCTTTTTCCGCGATGTTTTTAGGCTCTGTCTTTTTTTTAAAGGAAATTTGGAATTACAGTACACTAGAAACGGGGCTTGCGATGACAGTGGGCCCACTCGCAGTTGTTCCAAGCGCCCTGTTAACAGGCCGATACGCTGGAACACGCGGGCATTCTAGGCCACTAATTTGGGGCGGTATATTATATGCTGCTGCAAGCTTAATTCGAATATTTACTTTGGACTGGCCGCCTGATTTTTGGCTTTTATGGGTTCCAAGCGCATTACTAACCGGTGTTGGTTTAGGAATGATCATACCCAGCCTAAGTTCTTCCGCTACTTTCGATTTGCTACCAAAGCGATATTCGGTGGGTTCAGGAATTAATAATTCTATTCGCCAAGTAGGAAGCGTCTTCGGAGTTGTATTCGCAGTCGTTTGCTTAAGTGCCAAGCTAGGTTCTGCGAACAAAACAAGTTCATTTGCTTTTCTTTTTTCTGGACTTGTAATCGCCTCGCTCATGACAGCCTTGCTTGGGGCTTTCGTGAAAACAGCTCCTACAGCGAATTAAAATTTTTTATAATTTAAAGAAAGGAATTATATGAAATGCATTTTACTTTTGTCCTTTTTTGCAATGAACGCGCAGGCGTTCGAGCTTTCAGTTCTTGTTAAAAACAGAAAGTCCGCTGCTTCGAAAATAATTTTTGGGTATTTTCTTAATGCAGATGGTTTTCCGATGGATAACAAAAAAGTAGCCGCACAGTCTGACGCGAAAAGAAACGAGGATGGCTCAACGACCTGCGACTTTAAAGACGTGAAAGAAGGAAAAATTGCAGTCGCTGTACAAGAAGATTTAAATGGAAATGGAAAAATGGATTTAACCTTTGTCGGATATCCGAAAGAACCTTGGGGAGTTTCTAAAGTTGCACCGATGCATACCTTCGGACCGCCCACATTTGATGAGGCTGCACTTATAATAAAAGAAAATATTAGGATCACAATATCGCTTAATCAACCCTAACGCGGCAAATGGAGCAAGGTAAAAAATTTATTTGAGAATGGCTTGGCCGACTTCATGATGCGGAACACTTTCTTCAGCATCACTGGGCTGGCTACAACGCCCCTTTTACCTTTCCACTAATTTCTCGGAACGAAGTTATAATTCCGGTGAGGGCATATAAGAATTGCATTGATTAGACGTTAATTATTTCAATTTACTATTATCTAACCAATTTTATATTCCATACGCCATGTGAAATGCTGCCGAGCTTTGTGGCGATGAACATAACTGACTTTATCTTAGGAACTTTGGGACAATCATCAAAGAAATCTTAGAAAAGCCTAGATCCAATAAGATCGCTGTGGGAATTTGATCACTAAAAGTGGGGTCATAAAGCGTTAGTTCGCTTTTAACAAAACTTTAATATCGTCAGCGAATAACATCAAATCTGATCCCCGCGTTCACGTATATAAAGGCTCGCCTTGCTGATACACCTAATAAAAAGACTGTGTTGTCGTTTCAACAACGTGCGACCACGGACAATCACGTGGCCACAGGGTGTTTTGTAAATTTATTGATCTACCCATGAAGTAATTACAGGAAACCTACTGCTGGCAACAGATTAAAATAATCCATAACCCTCTGTAAACTCTGAGAATGTTGTGAAAAACACACATTCGGCCCTCAGCTTGCTCTAGGATCTTCAGGTCAAAGTAGCGTTCGGGGGGATCAAAGCTATGAGATCAAAAATTCTGTTAATTGAAGACGATGAGACTTTTTTTGATTGCATGTCGATGATGATGTCAGACCGCAAGGACATTGACGTTATTTGGGCTGAAACTGGCGCACGCGGAATCAAGCTCTATCAAAAAGACCCGCAGGCCTACGCCGTTGTGATTTTAGATTACATATTGCCCGATCTTAAGGGGACCGAAGTTTGTCAGCACCTAAGAAGAATTAACCCAGAGCAAGAATTCCTTTTTGCCAGCGGTCATTTTGAACTCGATTATTTAACTGATCAACTTGAAACAGGAGCCTCTGGATTTTTGAAAAAAGGTAGCTCTATTCCAGAAATGAAAAATAAAATTTTATCGTCGGTCGTAAAATACCAAACTAAGAACCGACTTCTCAATAATTCAGACTTTGAGCCTACGAAAGCTGAACTTGAATTAAAAAAGCATGGCTTTGTCAGCAAGTCGTTAGTCATGCACCAGATGCTTAAAGAAATTGAATCAGCAAAAAATTCGTCTTATCCGACTCTCATTATAGGCGAAACTGGTACAGGTAAAGAATTGATAGCGCAAGCCCTAGTTCCAACGGGTAAAAAAATAATTTCCATAAATTGTGCAAGCTTCACCCACAGAGAAAACTTACTTGAATCAGAACTTTTTGGCTACGTTAAGGGTGCCTTCACTGGAGCCAATGCCGACACTATGGGCCTTGTGTCAAAGGCAAATCATAACGTTTTATTCTTAGATGAACTTCACCAATTACCTGTTGCAGCACAAGCAAAGCTTTTAAGATTTTTGCAAGAAATGAGATTCCGAAAAGTCGGCGACAACTCTGATCAAGAGACGAAAGTGAATTTTAAACTTGTTGCAGCCGTGCAACCCGATATCAAAGAACGGCTCAAGGACAAATCATTTTTAACGGATTTATATGAGCGTGTAGGAACTTTGATTATCAATGCACCATCTTTGCGTGAAAAGCCCGAAGACATTGAGCTTCTAGTTCGGTATTTCCAAGACGAGTTTAATAAAGACAAGTCCCAAAGCAAACAAAAGCAGTTTCGTATTTCTACAGTCACAGAGATGCAAAAACAGCTTTGGCCGACAAACATCCGTGGTCTTCAAAACGCCGTTAAACAAATGATGACCAACTGTGAAGGTGACATTATAAACCCGATTGATTTTAAAAACTACCTGACGAAAGTGCAAGTTGGCGGCAGTGAGACAATGGCTTTGGATGATTCAAACGTAGAACATGATCAGGCACTAAAAGCGTTTGAAACAAAACGCATTATTGATTCGCTTAAAAAAAGTAAAACCAGAAGCGAAGCTGCAATCAAGCTAGGACTTCCGCTATCAAGTCTGGTTAGAAAAATTGCACAGCTTGGAATTGATCCAAGTTTTTATTTAATGAGTTCTTAATTTAAAACCAAACAAGAGGGGGAAATATGATCACTGTACAAACTTTAGTAAGCCTTGCGTGTCTTATCTCAAACAAAGGTGCCATTGATACGTCAGGCATTGAAGTTCAACTAACAGACACTGAAAAAATTCAAATAGAGTCTATTATTCAGTCAGGAAGCTGTCTGCCGAATAATTTAGAAAAATTGTTACAAAAAACAAAAGACTCAAGATTTGAAATCGAGAGGCAAAGTCCAGCGCCATCAGAGGCGTGTTTTGCATAATTGTTTTTAATAACGGAGTCATCACTTGATAAAGCAAAATCAAAAAACACTGATTATAGTCATTCTTATCGGTGTTTGCCTATCGGTGCTTTTTCGATTTAGACTGTTAAACCTAGAGGATCAGATGCTAAAACCAGTTGAAGAATTAAAAGTTAGAATTACAGCTTCGACCCAGCTGCCTGAGCCAACCAATATTGTTTCAACAGGCGATTGGTATTATCTTGACCATGTTTCAAGTGGCTTAACAGGGTATGATAACGAGAAAAAACTGTTTGCACCGATCTATGCCGAGAACTGGGAAGTTAAATCAGACGGAACACATGTCTTTAAAATCAAAAAAGATTTGAAATTTCATGATGGCACCCCACTTACAGTAAAAGACATTGTTTGGTCGATTAAAAGACATTTGATCCTAAGAACTTCCACGCATTTTCCTTTGTGGGATTATATTGTTGGCTGTGAAAATGTGAAGACCTTAACTGATACTTGTGCGGGCTTAAAAGAAAACTCTGATCATGAAGTTGTTATTAGATTAAAAATGCAGACTGATTCTTTTTTTCTGCAATTAGCTTCGCCTGAAACTGGTATTTGGTCAGCGGGTGACATGGATGTTCAGACAGCAGCATTGAAGCCAACAAAGTTTTCTGGTGCATATTATTTAGAAAGCCGCACAGATGACTTTGCAATCTTAAAAAGAAATGAGTTCAGTCCTGTTTCTCAAAAATTCATGAACTCACCACGAACTATCAGAATTACACGCGTTCCCGTTGCGGATTTAAAAACTGCTTTGGCCGAAATGAAAGTTGATCTGGCGATCAAGCAATATTCACCTTATGGTGAGCCTGACTGGGAAAAATTAGGAATTAAAACGGCTGCAACTACACCGTCGTCTATTATCTATCTATTCGGTCTTGGAAATAAAACGCGTGTGGATGTTGGTCAGGATCTTCTTCAGGCCTTATGGCAAAACAATTCTGATAAAATTATTACACCAGCCGAAACATTTTTACCATTTGCCGCAGATTACAGTCTAAATAAGACTGAATTTTTAAATGAGCTTCCGAGAAGAACTCATAAAAAAATTAGAATTCTGTGTCCTGAAGGATTCTTTTCACAAAAGTTTTTAGACCAGTTTAAAGCAGCAGCGTTATCTGTTGGATCTGAAGTTGAATTCTCAGTGGCTGGAATGAAAGAATTTTTTGAAGTTTTTAGCGATTTAAAGGCCACCGATAAATACGATTACATTTTAAGTTTATATGTCGCCTCTGAAAGATATCCTGCAGTGCAACTGCGCTACATAACTAAAAACTTACTTACGCCTCCGATTGATTTAAAACAAACCGAGACACCTGATTTAGATATCGACCGAAAAGAGATTTTAAAAAGCTATCAAAAGTGGCTTTTGAAATCCAAACAAGCGATTCCATTGTTTTTTGATGTCACATTGTTTGTTCATCAAAATAATTTAGATCTAGGTAGCCAGTCCATGAGTGACGGCGAAATTGAACTCTGGCGCGTTCAGGAGAAGAAATAAAAATGACTTCTCTTAAACTGCCAGAAGGTAGCTTTACTGAAAGCGATAGTTCTCAAGCTTGGGGAGATTCGTTTTTAAACTGGTTTTCAGGTCTTAATATTCCTATGTCTGAGACTAAGCTTAAACTTGGCGGCCTTGAGTATAATCAGTTTTCGACTTTAGTTAAAGATCATCCTTCAAAAAAACTGATCTCTGGATTTGGTAGTCACCAAAATAGAAAGCTTGCAGCTATCAAGTGTGCCGCCGAAACGTTAGAGCGCATTCAGATGTTAGATTACTTCACTTCTAAAAGCTTCACAATTCCTGCGCAGCTTCAGACTAGCAATGGATGGGCTATTCATAAATCTGTTAAACAGGCACAAGATGGAGCGTTAGCTGAGGCTACTGAGCGCCATTTATTGCTTAAGTCTTTTTTTCGCCACAGTTGGAATGGGTTTAAGCTTGTACAAAAAATTGAAGCTGAAGATGTCATACTTTTTCTAAACCTTGGGAAGTATACTTATAAAAATCAAGTTTCAATTTTAGTAGCAGTGCAATCTAAAAAATTTAGCGGTGTTTCTTTTGGTTATGGTCTTGGTCAAATAGATAAATTAAATTCATCTGATTTTTGGTTGTCTGCAATATTTGAAGCGTCAGACCGAGTTTTGATGTCTGCTTCAATGAAGCAACCTGATCCAAAAAATAATTGGATCAGACAAGAGCTTCATCAATTTTTAAACACACCGTTTGATTTTTCTGTTTTTGTGGAAAATTCAGATCCAAACTTTTTTGAAGTCGAAAGTGAACTTGGTTCTGTCGAAATCATCACTCAAGACTTAACGAAGAAAAATAATTTGGACTTTCCGCTGTATTCAGCTTTCGCTAAAAGTGATGATTTAATTCCTCTTTTTACAAAGAAGCATTTAAAGCAAGAAACTTTGGCCTATCTAAAGCCGATCTTAGAAAAGCACCAGATTTTTGAAATCCCTGAAAGCCATCCAATTTTATGATGTCTTTTAGTAGCACCTTAAAAATTTTAATCTTAAGTTTAGTTTTATCGTTAGGTATAAGATCTATCTCGGTGTTGTATACAAACTACAGTAAAGATAATGCCGCAAAAGAAGTTTGTAGCCTTGTGGGGTT
Organism: Bdellovibrionales bacterium; assembly: GCA_043747425.1. GTDB lineage: Bacteria > Bdellovibrionota > Bdellovibrionia > Bdellovibrionales > Bdellovibrionaceae > Pseudobdellovibrio. The sequence goes on from JAYTPC010000077.1 coordinate 23,310, forward strand.
ATCGCTTCAGACAAGTTCTTTACGTGCTGCCTATGAGGGTATGCAGAGTGCGCTTCTAAAAACCACTCAAGGTAACAGCTGCATTTCAATTGTTGATTCAGGTCGAAGTTATTCGCCGAATTGTATTCAAGATAATTTATCTTACCGAACAACTCACTGTAAAGTCGTGGGTAACAATAGTGTTCTGGCTTCAATTTCTTTTGAAGAGGAAGGTTTTTTTAAGCCTAATTTTTTATTCTTATTTTTTGCAGTTACGGCGAGCATTTTGATCTTGATTGCTTTATTTAACACCTTGACTCAAATTAGTATTTTTGAGCTTTCGACTGAGGTAAAAGAGCTTTTAGATTCTGGTGCTGAGCCGAAATCAGCAAAGGGCACAGTCCAAAAATTAATTAAATATTTTCTACTTAAAACAGGTGTTCAATCGGTCTTGAAAAACAAATCCCAGGAAATAAAACAGCACTTTCAAAACTACGAAGCTCAGATTAAATCCGAAGCACTGAAAAAAGTTAGGCTTGAGGAAGATCACCTTAAAAATCAAAGCTACATCGAAAAAGTTAAACAAATTCGTCACGACATCAGATCGCCATTAAGTTCGATTCAGTCAGCCTATGAGTTGTTGAATAAGAACGAGCAAGCCTCGCAGTCAATAGCTACAGCCATCAGACGAATACAAATTTTAATTGATGATTTAAGTGAAGTCGACAAAATCATTGAGAAGCCAAAGTTTTTAATTGCTGAAATTAATTTGGAGGAAACAATTTTAATTTTATTGTCAAAATTTAAAAGTCAAAAAAATGCTACTTTAAATTTTGAATATGATGACAACTCTTTGACCCCAATCAGTGTCCGAGAAAAAGACTTTACATCGGTCATCGAGAATCTTTTAGAAAACTCTCTTGATGCCATCGGCGTAAACGGTCAGGTAAGTCTTAAAATAGAAAACCAGCACCAAAACTGTATCATCACGGTCGAAGACAATGGTTGCGGTGTTGCACCTGAGAATATTTCAAGCTTGTTTTCTAAGGGTGCTACCTTTGGCAAAGCTAATGGGATCGGTCTTGGATTATTTCACGCTAAAAAAACCATTGAATCATTTGATGGGACTATTAGTTATGTCGCTGGTAATTCTGGTGCCAAATTTGAAATACGCCTTCCTGTAGTTCAAACTGGGGTTGTCTTTATTGGATTACCAAAGGATCTAACGATTAAGGTTATAGATGATGATTTATTAGTACCTAAAACCTTGGCGAATGTTGGATATACGATCACCGAACACGCGAACACTTTCGAGTCTGGCAAAACTCTTTTGGCAAATAGCCCTTCCGACAATGAAGTAATCCTTGTCGATCACCGACTCGACATCGGCAAATACGGCACTGAATTGATCGGGCAACAGTTACGGCGCAAGAATATTTTTCTTTGTACCAACGACTATGACGATATGGATTTAATTAAGCAGGCGAAGGCTATCGGCGTGAAGGTACTACCGAAGCCATTAATTTTTTTGCGCCAAGCACAGAGCCTCTGAAGCCCAACCAACCCCATCTAAAACCCAAAGTGTATCAAATTGAGTCGATTTCTGATCTTAGCTCGAATTTAAGCGGGGATGCTGCTTAAAAGCGAATATATCGCACTTGAGTTTGTGGTGGGGCAGTTTAGTAAAAGAATTGGGTTCTGACTAGACATAGGCATTCATTTCTCCTAAAGTTAACAGCATGAATTTAACTTTAATATTTATTCTTTTACTTGTTTCGCATCTAGGCTGGTCACAGACAACTCAAAAAACTACTAATTTGTTTGCGGTTAAAAACAATGAAATTAAGGCAAAGAACGAGAAAATTGCGCTAAATAAAGAAGCTCTACGAAAAAGCTGTCGAGAAAAAATTACGGTTACCTACAACATACATCCTATTGCTGGGAGTTGTACGGATATGGACTGTGGTGGTTCGTGCTGCAACCGTTGTGGTGTTGGATCATGGTATATCCTAGGCACATTTATACATGCAACAGGCAAAAGCCTACCACTTTGCAAGCCGGACGGCTGTGGAAAGTTTTCATCACCATCCTGCAAAACAGTTTCAGCTAGTGGCGTGTTAAAGAATTGCGATAGTGATTTTTCGTTGTCATTTGAAGTTCAAGTGATCAACTAACACTAGTCATCGATAGGAATGGCGCTCGATTTCGCGAGCGCTAAAAGTCTAAAATTAAAAAAATATTCTGTTGATTCAAAAAGTTCACTTTATTGAACGTTGCTGACCAAAGAGCAGGCATTCTATTCGCGAGAACCCGGATCACAGTTGTCGCTAGAATCGAATGCTTTTTTATACCTAATACTGTCTTAAGATTTTCTTTAATAAGTCCTCCTTTATCGCATCCCGTGAATTTTTTGCCTGTCAAAAATCTTTACATCTATTAATTTCGTATAATTTATAATACTTTATCCAAACACAAATTATCGCCCTGTTTGCATAACACGGAAATTGGTCTTACAAAAAGGAAAGTATAAAATGAAGATGCTATTAATTTCAATTATTTCAATTATGAGTATAACTTCTAAAGCTTCAGATTTGGTCTGCTATAAAGAAGTCGGTGGAAAGTATGAGAAAATTAGTCTTGTTAAAATTTATACAATCACTGGGCCGAAAGGCACTAATGCAGCAGGAGTTACCATAACACGGTACGAATATGATTCAATTTATTCTACTAGATTCAATGTTGAAACTGGAGATGACGGCAGATTAAATTTAGAAATTAATAGAATGTATGTTGATTCGGCTCGAACTGTAGCCAGTGCAAATATTGAAAAAACTCAAGCAAATGTAAAATACAGTTTGCAAGCTGAGGTGCTTCACGCCGAGCGTGATGGCGGTAATGGGGCGATCTACGGGCGAGGCACATCATTCGTGTACTATTGTGTAATAATGCAGTAAACAAAATGATCATCGTACCAAGCAGAACGCAAGATACGTCAAGCGGTAGTGGGTCGTAAAAATTATTACAGCTCCGAAAATTTTGAGAGTGTCAGCTGCATCAAATTTACTTACAGGTATCGTGTGATGTAAGAAAAATGATTTAGATTTTCGAACATTTTTTAGCGTTGAGTCTTTACCGGAATACAAAAGTTCACGGCTAATCCGCTTCATAATTTTTCACGTGATCAAACTGTTTTCTCGTACGGTAAACTAACCGTTTTGAAGAGGCAGAATCAGAAAAGCTCTATTTCTTAGACAAAAATGAAGCTTTAAAAATTCTGGCAATCAAGGAGAACTTAAAGTGATTTTTACGTTTTCAACATCGCAAGCTTCTGAAGCAGTATTTTTCAAAAAAATCCTAAATCTAAAAAAATTTTATATAAGAATTTTCGCCGTTAACCGTTTAATTGCTTTAGGAATTTTGAATTTCTAAAATTCGAAATGGAAAATCGCTGTATCGATAACACTTCATTGTGAAGCCGTCCGTTAAATTTTAATACCGATATATCATCCGCTCACGGCGGGGATCAAATCACCAACCTTAAGGTTAGAACAAAATTCTGGCCTTTTGTTCGTTCTGGGCCCACTGAGTCCGTTTTCAACATTTACCATTCTTCCATAAATGGAAACTCCGTAACTACCTGATAATAGCTGAATTCAGAAAAAAAGTTTCCATTTATGGAAGAAATAACTGTTTTTACCATTTATGGAAACTGTCCTAAAAATTCAAAAATCCTTAAATCTATTAATGACTTAATCAAGTTGGCGCCATTTGGTGGTGTTCTCGCATTAATGATTCCGCAAGAAGACGGCAGCGAAATAAATCGCGGGCTAAAACTTAAGGGGTTATAAAATGCGAAAAAAATTAAATAGACCATGGCTTACAGCATCTGGCGTTGAACGGCCAACGACAGAGCTGAAAGAAATTTCAAAATTATGGGATCAGCAGACTTGGGATGAATATCTAAATTGGTTTGAAACAGGTCGAAAAGACAAAATTGTTTCACCACTTTTATATGAGTCAATCGGCGATTCTATTGAAAAAAATGTTTTTGAAGATTTGGATCAAAAAAATTGTCCAGAATTGCAAAGCTATTGCGATCAAATTTTATCAGCTTTGCCAAAACATCAGCATATTATTTTGCGCAGTTTTTACCTTGAAGGAAAGACACTGGTGACTATTGCGGCTCAACTTAGACGGTCGCTGACTAATATTCATTATAACAAAAATAAAGCACTTGCAGCCCTTATACGGGAACACGACGGGGAAAACTGGAACGCCCGCCGTATTATGAGGGGTGCAGATGTTTTTATTTCTGAAATTCAAGATTCAATTTGGGATGAAAAACTATCGCACAAACCTTGCGATCAACGATCTTATGCCGTTTCTGATCACGATAAAGAGCTATTAAACCATATGAGCCAAGAGCTTCGAGAAGTTTTTAAAGAATTAAGTGAAAGGTCTCGCCAAATTATTTATTTAAAATTTTGGTGTGGTCTTAGTGATTCGCTGATTGTTCGAAAATGCTCATTAGGACTGAACACTGTTGACCAAATCATTGATGCCACAGTTTTCAAAATAAAATCAAAAACAACTGCAAACTTAACTGAAGACCAAGAAGCGGCCTAGGCCATGCTTTTATCAAAAGGGGAAAATATGTTTTTAAATCAAGAATTATTAAGTTCATGTGAAGAATTATTTGATCAAATCGCAAACGATGAGAGCTGTGAAGAGCTGAACGAAGCCATCGACAGTCTTCGATCATTTCTAGAAAAAGATGTCGATGGGTTTACACAACTACCTGAAGACAAATTGGCATATTACACGCAATCACGATTAGAAGAAATCTGGAGACTGATTTCAAAAGAAGAAAAAAGTATTAATCCAGATCTTTTTGAAATGTATCAGGCTATTTGTGAAGTCACTGAAGATGCTTGTGGCTATGAGGCAGAATCTGATGAATGCGACGAGGATGAAGAATGAAATCATTAATTGGTCGCTTATTCAAAAAACAGAAACCATTTCTAGAAAAATTAACAACGTTATTTATAGGGGAATTATCTTATGAAGAATTTGCAAAACTGGAATCTAAAAAATATCCGAATCAACCCAAAACAAGTGATGAGGGTTTTAAGTCTCATCATCTTTATCGCTGCACCGATGATTGCTTGCGCAAGCGTTGAGAGTTCTCTTGCCGCAGTTCAAGACAAACTAGTCGGTACACTTTTACCGCTAGCTGCGATGTGCGGGCTAGTTTTCGCAGGTCTTAGTTTTGTTGCTGGTCAACCAAACGCCAGAACGCATTTAATCTACGCGATCTTCGGGGCAGCTATCGGTTTCGGTGCGGAAAGTATTATTTCACTGGTTCGAAGCCTTATTCATTAAAAGGGAGAAAAAATGGGACTTAGAACTTCAACTGTGTATCGGTGCTTAGATAAAAAAACGTATGTGTTCGGCTTTGAAGTTGTTGATTTGTTTTTGGTGTTCACAGTTCTTGCGCTCTTAAATTTTGTCTTGGGGAATATGTCTTATAAGTTTTTATTCACATGGGGGCCGACGTTAAGTCTAGCTCTATTTATAAAAATGATTAAGCGCGGAAGACCCGACAACTATTTACTGCATTTAATTCGTGGATATTTTCAGCCAAAAATACTTTCAGCCTTTGCACTTGCTCAGAAAAGATCAAAATTTATTAACATTAAAGGACGTAATTCATGAATTCAAATTTAGTTGATCGCCTTCAAGTCTGGGGGTTTGAAGAGGGAAAGCTGATTTTTAAGGATTTATCACTAGGATCAGTTTTGAAACTTACGCCAAAAGATATTTCATGCAGCACAGATGAATATTTGAATTCGTTAAAAAGTCTAAGTTGTGATTTTGTAAATGGCTTGCCAGAAAAATTATCAATTCAGTTCGTACAAATGACTACGGGTGGTTCAAATAAAATGTCGAATGATCACGCATCGTTATTAAGAGATTCATCAAGTGATCTTTCAAAATTTCTCTTAACTGAAAGGGTTCTGAAAATTTCAGATTCAAATTTGAAAAATGAAATCATTGATCAAAAACTGTATGTCGTGATCCGAAAAGATTTTGTAAATAAAGTAAAAACTGAAAAAAAGAGATTTAAGATATTTAAAAGAAAAGACGATGATACAGAAGAATATTTTTCAAGATCTATTCTAGAACCTGAGCTTAAGCTTTTTAATCAAATGGAGATGATCATTCAGAAAGGCTTTGAGACTTTAGGGATTAAAACAAAAATTTTAAGTGAGGTTGAAACATATTCGCTGCTTTACGATCAGTGGAACCCAGATGGGCTGATGTCAGAGAACTCATTTAATTCAGAAGACATTAGAGATGGCCTTTTATTAAATGATTTTGTTGTCACTCCGCGTGGGTTTATGCTTGGTCAGACGCATCACAGGGTTTTATCGTTAAAAATCATGCCTGAGAAAACCTTTGCGTCGATGGCTGAAAAATTGCGTGAATTGCCGTTTGGATCAAATTTATATTTAACGATCCAAGTATTAGATCAAGCCAATGAAGATATGGCTTTAAAAACACAGCGTCGAATTGCGTATTCAATGTATTCGGGTCAAAGAGGAGTACAAGACTTAGACAGCGCTGCAAAACTTCAAGACATTGAAGCTTTGCTTTCAAAGCGCGTAAGTGGTGAGACAAAGATTTTTTCGGTAGCATTAAATGTACTGTTGAAAAATACAGATGAACACATTTTAGATTCACAGTGTGCTGAAGTGCTTGCAAAATTTCGTGAACTGTCTGGTTCTGAAGGAATGCTTGAGTCCCTTGCTGCAAGTTCGATTTTTTTTGATTTAGCTTTTCCAAACGCCAAATGCAGTGATCGCACACGCCGTATGAACACTGAAGTCTTAGCTGATTTTCTGCCGCTTTTCGGAGACTGGAAGGGGCATAAAATTCCACGCGTGCTTTTGCGCAATAGATCATGTGGTCTAATAGGATTTGACCCGTTTTCACCGACTTTAAGTAATTTTAATCAAGTGATTAGTGGTGGAAGTGGCGCTGGAAAAAGTTTTTCAACAAATGTTCTAATCACGCATTTAATGAAAGAAGATCCAAAGGTATTTATTTTAGATGTTGGAGGGTCCTACAAAAAGACAACTGAAAACTTTGGTGGTCAATATATTCCAGTTGGTGCAGATTCAAAAATTTCAATTAACCCATTTGATCTCAGTGATCATTCGATTGAAGCCATTGATCAGAAGATTAAATTTTTAACTTCCCTTGTTGAGCTTATGACCAAAGAAGATGACGAAAAAGGTATCAGAAAGCTTGAGCGTTCAGAAATTGAGACGATCATTAAAATGGTTTTGCGCGATAAGCCAGAACCCCGATTGTCGGATTTAAAAGATGTACTGCTAGCACATGAAGAACCAAGTCTTAAGAAAATGGGAAAGATCCTTGAGCCTTGGTGTGGTGATTCCCCGTATGGTAAATTTATTGACCAGAAATCAAATTTAACCTTAAGCGAGAGAATCGTTTGTTTTGATTTAAAAGGTCTTGAATCACAGCCCGATCTTCAAGCGGTGTGTTTATTTTTAATCACCGATCTAATCTGGCGCGAAGTTCAAAAAGATCGCATCAATGCAAAATTCGTTGTGTTCGATGAATGCTGGCAGTTATTAGAGAGCGACGCTGGAGCTAGATTTTTAGAGAGTGTGTTTAGAACTTTTAGAAAATACAAGGCAAGTGCCATTGCGATTTCACAAGCGATGGAGGATTTTGCAAATTCTAAGGTCTCAAGTGCTATTTTACCGAACTCATCTGTTAAATGGATTTTAAAACAGACTGGCGGAAACTTAGGCGTTTTACAAAAAATTCTAAACTTGAATTCGCGTGAATTAAAACTCGTTGAGAGTGTCACATCGAAAAAAGGATTTTATTCAGAAGCTTTTTTAATTGCGGGTGATGATAAGCAAGTTGTGAAAATTGAAAGTACACCGCTAGAGTACTGGTTGTCGACAACAGATCCCACGGATCTTAAAGCTATTGATGATGTAAGGTCAGAGTATTCATGTAATTTAGACTTGTTTCGGGCGTTGGCAAAAAAATATCCGAATGGTGCATTTTGATTTCTCTGACAAATACATTTAAAAAATAAAAAATGAGGTTTTAATGAAAAAAAAGTTCATGGCAGGAGTGACTGCCTTTTGTCTTTCTATAGCCACACCGCAAAGTGCGCGCTGTGATTTCTTCGGAGCGGATATACCGATTTTACTTGAGATTTTAGCCCAGTCGGTACAGCAGCTTATTCAATTAAAAGCGATGCTTCAAAATAGCGGTGATACCTTAGATCTATTACGTGACGTCAATCGGGGGATTAATGATTCACTTTATATGGCTGAAACCCTTGGTCTTCGTATTGATCCTGGGATTTATAGAGATCTTCGAACAGTTGATCAAGCCACACGAAGTATTGAAAGCCTTTACGGTGTGGTTGTTGATTCAAAACTTGCTAATGTTCAAAGAAACACAGATCAAACTGTTGCTGAAGCCATTTCATTTAACAATGATTTAAACGAATACGCTTTTAAACTTGATCAAATAGGCGAAGAAATAAAACAGTATTCACACTCAGTGTCGCCAGGAGGAGCTGCAAAGCTTACCGCTGAAAGTCTTGGTGTGATGATTCATGTATTAAATCAACAAATGCGTGCACAAGGCCAAGGGTTAAAACTTCAAGCACAGGCAATGGCTGTCGCTAACAAAAAAGATAAAGACCACACAGATCAGTATTTGCGTGAAGGGCAAAGTTTAAAAATGAAGATGGTAAACCTTAATCCTGAATTTAAAGTGATGAGGTTTTGATTATGGATGTTAATTGGTTAGCCGTTGAGGCAAAACTCATCCATCAGATTTTCTCTTCATTTTTTTATTCGATAATTTTACTGATGATCACGCTTGGGGTTATGATTAATTTCTTTAAAATGCCTTTAGGACAAGTGCCAGAATTTTTTCAGTTGGCGGGGCGTGCTATTGTTGCTGCATTCATTCTAGCAGCATTTCCTGAGATTATGAATTTTCTAGCCGACATAACGGACGCTTTAGCAAAAGAAATTGGTCAGATTAACAATTTTGCACTTGTAGTCCATAAGTTGGGAGAAAAGATCGGAACGCTTACATGGTCCTGGGTTAGCGTGAAAGATTCAATTTTATTGTTGATTAGTTATGTGACTTTTTTTCTGCTTTATATCTCAGTGTACATCGTAGAGAGCATGTATCTTTTAGTTTGGACGCTGATTTTTATTTTTTCACCGCTTTTAATTGCTGCTTTTACTTTACCATCAACCGCTGCTGCGACAAGAGGACTTTTTCAAAGTTTAATTGAAGTGTGTCTGTGGAAAATATGTTGGAGTGTGCTTGCTGCGCTTTTATGGAGCTTTGCACTGTCTGAGATTAATAAGCCTGAGTACGATGTGGATTTTTTTACAGCGATTATTCTAAATCTGATGTTAGCTTTTTCAGTATTACTCACGCCGATGATTGTAAGCAGCCTTCTCCGAGGTGGTCTTGCTAGCCAAGGAAGCTTCATGGGAAGTGCAGTTCTTGGTGCCGCAGCACTGACTCCGACAAAAATTTTGGGTGGTTTAAAATCAATAGGTTCAAAAGTTACATCAAGTTTTAATGGCGAGAGTCAGCTTGATGAAGTTGAACGAAAAAATCCGAAATAAAATTTCTTAAAAAATATTTAAATAACAAAGGACAACATATGAAAATTTCATTAAGTATTGATGCTCTTACAAAAGAAAATAAGTTTTTAAAATTGGTTACAAAATTACTTTTCAGCGTGGTTTTTATTTTACTTCTACAGACGATTTTTCTTTATAATCGTGACCCAATTTTGATTCAAAGCTCCACACGTGGTCTAGAAATTTTAGAGCCGCTTCTTGTTACAAAATCAAATTTAGATGTGAAAGTGGCAACACAAAACATGCTTAAAGCTAGATTTAATACGGAAACATTTTCGCCTGATTTATATTTGTCAGACAAACAAAAAATTTTGCGTGAAACCGAGCAAAGAGAACTTAAAAATAGAAATATGAACCAATCAGTTATTATCAGAAGCATTGAGCTTTCAAAAGATCAGGCTCTGGTGGATTTAGACCGTGTAATTGCAGTCGGTGATCTCCGAACGGCCGTTCGCACAAAACTTAAAATTGCATTTGAAGAATCCGAACCGAATGAGCTTAACCCCTACGGCTTGGTGTTAAGCTTGGCTGAAGTTCAAACTAACAATGAAGTGAAAAAATGAGATTTTTAATTATTTTTGTCATTTTAGCTCTAAGCCTAATTTACGTTGATTTTGCGAAAGCTAAAAAGCTGCCTGCAAGTGATGAGGGCAAGTTTATCACTTGCGATGATAAAAAAGCAAAACTCGTTCGCGTAGCTTTAGGGCGAGTTACAGTATTGAATTTTCCATTTAAACCAAAGGAAGTTGTACCTGGAAGTGCTGCGTTTGATTTTAAACAAATTAAAAATGATCTCATCATTATGGCTATAAACAGCTTTGGAAAAACAAATGCCGTTATTTATTTGGAAGACCGTCGGTGTTCATTCAACTTAGTCACCGTTAAATCTGGCGGCGATGATATTTTAATTGTGAAAGACCCAAAGGATTCACAGTATGAAATGAGGTTTAATGACTGACGAAACAAAAACCGTTGAGGTTAAAGCGGATATAGGAACTCAGTCTATTGGGATGAGTTCCTATTTTGAAAGTAAAGGTGGCTCAGAAGTAAGACATTTTAAAATTATGACTTATGTGACACTGGCTCTAATCCTATCAGTTTTTGTGACAGGATTATTTAATAAGCGAAAGATTACAGGTCAAAACTCAAAAGAGCTACCAGCTCCAAGTTTTAGCCGTGAAGTTCCTATCACAGCACCGCAGATTTTAAATAACATAAGCCCCGTCAATGTTGTTGGTCGGCGAAATGCAGGATCAGCTCAAGGAAAAATAAAAGTTTTAAGCCTTCGCGGTCTTTCTGAAATTCCGATTGGATCTGAGGTAAAAGCTGTTTTAGTCAGCGGCGGCACTGATGGTATGATCAAAGCAAAATTGACTGGGCCGCTGCTTGTCGATGGTGAACCGATTGTACCAGAAAATTCAATTTTGTTTGGTAGGGGTAAATCTGGTGATGAGCGCTTGTATGTTGAGTTTAGCAAAATCATTTTTCCAACAGGTGAAAGCTATTCAATTCTAGCTCAAGCCTTTGATCAATCCGACAAAATTCAGGGACTTAAAGGATCTGTTGTTGGCTCAAGGTCTAAAAAAATGGGAATGGCTATGGGACTTGGGTTAATGGGTGGAATGGCTGACGGCCTTCGTGACACGAGCGGATCAGGCTTTTTTATAACGCAAAAACCAAGTTTGAAAGATGCAGCCCTTGGTGGAGCATCGAAAGCAGCTCTTGATCAAAGTGCTGCTTATTTAGAAGAAATGAAAAAATCACCAAACATCATCGAAGTTAAATCGGGCTCTGAATTTCTCATCATCATTGATGAGCCTAAAAATAAGGACAATACATATGATAAATAGTCCAAGCAGCAAAACTGATATTCACTTTGTGAATCAAATTTTTAAAGTTTTTAACTTCGCATGGATTGCAGCTGTAGAAGTCAATCGCGGTATTGCAAATGAAACCCTTCCTCTGTGGAGATACTGTGGGGCTGGTATTGTGTTTTCATACTATCTGCTATTTGATCTAGACATTTGGCTTGCGAATTTTTTTGGAATTGGATTTTACCTTGAGCCCAATATAGTCAAACTTTGTCTAATTTTATTTGCAGCATCAAGCGGATTGATTTTTTACGGCTGTGACAGGGCTATTGATCGAATGAAGTTGATCGACCGTCTTAAAAAAGCATTTGATTACTGTGATTTAAAATCCGGTGGGCTGTACCCATCATTTATTAGCGATGAACCAATTGATGAGTTCGTCAGGCAAATGAAATTTTTTGTTCCTGGTATTCCAGTACAACGATTCAAAGATAAAAAGTTAGAGCTTGAAGCACACTTTAACGTCACAGTGGTCAAATTTTTTGAAGAGGAAAACGACAAGACCAGGGTCAATATGATTTACTCGATGCGGGGTTTGCCAACAATCCTTGTATTGGAAGATTCGCAGGACTTTGTGGATTGTGATATTCCAATTGGAAAAAGTTACGGCACTTTGATAAAAATTAATTTAAAAGACATGGGTCACATGTTGGTGGCAGGTCAAACTGGTGGCGGTAAATCGAATTTTCTAAAAATTGTCACATCAATTCTTTGCATAAATAATCAGGATGCGGAAGTTCACTTTTTAGATTTTAAAGAGGGCGTTGAGATGATGGCAATAAAAAATAAACTTGGAAGTAGTCAAAAAAACTTTCATACATATGATGGTGCGGAAAAAGCGATTGAGTATTTGGCAGGGCTTGCAGACGTATTGACCTCAAGGCTAAATCAAATCAAAAAATCAGGTGCAATTAATTTTGATGAATATTTAAAAAAATCTGTGGCTGAAATCTTAATTGTCGATGAAGTGTCCAAAAGTGATGAACAGAATAAGAGTGAAAAACTGAGCCGCCTTTTTATCGTGGTCGATGAAATAGCTCAAGTGTATGTGAAGGACAATTCTTCAACTAAAGAGCTTAAAAACAAAGCCCGTGAAGCCCTGAATAAAATTGCGCGTCAAGGCCGTGCCGCTGGTGTGCATTTGATTGTGGCAACACAAAAACCTGACGCCCAAAGTTTTGATCAAACCGTCAAAGCCAACATGCCAGCCATTCTTTGTTTTCCTATGCCGAGTCAAGTAGCCAGCGTTTCAGTTCTTGGAACAAAACGGGCTTACGATTTAGATCCAGACATTAAAGGTCGTGCCATTTATAAATTTGGTCCTACTTTACATGAGGTGCAAACTTATTATTTTCAATAGAGAGGATTTAAAATGAAAACTGAAAATCAAAATTTTAATAACTCAGGACGTAACATTACTGCCAAATCCAGAAAAATCGGAAGCTCTGAATACTTAACCCCACGTGACAGTAAAATTTTAAATTATCTTTGGCGCTGGAAAATCGCTTCGTCTATGTCAATTCATGAAGCGATTAATAAAATTTCATCACAGTATTCAACTTATAAAATTTTGGATAAACTTGAACGCTCTGGATTTATCGGAAGCTATTTTGACTACGAAGAAAGATTTTACGTCTGGCAATTAACTAGCAAAGGATTTGCGGTGATCAGAAAAAAGTTTGACGAGCTAGCTGAAGAAGGGTTTTTATCTGAAAATCCAAACCATGATAGGCTTGTTCAGGCGTTTCATTTAGGAGAGTGGTCGACATATCATAGCCCGCATGCTATATTCTGGACTGAGCAGGAAATGAGAAGATTTGATGTGGCAGATTACCCTGAATGGGTGCCAAAATCAAAAGAACACCGGCCTGATGGTTATACCCGCGTGGTCGGTCATAAAAAAGTTTACACTTTTGCGTTTGAAGTTGAACTTTCAACAAAGCGTATTTCAAAGTATGAAGCCACGATGCAGTTTTATAAACACGCTAGGCAAGTTAACCGCGTGTACTGGTTGGTTGATCACAACTACACCCGTGAACAAATTCTTAAAGCTAAAACCTGTGTCAATGACGAGTCATTCAACTACCATGTTTTCATTGATTTGGAAGATTTCAAGAAAAACGGATGGGATGCGATGATCACCAACGAGCGGTCAGAAAAGGTTCACACTCTACGTGAAAACATGCAGGAAGTCTGCGGGGATCTCTATAAGGAGCTCATGGCAACCCTGCGGGCAAACTCAACGGTTCATGTCCATTTGAATCATTTAAAAGTCATTGGTAAATCAAAGACTTAGCCCGCACTTGTGGCGGGGACATCTTCATGACTGACTACCCCCTGCGCCCAGTTTCGCTTCTATATCAGTATGTCAAACAATCAACACTACGAGGTCATTTTTATGATTAGATTTTGCAAATTTATTTTGCTCTTGCACCTTCTTGTTTTTACAAGTTGTCAGAATATGAAAAATAAATCCAACGATAAAATTTTAAATCAAACACCGCCGAAATTATTAAAACCTGAAATTAAAAAGATTTGGATTCCTGAAATCATTAAAAACGGTGGTACAGAATGGGAAGAAGGACATTACCTCTACCGTATTCAACGGGACACTTCATGGAGTCGGTAAAAACTGATTTAATAATTGGAGAGCTAGTAAATGAAAGCACTGTCGAGAACTCTCCGAAATATAAAGAAAAAACTCATATCGACAGAGTGAGTCTTGTTAAAGATGAATCCGACCGACTTAATAAGTGGCTTACCCAGATTAAAAATTCAACTAAAGGATTTTTAGACCTAACGCGGTCTGATCTCGTTAATTTCTTAATCAAATCACATGCTGATGAATTAACAGCAAAAGAAATTAAAAATATCCGACTTAGTCATTACAGCTTGATTAAGCATTTAAACTGGATCACGCCACAGCTTAAAAAAGCGTTTGAAGAAAATGACGTCGAACAGGTTAAAGCCCTTCAGACCGAACTTCGAGGATTAGAGCTGGGTGTCATCCAAAACGCGCAAAAAAAAGCAAATTCACTCGAGCAATGCAATCAAATAACAACAAAAAAGCAACGCGCAAAAAAATCTGAAACTAAAATAGCTCAAGATAAAATCGAAAATTTTTAAACGTTAATTTCAAAAATATTTTCGATTTTAAATCGTGCAAAAATCAATTCTGACTTGCGTTTTAGGAGTGTTTGTATGAAAATTAAAACTAAAGAAGTTGATGCGAAATTAGCTTTAGAAAAATCAAAAAAGTTCTTTGAAAATCGAATATGGCGAATTGGTGATGTTTCAGATTATACAGGGTACTCCTTAGGAACTCTTTATAATTTAACATCACAAAATTTAATTCCTCACAGAAAAAAACGTGGAAAAATATTTTTTATACCCTTAGAAATCCAAAATTGGATTGATGAGGAGTAAAATGACTAAAAGATATCAAAAAATTTCAAAACAAAAAGGAATTAGAAAAGATTTAATAACTGGTAAGTATCAAGCTTTAAAGAAAATAAATGGTGTGCAGCACGCAGAAACTTTTGATTCGATTCGTGATGCGCAGTTTTGGCGAAATACTTTTAACGGTGAAAAATCTTTAATATGCCCTAGGACGACATCGACTTTAGGTCATGTGTGGCAAAGAATGAAAGAACTGCATTTTCCATCTTTAGAGCGAACTACGCAAAGAATTTGGGAGCGGCGATTTATTCATTTAAAAGAACTCTGCAATATGCACATGGAGGAAATTACTTCGACAGTTCTAAATCGTTGGATTGAGAAAAAGAAAAAATACTTTCAATCAGAAGATTATTTAAAAATGGGTCGGGGCAAAGCTACAAGGTGCAACTTGTATAATGAGCTTAATTTGTTTTCGACAGTTTTTAACTGGTATAAATCTGAAGATGAATTTGAAGAAGAATCAAAAGATATCTTCAGTCCAGTGAGAGCAAGACATAAACAAATGGCCTACATCAGAGAGTCAGTGCAAAAACCTGATAATAAAAAAATCACAGTTGAAGCAGCTTTTAAATTATTTTCAGCTTTACCTGAAGTTTATCGTGATTTGGCAATGGTTCAGTTTTTTTGTGCAGGACGAATCGGTGAAGTAGCGGGTATTCAGATCAGCAACATTTATTTTGATCAAGAATTTATACTGATTAAAAATGCTGTTGTCTGGACGGATGTTAATAAAGTATTTAGTTACTTAAAACCATTTCCAAAAAATCGTGACACGCGACGAGTTCATCTGCATTCAGCATTAAGAGAAATTGTCGATCGCAGAATGAAATTAAGGTTTCCGGATTGTGATTATTTATTTCACATCGAGGGTAAGCCGCTTAACTACTGCACGATTCAGTCAAACTACAGATCTGCACAAGTTAGAACGGGGATTCCATACTCAGGGACCCACTGTTTACGTCATGGTATGGCTACCTTAGCGCGAAAAGTTGGTGGCATGGGTTTGGATTCCGTCGTTGCAATGACGGGGCATAAGGATCTAAAGTTGGCTGCACATTATTCTAAAATTGATGGCGAAGTTCAGAAAGATACTTCGCTTAAAATTTTAGATCACATACAGCAGTTGGGCTACGCCGAAGTAGCTAAAGTTAAGCAAGAAATTGCGCAAACACCAGAGCCAAATTTAGGCGAAAATGTTTACCAATTTCGCAGAGTAAAAGGAGGTTAAAATGAGTGAAAAACAGCAAAATAGGGTGATATGGGGTGATATGGACTTTTTCCAAAAAAAATCTTTAATGATTACGATAAGATAAGTACCCTATGCCAGAACTACCAGAAGTCGAAATCGTCACCCGCAATTTAAACCAAATCGTGAAGCCTTTTGAAAAAGTAGTCGAAATAAAATTTTACCGAAAAAATTTGCGTAACATAATTCCTGTTAAGGCCATTCAAAAATTAGCTGGTATGCAAATTATAAGAATCTACCGGCGTGCAAAATTCATTATTTTTGAATTTGCTGAAGGTAGCATTATCAGTCATTTGGGTATGTCCGGATACTGGCGCATTGAACAGCTAGGTTGGATCAAGAAAAAACATGATCATATTTCCATTCAGCTAGAGGCTGGTCGCTTTTTGGTTTATAACGATGCTAGACGGTTTGGTGAATTCGATTATTTTTTAGCTAGCGAAGTCGGTTTGCGGTTTAAGAATTTTGGACCTGAACCATTGGCAGCTGAAACCGACTTAGAAGAATTGACCGCGAATTTTAGAAAACTAAAAACTTTCATCAAAGTCGCTTTAATGAATCAAAAAAATCTTGTCGGTGTTGGAAATATTTACGCCAGTGAAGCGTTATTTCATTCAAAAGTAAAACCCACGCGTAAGGCGAACCGTGTTACCAAAGCTGAATACGCTAGGTTGTGGTCGGAAGTTCAGAAAGTTCTGAACAAAGCCATTTTGGCGGGTGGATCATCCATACAAAATTATCAAAATAGCTATGGCGAAAAAGGATTATTTCAATCTCAATTCGCAGTTTATGGCAGAGTAAATCAAGCTTGTTTAATTTGTAGTGATAAAATTAAGACTGCAAGTCTTGGTGGGCGCTCCACTTTTTGGTGCTCTGGCTGCCAGAAATAAACTGTTAAATTAACTAAATGAGATCGAATTTAGACTAGTCATAAAATAAAAAACTTCTAGTGTTAATTAAAATCAGCACGACTGTGGTTAATCTGAGTCCGTGTTCAAAAAAATAATATTGCTTCGTTAAATAATCAGCGATACGGTTAAAGATTCTTTACTGTTATTTAAAAGTAGAAGGAGTACGTGATGAGCAATATTAATAAAGAGCTCGGAGTTCTAGTGCGGGAGTATAGGTTAAAAGCGAATATGACCCAATTAGAATTAGCAAATAAATTAGGTTATGAATCCATGCAGTTTGTTTCTTTATTTGAACGTGGGTTATCAAAAATTCCGTTAAAAGTAATTGGCAAGCTTGTTATTATTTTAGGAATTCCTGAGAAGAAAATCATAAAAAATTTAGTTGATATTTTTGCGGCCGATTTGATGAAACAAATTGAAGAAGGTAAGCAAAGTATTTCGTAATCCTAATATCGTCGCAAAAAAAAGCGGAAGCTCATCGCTTCCGCTGAAAAACGTTTATGGGGAACCACCAAGAACCCAAAAAGCGTTTTCGAAAATCTACAAATCGTTTTTAGCCTGGCCAAGTACTGTTATCCAGAGGGAGTAGACAACAACGCCAGAATAAAACGCGCAAAACATAAATACGTCAGACAACTCGCCCATTTCAAACTCCTTTTTGAAGGGTTTTGTGATCAAGCCCATGGCTTTATTTTCTTAGCCCTAAATCGTCCGTAATTTAGGGTAGACGATAAGAACAACCATCCTAGCTGTTCTATAGTCTTTTCGTCTGTCAGAGCTTCCGTGCTCTTGAAAGTAAGACGGGTGTGGTCTTCAGATTGGTTAAGAATACCAAAGAATAGTACGTATAATCTTAAATTATGCGCACATACATCTAGACCTTTAGCCAATATCTAACGCTACAAAGAATCACGTGCGCGTTGGCAGAATATTTTGACCTTATAATCGTGTTATGAAAAGGTAAATCCTGATTGCGCGGTTGGTGGAACTGGTAGACACGTACGCTTGAGGTGCGTAAACCGAAAGGTGTAGGGGTTCAAGTCCCCTATCGCGCACCATTTAAAAAAAGGATGAATTAATGAAAGTTCGAGCAGCTGTCGCCTGGGGTCCAGGACAACCATTAAAAATTGAAACTGTTGACTTAGAATCTCCAAAAGCGGGTGAAGTGCTGATCAAAGTGGTGGCCTCTGGAGTTTGTCACACAGATGCTTTTACGCTTTCGGGTAGCGATCCTGAGGGTTTATTTCCGGTGATATTAGGTCATGAAGGTGGCGGCATCGTCACTGAAATTGGCGCTGGTGTGACCACTTTAAAAGTGGGCGATCATGTGATTCCGCTTTACACACCAGAATGTGGTGACTGTAAGTTTTGTTTATCAGGTAAAACCAATTTGTGCGTGCGCATTCGCTCGACGCAAGGAAAAGGCGTTATGCCTGATGGGACTTCAAGATTTTCAAAAGATGGAAAAATGATTCATCACTATATGGGATGTTCCACGTTTGCAGAATATACAGTTGTGCCAGAAATTGCGTTAGCAAAAGTAAATCCAAAAGCCCCCTTAGAAAAAATTTGCTTATTGGGCTGCGGAGTTACCACTGGTATTGGTGCGGTTTTAAATACGGCTCAAGTAGAAAAAGGTGCCACTGTCGCTGTTTTTGGATTGGGTGGAATTGGCTTATCAGTTATTCAGGGCGCAAAGATGGCCGGAGCTTCCAGAATTATTGCCATCGATATCAATGATGCCAAAAAAGATATCGCTGTTAAATTTGGAGCGACTGATTTTGTAAATCCTAAGAAATTTGACAAACCAATTCAGCAAGTTATTGTTGAAATGACTGAGTGGGGTGTTGATTACACTTTCGAATGCGTCGGAAACGTGGATTTAATGCGAGCCGCTTTAGAGTGTGCTCATCGTGGTTGGGGGCAATCGATTGTAATCGGTGTAGCGGGCTCTGGACAAGAAATTAAAACGCGTCCGTTTCAATTGGTAACAGGGCGTGTGTGGAAAGGTTCTGCATTCGGCGGAGTCAAAGGACGCAGTGAATTACCAGGGTACGTCGAGCAATACATGTCCGGTGCAATTAATATCGATGATATGGTTACTTTTAATATGGGACTTGATGAAATCAATACTGCATTTGAATACATGCATGACGGTAAAAGTATTCGATCTGTTATAATATTTTAGTTTTTAACCGGTTGGGAAATGGCCTAAAGGATACTCATGAAAGTTTTAAAACAACATCAATGTTTCGGCGGAACTGTTCGTTTTAACGAGCATGAATCGAACACGACACAAACAAAAATGAATTTTTCAACATTTATTCCTGATGGAAAAATAAAGGGCTGTTTGATTTGGTTATCGGGGCTTACTTGCACTGATGAAAATTTTATGGCCAAAGCAGCAGCTCAGAAACATCTTACTGATTCGGGATTAATGGTCATATGTCCAGATACGTCACCACGTGGATTGAATTTACCGGGTGAACATGAAAGTTCTGATTTTGGTTCGGGTGCTGGTTTTTATGTCGATGCAACAACGGCTGGGTATAAAGATCATTACAAAATGTACAGTTACGTTTCTGAGGAGTTATATGGACTGGTTCAGAAAAATTTTACAGAAAATATTTCTATTTTTGGTCACTCTATGGGTGGCCACGGAGCTTTGATTTTAGGTTTAACACAGAAAAATAAATACAAATCCGTTTCTGCATTCGCGCCGATTGTGAACCCTACAGAAAGCCCGTGGGGTCAAAAAGCATTTCAGGGGTATTTAGGAAGTAATAAGATGGACTGGGAAAAGTACGATGCTTGCAAGCTGTTAAAAGCGGGTGCTTTTCATTCTGGGGAAATTTTAATTGATCAAGGAACACGAGATCCTTTTTTAGCAGAGCGTTTATTAACTAAAAATTTGATCGAAGCCAATTCGGCGGAAACGCAAAAGTTAAATGTGCGATTTCAAGAAGGGTACGATCATAGTTACTATTTTATTTCGACGTTTATCGCTGATCATATTCAGTTTCATGCAAAATATATATAATGACGGACGATAAAAATTTTGCTTTTATTTCTGCCGCCTTAGATGAGTGTATCGAAGAATACGTACTCGAAAGAAAAAAGGTGATTCCATTATTTGTAAACCATCATTTTTCACTGCAAGAAACCATAGAGATTCAAAAAAAATCTATACTTATCGATGTGTTTTCAAATCCGATCAACGCTTTGTGGTCTATTCCGTATTTAACATTGAAAAAAACTGTCGAAGCTTTAGATCGTCAGGGCTGGGACCAACTTTCAGGTTTATTTGTTAAGATTCCTTCAGGCATAAAGACGGGTTATCAGAAGCAGATTGAAATTTTAGTGGCAGAGCAATTTTTGGATTGCAAGCCAGTGGCAGGTAACGATTCAAAAGTACCCGGAAGTGCGCTAATAAAAAAAATGCAGGAACATCCCGTGCTGAGAAAAAATTTTTTCCAAGATGGTCAGTTTTTATATTCTCTAGACGCTGAATTTAAAGAAGCATTAGAAATTTATTCCTCATCCCGAGCTTCGATTGCTGATCTATCTGGATCGTTATTGACCCTGGCAGTTGGCTGGATTTATTTTGGTGATAAAACACTTGGGATAGTCGGCATTGGTGACCGTATCGCTCGGAGAATGGCTCAGAAGAAAGCATCAGCAAATTTTTTTCTTGGTAAAAATTTTGGATCCAGCTTTTATCAGATTTTTCCACCAGAGCCATCTAAGTGGCAAATTTTTATGGCAACATTATTTGTTGGGGTTATGTTAACTTTGTTTAGCCTTGTGGCTTCTGCGTTATGTGATCCGTTAAGAAAAAAGTTAGGCTTACAAGAAAAAAAACTCGTTGCACTTTTAACGGATATTGAGACGATACTACTAGTAAAATTTAAAAGGCGATTGAAAGCTAATTTTGCCTCATTAAATGAATGAAACTTGATCATTTTCACAAAGGGTATAAAAAATGAAAAAATTAATTCTTGGTACTGCATTCAGCTTTCTGATCTTGTCTAATTCTGGAAACGTTTTCGCAAAACAATCAGATCAAAATTTTGGTTTAGGTATTTTGTTAGGTTCACCCACTGCTATTACGGGAAAATACTGGCTTGATAATCAGGCCGCAATAGATGGAGGTTTGGCATTCTCGTTTAGTAATTATGTTTTGGTTTATGCTGATTATCTTTTTCATTATCCCAGACCTTTTAATCATGCTGGAGAGTTTTTTTCTGAGCTTAGTTTCTACCTTGGTGCTGGTGGAAATTTGGTTATCACAACCAGCGATCGAAGCAGCTCTGATGCATACCTGGGTAAAAAATCTGGTTCCGTCGGATTGGGTGTTCGTGCTCCATTCGGCTTAGAATGGATGCCGACGAAACCAACCCTGGGATTTTTTGCGGAAATCGTCCCAGGAATTAGTGTTGTGCCTTCAACTTCAGTTTTGGTTCAGGGTGGCTTCGGCGCCCGTTATTATTTCTAAATTTTGACTGATTTATTTTAAATATTTTTTAAGATCGCTATGGCCGCCGATCAGGACGCCCTTGTGAAACACTTGTGGGAATGTCGGCCAACCACTCCATAATTTAATCGCCAGGCGCTGTTTCCATTTCGAGAAATAACCGCCGTGTTGAATGTAATGAAAAGGTATTTGTTTATTAGCCAAGTAATTCTTGGCGCTTCGAACGACTGGATTTTGATTCATGCCGACAATAACCCATTCATAGCTTCCAATTGCTTTTTCAATTTCTGTGACAATATCTGAATGGTAATTTTGTACAGCTGCTGCTGCATCCGGATGGGTGTTTTGCTGGCTTAAAATTTTTCTCATATGTTTTTCCTTTTTTATTTTTTAAATACTTTGTTCTGCGATGAATTGTCGTTGCAACAATTGGTAATAAAGTCCGCCATGATTAGATGCTAGTTGGTCGTGGGTCCCTTTTTGTGCCATCAGCCCATGATCGATCACAAAAATTTGATGAGCATCTTTTACGGTAGCTAGTCGGTGTGCGATGACTAAGGTGGTGCGTCCTTTCATAAGTCTTTGTAAAGCTTCCTGCACCAAATGTTCGCTAGCTGTATCTAAATTGCTGGTGGCTTCGTCAAGAATTAATATCTTTGGATTTTTTAATAAAGCTCTGGCGATGGCAACGCGCTGTTTTTGGCCGCCCGAAAGTTGAATTCCGCGTTCTCCCACTTGGGTTTTAAAACCTTCTGGGAATAATTTAATAAATTCTAAGGCATTTGCAGCAATGGCAGCAGCTTCGATTTCTGCGAATGTGGCATCGGGCCTGGCATAGCGAATATTTTCTTCGATGGTGCTAGAAATTAAAATAGGTTCTTGGGATACGATTCCGATTTGGTCACGGATCCAAGAAAGTTTTAATTTTTTTAGATCAACTCCATCGATTCGTACTTCACCGCTGTTTGGATCATAAAAACGGGGAATTAGGCTTGATACTGTCGTTTTTCCGCCGCCAGAACTTCCAACTAAGGCAACCACTTGACCAGGATGAATTTCAAAACTGAGTTGTGACAAAACAGCAACGTCAGTTCTGGTGGGGTAACTGAAGCTTATGTTTTTAAATTCGATATGGCCTTTAAGATGTTCAAGCACTTCGCCATTTTCTGAATTGATAATTGGTTTTTCTAAGATCTCAAAAACGCGCTGACTGGCGCCGATGCCTGCCATAATGTCGCCCCAAAGACTGCCAAGACTTCCAACACCGATTGCAACAATCATTAAATAAAGCAGAAACTGCGTCAGATCACCAATGGTCATAAAACCCAGAACAACTTCTCGGCCGCCGTACCACAAAACAAAACAGACAGCCGTGAAACCTAAAACCATTGCTAAAGTCATAAATTGACCAATGGCTAAAATTCTTTTTTGTGCCATCAGTAAAGCATTTTCTAATGCGCGACGATACCGACCGGTTTCTGAGTTTTCCTGAACAAAAGATTTTACCGTGCGCACACCAGAAATAGTTTCTTCAGCAACAACGCTGGCATCAGCAATAGTGGCTTGAAATTCTTTTGAAAATTTACGAATGCGTTTTCCGAATAAAGCGGCTGATAACGCAACAGGTGGAATTAAAATAAGCATCATAGTCGATAATTTCCATGACGTGTAAAACATAAAACCAAAACCACCAATCACTTGACCCAGGTTACGTAAACCTTGTGACACGTTCACGCTAACGGTGTTTTGCAACGTGGTGCAATCTGAAGCTAGGCGACTCATAAGATCGCCGGTGCGATTAAAATCAAAAAAAGAAACATCTTGTTTTAAAATTGTTTCATACAGGCGCTGGCGAAGCCGTAAAACAATGCGCTCTCCGGAAAGGGTAAACAAATAGTAGCGAACGCTTGATGTGACCGCTTGAAAGATAAAAGCAAATAACAACGCGAAAACAACTTTGTTTAAAAGATCAAAATTTTTCGGTTGTAAAACGTTATCCACCATCCAGCGTACCAACTGCGGGTAGGCCAGCCCTGCACCACTAGATAAAACAAGAAAAAGTAAACCCAGCGCCAAGGTTTTTTTCTCTGGTTTTGCGACCGAATAGATTCTGTCCCAAGTTGATGGTTTCATTTGCACCTGCTTTACATCGAAGGACGCTAGCAAACACGGAGGAATTAAGCTATAGATTTCATCTGATGAAGCGCGCAGAATTAAACTATGATTATCCGGAATCTTTGATCGCGACAGAGCCCATTAGGCCAACGCGCGTGCTTTATGCTGAACAGGGTCGTGCGCCCAAAGAAATAACTTTGCAGCAGTTGATTGAAATGATTCCCTTCAATGATGTTTTTGTTGTGAATAACACTCGCGTATTAAAGCGCCGCGTGTTTGCTAAAGACCTTGAGATTTTATTTCTAGATCAAACTTTAGAAAATGCAGATTTTAATGAGTGGAGTGTGCTGTTTCCATCAAAAAAATTCAAAGTCGGCGACTGCATTGATTTACCTGGCGGATTTAAGATGCAGCTGCTTGAAAAAGGCAGGCCACAAAAGGTTCGGGTCACTCCTGGAATAGCAGAACTTGATTTTGAACGGTTTGCCGAGCTGCCTCTGCCGCCATACATTCAAAAAGCCCGGAATGAACGTCACAATGTTAAAGATGATAAAAGCTGGTACCAGACAGCCTGGGCAGCAAAGCCTGGCAGCTTCGCTGCACCAACTGCTAGTTTGCATTTTTCAGCTGGTGATATTACAGCTTTAAAAAATAAAGGTGTTCACGTTATCGAATTGACCTTGCACGTGGGACTTGGAACATTTCTTCCTGTGCTTACTGAAGATTTAAATGAGCATAAAATGCATGCCGAAATTTATGAAATAGCTTTGGCTGACTGGCAAAAAATTAAGGAAGCAAAAATAAATCAAAAAGGCATCTGGAGTTTAGGCACCACAACGACGCGGGTTTTGGAAAGTGTTGCACGCACTGAGATCTTGTCGGGTTCAACGGATATTTTGCTGCAAGTCGGAAGCGATTTCAAAATTGTGAATCGTTTGCTTACAAATTTTCATCAACCAGAATCGACGCTTTTGGCCTTAGTTGCTGGCTTTTTTGGACTTCAAGCTGTGAAACATAATTATTTATGGGCTATTGAAAAGAAATTTAAACTTTTTAGTTATGGCGATCTTAGCGTTTGGATTAAAAATTGATCTGCGCTTGGTGTGGGTCTGATGAAACTATCTTAATTACCACGCAGGAAAAAAAGTACTGTCATTGTCAAAATTGTGAATTTATTTTCATGGATTCGGTGTACCGCTTGGATTCAAAATCTGAAGAACAAAGATATCTGTTGCATGAGAATATCGTGACAGATGAAGGTTATCAAAACTTCGTAGCTCCGCTAAAAAGAGCCGTCTTAGATCGGTTTCATCAAAACCATTTGGGTTTAGATTTCGGATCTGGAAAAGACTCTGCGATTTCCTATGCTCTTCGTCAGCAAAATTATAAAATCAATCAATATGACCCATTTTTTAAGCCAGATGCCAGCGTATTGAAACCGAAGACTTACGATTACATCATCATCTGTGAAGTGGCCGAGCATTTTTATAACCCAAGGGCTGAGTTCTTAAAATTAAAGTCCTATTTAAAAGAAGGCGGAGTTTTGTTCGTCATGACATCACTCAGAACAGGTGCTATCGACTTTAAAACTTGGTCGTATCGCAGGGACAGCACGCACGTCTGTTTTTACACGGAAAAAACGTTGCAGACAGAATTTAAAACAGAAGTTTTAGCAGATAATTTGATTTTACTGCGTACGCATGTTTGAAGATCGTTTTTTTCTATAAAGTGATAGTATCATATGATACTATCACTTTATATTTTTAGGTAACATCGTCAAAATGATTCAAACAAATTCAAAAAATTTAGCCTTAGGTGAATTTAGACTGCACAAAAAAGTTGGCGAAGCCCGTAGAGCTTCGTTCATGACGGCGCACGGATCTTTTGAAACGCCTTGTTTTATGGCTGTTGGAACTAGAGCCACTGTTAAGGCGATGACTCCTGAAGAGCTCAAAGATTGTGGAACTCAGGTGGTTTTGGGAAACACCTATCATTTGCATCTGCGCCCCGGCGAAAAATTAATCCAAAAGCTGGGTGGTTTGCATAAATTTATGAATTGGAACGGGCCCATTTTGACGGATTCTGGTGGGTTTCAAGTGTTTTCGTTAAATTCACTGCGCAAGATGACCGAAGAAGGAGTTGAATTCAGGTCGCACCTTGATGGAGCAAAACATTTTATTTCGCCAGAGCGAAGTATGGAAATACAGATGGATCTTGGGTCGGACATCATTATGGCTTTTGATGAATGTTTGCAGTACCCGGCAACAGATGACGAAATAAAAAGATCGATGGATTTAACGTATCGGTGGTTACTCAGATCAAAAGCGGCGATGGTGCGTCCTGAAAGTTTATTATTTGGTATTATTCAAGGTGGTTTAAGTTTAGAGCACCGCAAATACTCGTTGCAACAAGTAACCAGTGTTGATTTACCAGGCTATGCTTTGGGTGGATTTTCTGTTGGTGAGCCCATTCACCTGATGCACGAAATTTTACCAGATATTGCTCCGCTCATGCCTGAAAATAAACCAAGATATTTAATGGGAGTCGGAACTCCGCTGGACTTGATTATTGCTGTTGATGCTGGAGTCGACATGTTTGACTGCGTGTTACCAACTCGGGTTGCAAGGAACGGCACGCTGTTCACATGGCAAGGAAAAGTGAGTATCAAGCGGCAGCAGTACCGCGAAGATAGCAG
>JAYTPC010000078.1:0-55151 GCA_043747425.1 Bdellovibrionales bacterium
ATAACTGCTGCAGTTTCATCAAAAATGAGACTAATATTTGATTTTGAAACTAACAACCTTAAATTAAGAAAATATGTCTAAACAATTACGTTCTTGCGGCCCATTACAAGCGATCGAATTTTCAGAAAATCCTGACGGAAAATGGATTGTCTTGTTTCATGGTTTTGGAGCCGACGCTTCCGATTTAGCGGGCTTAAAAGACGCTTTTAATTTTAACGATCAGTGCAATTGGCTTTTTCCGAACGGCCCACTCTCTGTCCCCATTGGTCCCGGTTGGACCGGACGCGCTTGGTGGACAATTCGCATGTCTGATATTTCTTCTGATCTAGACTGGAGCCAGATGCGGCCAGATGGTTTAGATCAAGCTGTGGCAACTGTTATGAAAATGATGACGTCAATGAAGTTCGACTGGAAAGATGTCATCATTGGGGGTTTTTCCCAAGGTGCGATGCTAGCTACAGAAGTTTTTCTGAAAGCACCGGTCACGCCAGCGGGACTTATTTGTTTATCAGGCACACTTCTAAGCGAGGAGTCCTGGTCTAAAATGGCAGAGAATCGAAAGGGCTCGACGGTTTTACTTTCGCACGGAGAAAGCGACCAAGTGCTACCGCATAAAGGATCTATCCGGTTACAGAAGTTTTTCGAAAAGCACGAAATTAAAACTCAGTTCGCATCTTTTCGTGGAGCTCATGAAATTCCAAAAGTTGTTCTTGATAAAATGAACTCTTATATCCTCGAGCGACTTCAATGACATACGCCATTGAAACAAACAATTTAGGGCGCACGTACAAAACTTATCAGAAAAAAGAAGGTCTGCTGAATTCTTTGCGCGGTTTTTACAGTCGCGAGTATTCCGAAAAAGTTGCTTTAACTGGAGCTTCGCTACAACTTGAAGCTGGAAAGATCGTTGGCCTTGTTGGCGCGAATGGCGCTGGTAAAACAACATTGTTAAAAATACTTTCAGGACTTATTTATCCAACCTCTGGCACCGCAACAGTTTTAGGTTACGAGCCGTGGAAACGACAAAACGAATACTTAAAACAGATCAGTATTTTGCTTGGACAAAAAAATCAATTGTGGTGGGACATCACTCCTCGAGACAGCTATTCCCTTTTGGCAAAAATCTACGACCTAGATTTGAATAAAGCTCGTCTGCGTGTCAACGACTTAGCAGATCTGTTGAAATGCACACACGTCTTAGACACGCAGCTTCGAAGACTAAGTCTTGGCGAACGCATGAAGATGGAAATCATCGGATCCCTACTGCATTCTCCAAAGGTTTTATTTCTGGATGAACCAACCATCGGTTTAGATATCGTCGCGCAATCTGCAATACGAGATTTTTTGCAGATTTATGTCCATGAATTTAAACCGGCAATTATTTTAACTTCTCACTACATGGATGACATTGCACAACTGGCTGACCAATTGCTGCTAATGTCGCAAGGAAAAATTGTCTACAACGGAACCGTAGATGCATTTATGTTAGCATCTGATCTGAAGAAAAAATTAATTTACCGATTCAAAAATTCTGTTGAAGAAAAAGAAATGATCTTTAACTCTCAAGAGCTTTCTAAGGTTCTGTCACAGATCACTGCCGAAGGTGAAATTATTGATATCAAAGTAGAAGAGGTTAATTTTGAAGAAGTTATTCGCCGCTTTTTGGCGAAGGAATCTGGCACTCTGTAATTTAGGAATAGTCACTAATTTAGAGTACAGATTTAATTTTGTGGTCGACGTTTTCGTGCAGCCCATCTTGACTGTAGGTATTGAAGTATTGTTGTGGCTTGCTATTTTTAAGACTGCAGAAACCGCTCAGATTGGTGGGTTTTCAAAAGACTCTTATTTGGCTTACGCTGTTTGGGCTCCTTTTTTAGGTCGCATCGCCATCAGCTGGATGTATGAATCGATGATGGTGGAAGAGGTAGCTTCGGGCAGCATCAACACCATTCTTTCTCGTCCGCTTAGTTTTTTTGAATACTATTTAAGTCAAATGATGGGTTACAAAGTCATCACGACTGTTTTTTCTTTATTGGTTCCAGTTGCTGCTAGCGTCTTTTTTAAATTGCCGATTTACTTTGAACGTTTACTGCCCAGCCTGTTGCTGGTCGTTTACTATTTGTTTTTAGTGCACACGTTAAGTTTTATCATTTCAACACTTGGTTTTTTTCTTACCCGTGTTAGATCATTTACTTTAGTGAAAAATTTAACTTTATGGCTTTTCGGTGGCGAACTCGTACCGATAGATTTAATGCCATTAGCACTGCAGAAGATTTTATTAATACTTCCGTTTTCTTCTGGAGTTTACATCCCACTTGCATATATCACAGGGCGCGTGGAGATAGACTTGCTTTTTCAAGGTTTTAGAAACGTGACTGTTAGCTTGTTGGTAGCCGGAGTTTTCAGTTACTTTTTTTGGCGGCGGGGCTTAAAAGAATACACGGGAACTGGCGCATGACCCTGCAATATTTAAAACAGAATATAAAGAAATATCTTGGCCTTTATCAGGCTTTCTTTCGCGTCAGTTTAGTCGCTGACCTAGAGTATCGTTTAAATTTCGTCTTGTTGGTTTGTGCAGAAATCATTTGGTATTCAACCCAACTGATTTTATTTGAAGTCATTTATCGCCACACGAAAATAATTGGCGAATGGAATATTGATCAAATGCGCGTTTTTATTTTTTTAGTTTTGTTTGTAGATTCTATCTATATGATACTTTGGGACCCGAACTTAAGCGCATTTACAGATAATGTGCGTAAAGGCACTTTGGATTTACTTTTAGTGAAACCAGTCAATTCCATTTTTATGTTGAGCTCTCAAAAAATTTCAATTTCACACATTCCGTGCTTGATCGTCACTGGCATGGGTTTTATATGGGCGTTAGGTCGGATACCTGATTTCGAATGGCTTCGTTTATTTTGGCTCATTATTTTAATTCCAGCTGGTTTATCCGTTATTTTTGTCGGTCGGTTTGCTTTAAACTGCTCTGCTATTATTTTTACACGGGCCGATTTTTTACAATACGTTTGGTACTCGATGTTTCGATTGGGACTTAGACCCGACGCTATTTACTCTGGAGTTCTTCGCTATATGCTTATTTTTATGATTCCATTTGCAATGATTGCATCAATTCCTGCGCGTGTGCTGCTTGAACCTTTTCATCCATGGATGATACTTTGGGCGCTCATCATGCCGGTGGGTTTAGTTTTAGGATTACAAAAATATTGGGCCTATTGTCTGAAACAGTATTCAAGTGCCAGCAGCTAGTTTTTCTTTTTGAAAGTTGCTATCGCTTTAAAAGCTGCTTACTCTTTTAAAAAAACTGTCATGTCACGGTCTGAATTTAAAGCTTCACCCTCGGCAGGCCACGTATTTTCAACTCGTCCAGATCCGACAAATTTAATTTGAATTTGCTGGGTTGCTGCACGGGCTAATACTTCACGAACAGTCAGTGATTTCAACTTTGGAGCAGCCGTCAAAAGTGAATTCTCTTCCGTTATTTTTTCATGGTTTACTTCCATGTATTCTTCTTCTTCAGTAATTTTAGATATCGCCTTAGCCATAGTTTGTTGTGTTGAAGTTTTTGCTGTTTCTTCGAATGCAGAGCCCGCCAATTTATTCGATAGTCCATCTGGTGAAACTCCGTTACGGCGAACGGCATAAGATGCAATTTTTGAAAATATAGGAGCTGCTACCTGTGAACCGTAGTAGCCCTTACGCGGCCGATCCAATCCGACAAAAATAACGTACTCTGGCGAATTTGCTGGAATAAATCCAGCAAAACTAGCGATATAGCCACCCGGTATATAACCGCGACCTTCTGTTCTTACTTTTTGCGCTGTACCGGTTTTTCCACCAACAAAAAACCCTGGCACTTTTGCTAGCGTGCCTGTGGCTTTGTCTGAAGTAACTGCGATCAGCATCTCTCGCATTTTTTCTGCAGTTGCTTCCGAGACGACCCGGCGAATGGGTTGCGGTTCATGTGTCTCTATTTCATTTGTTTCCAGATCAGAAATGGATTCAACAATGTACGGCTGATTCAAAGTGCCTCCGTTAGCCAGTGCAGCGTAGGCATTAGCAACTTGCAACGGTGAAGCCGTGATTCCTTGTCCAAAAGAAACGTTTGCAATCAAGTGATCTCGCCATGGCAATGGAACAGTGATTCCCTTTGCTTCACCCGGCAAATCAACACCGCTACGTTCCCCAAAACCAAAATGGGAAAGTCCATTTTTTAATTTTTGATCGCCAAGCATTAAAGCAATTTTTGATGTTCCGATATTAGAAGAGTAAGCTAAAACATCTGTGACGCTAATCATACCCTGTGCATGATCTTTTTCAGCTTCACGAATAATTCTTTTACCAATTTTGAAACTGCCATTTTCACAAAATATTTTTGTCGTGGGCTTGATTAAATTTTGCTCTAATGCTTCTGCAATGACAAAAGTCTTCATGGTGCTACCCGGTTCAAAGGTATCGGTCACGCTGCGATTACGCCTGGCGAACGAAGATGCTTCACCAGGTTGATTAGGATTGAAGTGTGGCAAACTTGTTATAGCTCTGATTGCTGACGTCTTTGCATCTAATACAACGGCCCATGCGCCATCTGCTTCAAATTTTTCAATCGAAACTTGCAGTTCAGTTTCAACAAAATATTGCAGATCAGAATCGATTGTTAATTTAATTTCTTTTCCTTGCGGTGTTTCAGTAAATAAAAGTCCGTCTTGAACCAGTGGACGGCCGCGTGCATCTTTACGCATCGTAAATTTCTTTTTCTGACCTCTAAGAGCAGCATCGTAATACAATTCTAAACCTTCTAGTGCTTGCCCTTCTTTACCGACAAATCCAAGTGTTGATGATAGGATTTGATCGTTCGGATAAACACGTTTCCACTCTTCAACAAGACCAATACCGCGAATTTTAAGTTCTCTGATTTGTGTTGCCTGATCCGCAGTGATCAAACGAGCTATCCAAATGAAACGTTTGTTCGAATTTTTAATTTTAACGAAAACGGATGACACCGGGTCATTCAGAATTTTTGCAATTTTTTTTGCGACGTTTTTCTTTCCATCAATAATTTTAGGATCTGCATACACAGAATATGTCGGCGACGTCATCGCCAATTCTTTACCTTGAATGTCAACAATGGCTCCACGACGTGAAGGCAGTGTCACAACTGTTTGAAATTGTTTTTCTTGTAATGCATTTAACTTATCTTGTGGTAAGAACTGCAAATAAGCGGCTCGCGCTAATAAAACTGTCCATAAAAAACAGGTGATTGCGAAAAGCGTAATTATTTTTGACTTCAAGGATTGGCCTGGTTCTTAAGTGTTAATTTGTTATGCGCGAAAGTTAAAGCTGTTGTCAGGTTGACAATTTGACCAGGCTTGATTTTTCTTAGAGTTAATTTCTGAGTGGCAACATTTTCTACCAACTGGGGACGCGTTAATTTAGCCAGATGTATTTCTTTTTGTCTTGATATTTCATTACTTTTTTTAAACTCACGAGTGAGTTTAAGTACGACGTAAGAAAGTCTGCGTTCTTCCATTTTTATAAAAACCAAACCTAACAAAGAGCCAATAATAATAAGTAAACTTAAAAAAGGTTTTAATTGCCGCATATCACTAGAGTTCATCCTGACCTCGATTTAATTCATCACTTCAGCTAGTCCTTAGCTCGAAGAGCTCGTCTTAATGCAAACTTATCGGGCTTTTCAGGTCTTTTGCCTTTCTGAAAAATCCGGAGTTTCGCACTGCGTGCTCTTACATTTAGTCTACATTCTTCCTCTGTAGGCACAATAACTTTTTTGTTCACCAGGAATCCATTTTCATCATCTTTAAATAAATTCTTCACAATTCGGTCTTCTAAAGAATGAAACGTAATTATCGAAAACAGACCTCCGTCTTGCAGTTGATCTATTAATAGCGGCACAGCTTGTTCTAAAATCTGCAACTCTTTGTTCACAACTAGACGAAGTGCCATAAAATATTGAGTCGCCGGATGAAAACCTTTTTTGGTCCAACCGTCCACTCTTTCAATCAAACTTGAAAGCTGTAAAGTGGTTTCGTACGGAGCCTTCACGCGGTCTTCTAGAATGGCTTTCACAACGTGAAACGGGTTAGGGACTTCACCGTATTTTTTAAAAATCTCCAGCAATTGCTCTGAGTCCAATTCATTCACCAAGTCGGCTGCCGATTTAGCAGCTTTCTGATTCATTCGCATATCTAACGGGCCATCTTTGTTAAAACTAAATCCCCGCAAAGGCTGATCCAGCTGTGGAGAGCTAACGCCAAGATCTAATAAAATAAGATGCAAGGGCTCTTTATTGTTGTTTGCAAATTCTAAAAAATCTTGATGAAAAATTTTGATCTTGCCAGTTTGAATCGACTGATTCCATTCAGTCGTAGCTGCAGATACAGCCGATAGATCTTGATCTGCCAGCAACGCTTTTTTCAGAGAATAATTTTTATTGATTTCACGAAAATGTCCGCCACGCCCATAGGTGCCGTCGAAATAAGTTAACTCTTTTAAGTTTTTTAAAGGCAAAAAGGAGTCCAACACTTCTTGTAAAAGAACTGGTACGTGCTCTTGTAAATTTTCTTTCGCCAACGAGGCTCCTTAATCTTTTTCCTAGACCTAGGTCTCATCTTAAATTTCGAAAATTTGTGCGTCAAGGTAGAATCGCATACTCTATATGCAGGAAACGCTGATGATATTAAATTGCCCACGCTGTGGTTTTTCACAACCAGAAGATCAATATTGCGCTCAGTGTGGCGTCAACATGCAGTCGTTTAGACCAGCTGAAAAAACTTTGTTTAAAAAATTATCTGAAAATTTAACGTTACAGGTATTTCTACTTTTGGTAGCTGCAGGAATTGCTGGATCCTATATGATTCAAACTGGCAGTTCGCCGGTTTGGGTACAAAAATTAACCCGCTCTCAGGGTGTCAGTAAAAGTACAAAAAATATTTCTGCATCGGTAAATGTTAAAGGGATGACAACAGATTCTGCTTCCACTGGCACTTCAGATTCTGAACTTAGCGAGCTTGAAAATCAGGAAATTACCGTCGAAAAAGCCTATACTAAAAATATTTCGCCAACAACCTCTGATGCCGAACCGGTCTCTTCACGAACATCTGAGATAAAGGATTCTTCAACAGACATATCGGGCACCGAATTCAAGCTGACTTATGCTGAAATTTCGATGGAAGTACTTGCAAAGTGGATCGCAGAAAGTTCTCGACTGGGGTTGTATCAAAATTTTCCAGATTACTCGGCTGGGATTTTACCAGATTACAAAAAACGTGGCGATCCTATTCACGCTATTCTGAAAACACACGATAAAAAACTTTCCGTGGGCCAAAGTGAAACTTTTCTGTCTGGCACCGTCGGCGATGACGGTCAGATGATCGGAATAAACGCAGCATTAGAAATGAAGTCCATCGAGGCCGGAACCGTGCATGGATCCCTACTAATCACCCGTGCTGCAAGGTTAGGACGCGTGAACTTTCCTTCAGAATTCGACCTATCAAAAGGAGCTGCATTTTTCATCGTGGACACGCTAACCCGACAAAACTTTGCAGCTGAAAAGGCCACCTTACCAATGCCGCCCTTCCAAGTGTTTAAATCCCTAGATTTTATGGCCCAGAAAACCAAGTTCGTTATCCTACTAGAACCCGACATTAAGTAATCCAAAAAGGTACCTGCTCACTTTTCGGAAGTTTCCTTCCGAAAAGTGAGCAGGTACCTTTTTGGATAACAGTGCTCGTTAGACCTTTACTGGCAGCTTAAAAAAGGCTTGAATGGGACATTCTTTCATTGAGGAGCTTAAAATGAATGCAAAAAATTTACGCCTTTCTTCTTATATTTCTGAAGAACAAATACAAAAAAAAGTGGCTGAAATCGGGTCTATCCTAACCGACAAGTTTATGAACAAGAAAGTGACGGCGGTTTGTGTTTTGAAAGGTTCATTTATTTTTTACTCGGACTTAATCCGACAAATTAATACAGACATCACGTGTGAATTTTTTGGCGTTTCTAGTTACTCAGGAATGACTTCATCAGGTGAAGTCAAAATCACTTTAGATTTAACAAGTCCGGTAACCGGACAGCATGTTCTGCTGATCGAAGATATTGTCGACACTGGAATCACAATGAATTATTTAAAAAAAGCGATCGAAGCCAGAAACCCGGCTTCGTTAACCACGGTGGCTTTACTAGAAAAACCAGAAGCCTTAAAAGTACCATGCAAGCTAGATCACGTGGGTTTCAAAATCACGAACGAATTCGTTGTCGGTTACGGCTTAGATTACCAGGGCTACTACCGCAATCTGCCTTACATAGCCCAAGTACAAAACTTTCAGTAAAAAAGGTACCAGCTCACTTTTGGTAAAGCAGCGCATAAAAATAGATGATAACCAAAAAAATTAAAAGGAAGCTTCATGAAAATATTATTCTGTTTCTTAATTATTTTAAGTCTTACTACCTGGGCACAAAAAGAGGATGCACCCGCTCAGCCAGATCGAGAAAATATGGGAGCCATTGCTAATCCAACAGCTAATCAAAAAGAAATCATCAAAAAAGCTGTAAAAAAAGCCAAGAAGAATAAAAAAGCAGGGCAAGAAATAGAAAAATAAACTGTTTGCAACTTTTTTGATAGGATTAAAAATGAAAAAAATTTTTGTTTTGTTCGTTTTAATTGGTTTAAATCTTTACGCTCAGGATAAATCTGTAGATCCAAATTCAAGCGAATCAATCGGTACTATTGCAAAGCCAACTCCAGAGCAGAAAGCCAGCGTTAAAGAACCGGTAATAAATAAAGAAGATATCGTAACCAAGTCTAGGTCTGATCATCAGTTCGGCCTTCATGCCGACCTGAATATTCCGCACATATTAAATTACGGTTTAGATTACAGACATTCTTCGCGTTGGTTTTCAACGGCATTGAATTTCGGTGGATATTCGGCTTCTGGCATCGCAAAAAACGCTGACACGCCGAACGGTTTAGATATAAAAATTACTAATCAAGAATTGATGCTTCGGATTCATCCAGCAAAAGGTTCTTTTTATGTTGGGCTTGGATACGGCGCTCACGCCATCACAGTAGAAACTCAGCAAACCGTTTCGGTGACAACACCCGTCCCCGGATCAGCAGATGTAGCAATTTCAGACGAAATTAAAGCGCAATATTTGCTGCCGCATGTTGGCTGGTTATGGAAATTACCTGGGGGCTTAACTTTCGGATTAGACCTAGGATATTTATCACCGATTAACCCAAGCGTAGACTTAAAAACCAACGTTTCTAATATAAGTAATCCACTGATCACTCGAGCAGATATTGAAGCCACGCAAGAGTACAAAAATGCGCGCCAAGAATTAATTGATAAATCGGAACAGTACGGAAAATTAGGCCTTCCTTACTGGACTGTTTTTCGCATCGGATGGTTGTTTTAATGAAGCAATTTCATGATTTACTTCACCATGTGCTAGAGCACGGTAATAAAAAAGCAGACCGTACCGGCACCGGAACCATCAGCGTGTTCGGATACCAAATGCGCTTTGATCTGCAAAAGGGTTTTCCTTTACTGACAAC
The DNA here is from genome assembly GCA_043747425.1 of Bdellovibrionales bacterium. Taxonomy (GTDB): domain Bacteria; phylum Bdellovibrionota; class Bdellovibrionia; order Bdellovibrionales; family Bdellovibrionaceae; genus Pseudobdellovibrio. The sequence goes on from JAYTPC010000078.1 coordinate 9,590, forward strand.
AAAAAAACTGCACACGCGCTCTATCTTTCACGAATTGCTGTGGTTTTTAAAAGGTGAAACCAACATTCAGTATCTGAAAGAAAACAATGTTTCTATTTGGAATGAGTGGGCCGATGAAAATGGCGAACTTGGCCCTGTGTATGGCAAACAGTGGCGTTCTTGGGAAGCTGCAAACGGAGAAACAGTAGATCAAATTTCAAACGTGATCGAACAAATCAAAACAAATCCAGATTCACGGCGTTTGTTAGTCGTTGCATTTAATCCCGGAGAAATAGAAAAAATGGCATTACCACCCTGCCATGCATTCTTTCAGTTTTACGTCGCTAACGGAAAGCTATCATGTCAATTGTATCAGCGAAGTGCTGATATTTTTCTTGGCGTTCCATTCAATATCGCAAGTTACGCTTTACTAACACATATGGTTGCGCAAGTCTGCAATCTGCAGGTTGGTGAATTTGTACACACGCTTGGCGACGCTCACATTTATTCTAACCATGTCGAGCAAGTAAATTTATTATTATCTAGAACTCCAAAAATTTTACCCACACTAAAGTTAAATCCTAGTGTGAAAAATATTTTTGATTTTAAATACGAAGACATCACTATCGAAGGATATGATCCGATGCCAGCAATCAAGGCCGAGGTCGCCGTTTGATTTTGTCCCATATCGTTGCGGTCAGCGAAAATGGAGTCATTGGTAAAGATAATAAATTGCTGTGGCATTTTCCTGAAGATCTAACTTATTTCAAAAAGCGAACCACTGGAAAAATTATGATTATGGGTCGTAAGACTTACGATTCACTTGGAAAGCCTTTACCGAAACGTTTTCACATCGTTGTTTCTCGTAAGAGTCAACAAACAGAACCTGAAAATGTAAAGTTTGTGACCTCACTGTTTGAGGCTTATAAACTGGCTGAAAAATTGGTTTCATCAAGCGCATGGCCGGAAGAAGTTATGATTGTTGGTGGCGGTGAAATTTATAAAGAAAGCCTTCCAGACACAAACTTTATTTATATTACCAGAATTCCTGGAACGTTTGAGGGCGATACGGTTTACAACTTAAATTTGCCGAAAAATTTTGGTATCGCCTTCAGCCAATTTAGTGATGCGCATCCGGGACTTCGATACGAAATTTGGTCCAAAGAACAAACTTACACTGATCAATAAAAGAATAAAAAACCGACTAACTTTTTTACGTTAAATCAAAACATCTTCCCAATTTTTTATTAAATTTTAAACAAAGTATTACCGATAAGTTTCATAAGCGAGGGGCCTTATGTCACAGCAACAGCAGCCAGATAATTCCACGGCGACTCAACGCCGCTTTTTAACAAAAGAACATGCACAAATTGAAATTTACGGGCGCATGGGAAAAGTATTCTGTCGTGTAGCAAATCTTTCCGTGACTGGCGCTTTTCTTGAGATTATCAATGCCAAATATGTGCCTAAGCCCGGCGAATTGATTCGCATGACAGTGTTACTTCGACAAGTAAACAAAACCCACACGTTGGATGCAGAGATCATCTGGAGCAAAGGACTAGGTCTAGGGATTTCGTTCATTAAAAAAGAACAATTGTTTGAAAAACTTTCTGCGAAACCGGCTAGCGCAAGCTAGTAATCCGAAAAGCAACAATCTTGCCGAAAATGAAATGCCAAAAAAAAAGGACTCATTTTGTCATGACATAGGTCCAGTTTAATCCTAAAGTCTTGGTTCCAAAACAAGTCATGCTAGGCTTTATTCTAGCTGCAATTTGGCACTAAAAAAACTGATTCCCCATGGAAGAGGAACCTATGAATAAAATAACTATCATAACACTTTCTTTATTTTCACTTTTCACGTTTTCATCTTTAAAACAAGTGCAGTCAACGGACTACCAGTATTACTGGATGAAAGTTTCAGCGTCAGACAAATTTCAGCGCTCTGTAATTGCCAACACCGGCGCTGCAATTGAAATTGTGCAAGATGATTATGTCATCGTCTATGGTAACGATTTACAAAAAGCTAAATTTGAAAAGTTAGGCTGGCTACAAGCAGCTTCGAACTTAGCGAACGAAAAAGATTTTCCAGCAAAAGATGCTGCTTACCACAATTACGCCGAGCTAACTGCTGCAATAACAAAATTAGCGAATGAAAATCCTGATCTGGTGAAGTTAACAAGCATAGCAAAAACAAATGAAGGCTTAGATATCTGGGCACTTCGAATTACCGATGACCATGCTCACGCCGCTGATAAACCTGCCGTTATTTTTATGGGTGGTCATCACGCACGAGAACATTTGTCTGTCGAGATGCCGCTGATGTGGGCCCAGTATTTAGTTGCCCAGTACCGAGCTGGAAATCAAAAAGTTGTCGACTTAGTTCATTCTCGTGACACCCACATTATCCCTGTCGTGAATCCAGATGGAATGGAATACGACATCAAAGATGGCAGTTATAAGATGTGGAGAAAGAATCGCACTCGCAATGCCGACGGCACTTACGGAGTAGATCTGAATCGAAACTATGGTTTTCAATGGGGCACTGGTGGATCTTCTAGTGATCCAAATAACGAAACTTTTAAAGGAACAAAGCCTTTTTCAGAAATTGAAAGTTCTGCGATTAAAAATTATGTTGATGCTAACACCAACATTACAATTCTTCTTTCGTTTCATTCTTTTTCGAAACTGATCTTGTACCCATGGGGTCACAAGTATGACGGTATCGAAACCATCAATGACCAATCTGTTCACCGTAAAATGGCGGAAACAATGGCTCAGTGGAATGGCTATGCTCCACAACAAAGTTCAGATCTTTACATTGCCAGCGGTGATACAACGGATTGGTCGTACGGAGTTCATAAAATAATTTCTTTTACGTTCGAATTAGATCCTGCAAACAATGGTTTTGGTGGCGGTGGATTTTACCCTGGAGCTGGGGTTATCGAGCCCGTTTTTCAAAAAAATATCGAGCCATTACTGTATTTGCTGGAATACTCAGACAATCCATACCGCGTTCTTAGTGTTGGTATCGGACCTGTAAAACCTTAAGACAATTTAAGTAAATTTGAATTGTTTTAAAGTGATACACGGTAAATTAGTTAATGCTTATTAGTACTGTTCCATTAGAATTAATCTGTGGGGAAATTAAGTCATAAAAAAATTCATCTGAGTTATTTCGCATTATTTTCAATTTTTAACATTTTCTTTTTTCAGAATTGCTCGAACAGTCAGTACATTTCGCCTAACCTACTTGATAGCTCTTCGAATGAATCCACATCATCCGACACACCGATAATACCTACGCTTCCGGCACCGGCATTAACAGGACAGATGAAAACTGTTTTTATGGCCACGGGTCACATGGGCCGAACAGTTATGTCGTGTGATGACGGTCAAACATGGATTAATGACAGATCAGAAAATGACAATGCAAGATGCTGGAGCGCAAGCACAGATCCAAATTACGTCGAATGCGACCATACGCCTTATTCAGGTCGCGGGCTTGATGCCAGTGGCGGATACTTTTACACAAACCACGGTTGGGGATTTAACGGCAGTGTTAAAAAATCACGCGATGGAAAAAATTGGGAAACAATTCAAACCGGGTCTTGGGGCGGCGGTATCGCAGCATTCGGCGCAAGTAGTTTGTTTCGGTATACCGAGGGTGGTGGTTGGTTTAAAACAGCGAACCAAGGTGCTAATTGGACGGAGTTAAAAGAAGCTGATTTGGGTTTTAGCAGATATTTATTGGATCACCCTGCTGTACACCGAGAAAATGATAAAATCTTTGTCATTGGTCGCACACCAGGCCTAGCTGTAAGCACCAACCAAGGTGCTACTTGGTTTTTTCTACCTAACTTTTTACCAGAACATGGAACTTCCGGCTTTGCTGAAGGAAATGGAATTCTGCTTTCAGCCGGACAAAAAAATATACAAGGTCAACCAACATTGGGATACGTCGCTAGATCAGTCGATAACGGAAAAACTTGGACAAGTCTGCAACTAGGCGGCTCTATTATAAAAATATTATTTAATGGAACTCATTTTGTTGCTTGGGATTATGGAAATGTTTTTAAAAGCGTCGACGGCGTGAATTGGACATCAACTCCACGAATCATCGATGCCGCTTCCGGGGGCCGATGGGGCGGACCTATTGCTTATGATCAAAAAACAAAAACCTATGTTTCTATTTTGTCAAATTGGGGAAACTTTTATGAAAAACAAAAATTTTATCGTAGTATCGATGGTGTAAATTGGGTAACGCTAGATGCAACTAAAGCAAAAGGTGGTCACCCGATTAGCTATATTGTCTCTGGTGAAATAGATAAAGCGTTCTGTCCGTAATTATCTTACAAACTAATTAGAAACCAAGTGATAATTTTCACTAGGTACCTGCAGAGGAACACCAGCAGGTACCTTTTTATTTTTCATAATTACAGCCCAGTTCAGATGCGGATTCAATCGCTTAAACACAGTCAAACTGCCGTTATACCAAGGCAATAGTTTTGATTTCAACTGAGTCCGTTGCAACTTATATTCTTTTGAATTTGCCGCTACAGACTGAATTAAATTCTTACCGAATAATTCGTTTGCTCTGCGTTCAACTTCTAGGCTTGCTAAGAAACAAGCGTAAAAGTTTTTGGAAGCAAAACCCCAAGATTTTGTTCGTTCATTAGAATCAATCAGGTCTTCCAGTTGATTTGATTTGGCTTTTGCTTTCATGCGGCCGACGCCCGCCAAACCGTGATTATAGGCCGTGACTGCAAGGGGCCATGATCCTAGTTTTTTGTAATTGGCTTTTAGAATTTGCGCCGCTAATTCTGTCGCATAAACAGGGTGATTTCGTTTGTCGTAATGAGACGTCATATAGCCGTGTGGTTTTGCAACGCTGGGCATGATCTGCCATAAACCACTGGCACCAACTTTAGAATTAGCGCGAATATTAAAAGAGCTTTCAACAAAAACAATACGAGTAAGCTCGATAGGTAAGCCGTGCTTTTTAAATATCTTTTCCATCATTGGCAGATATCTTCCAGATAAAAACAACGCTTTTTGCATTCGATCTTTTAGGCCCATTTGCAAACGAATCTGACTAGCTATTTTGATTTTCCATTTTATTGCCAAAGATTCACGTTGTTGTTTTATTTTTATATTTGCGAGTTTTGCTTTTGCAGAATCATTTAGAACAGAATTTTCATAAATTTCTGTTAAATCAATTTCACCCAAAATGAAATTAGGATCTTCTGATAAATGAAACACCCCTTGTCGTGTTGAATATTCAGAGTAAATTTTTCGCCAGAACTCGACACGGTCTTCTAGCTCTCTTGTGGGCGTAAATTGTGATGATAATGGTAGTGTTGAAGACCATTTGGTGACAGCTGCAGAAGTTAACGAGTGAAAACACAGGATAAAAACAAAAATACTGAAGAAATTTCTCATTACCTATTTTAGAAGCAAAATAAGAACTTGATCAAAAGCTTCTCGCACTATTGCTTCATCGCGTGGACCATTGTACAGGAAAGTGAAGGTGTAAATATCGCCGTTCTTTTGTCCAGCGTAACCTGCCAATGACACAACTGTGTCTAAGTACCCCGTTTTTGCTCGGACCCAGCCTTCGGCCACAGAATTTTTCATTCTTTTTTTCAAAGTTCCATCAATGCCAGAAATTGGTAAGCTTTCTAGCACCAGTGAATAGGTTCTAAAATCATTCTTCATTGCTGATAAAATTTGATTTCCCGCAAATGCAGATAGTCTGTTTTCTGCTGTTAAACCTGAGGGATTAACAATTGAGTAATCAGCCGAGGTTAGTCCTAAACTTTTCAGCTCTTGACGAATAATTTCTACACCTTTTTTCAGACTAGCATCTTGTCTCATCTCTTGAGCTGCTAACGTTTTTGTTAACATTTCTGCGACGTAATTGTTCGAAAACTTATTCATATCAGCCAAAATTTCTGCCAAACTTTTACTTTCAGAGCTTGCTACTAAATTTGCACGTGGCAGAACCTTATCTTTACGAATTTTTCCTGTTACTTGAATACCACGTTGTTTCAAAAAAGACTTTAGTTGATGCCCAGTCCAGAAACCCGGATCATCAATACTTTTATAGATTACCTTTTCTAACGATTCATTATTAATTTGGCCTGAAACTGCTATCATTTTTTCAGAATTAGAAACCGAAACTGCTAACTCTTTTTTAGGATTACCCGAAACTGTTTCTGACGAATTTTTTAATTGATAATAGTCACTGTCTGGGTCTAAGAACACAGAAGCTTTATCATCAGATTTTGTCGGTCGAATGAATACATTTATAGAATTCCAATTAAAGCTCATGGCGCCGACGGGCGCATCATAGGCACGGTCAACCCGGCTATTTTCTCGGCTTTCATCGAAGCGCACACTGTCAAATAATGATTCATCGACAACAATATCTTTTACCGAGGTGATTTTTGAGCGTACAAGTTCATTCACTAGAAACCACATTTTTTCAGATACAAACGAAGGGTCGCCACTGCCTTTTATGTAAAGTGTGTCATCCGCTAAAAACAACTGAGTTTTAAAACGAAATCCAAGCGGTAATTTTTGTAAAACAGCATAGGTCGTGAGTAATTTAGAAACTGAAGCCGGCGACTTTAAAGTTTTTGCATTTATGGAATGTATAGTTTTATCGTTCTTTCGAATTTCAATACTGAGATGATCAGAATTTATTTTTTGCTGTCTGAAAATTTTTAAAACTGATTCTGTAACAGCTGCTTCAGCTAGACCAAAGTTTAACAGAATGAATAAAAACCCGACTGCATGGAAGACAAATTTTAATAGGCATTTCATTTTTAGAAGTATAGCTGCAGAATACCTGTATGAAAAGAAAAGATTGGCTTCTGGTAATTGGAACTGTGCTATTTGTTTTGTTTGTGGACCAGTTTACGAAAAGTTGGATGAATAATTCTTCAGAAAAATGGTACGGCATTTTGCACATTGTGCTTATTCATAATCATGGCGCAATGCTTGGACTTTTTTCGGACCTACCAGCGGTCCTACGAATTGTGACGTTATCGACCAGCGGTGTTTTTTTACTTAGTATCTATGCCATCATTCAGTATCTGATTCCAGTTAGATTGATGATTTTACGATTAGGACTGTCGGTTCTTGTTGGCGGAATTCTAGGAAATGTTCTGGACCGAATTCTTTACGGGTACGTTATCGACTTTATCGCAGTGAAGTTAGGGTCATGGCATTCACCGATATGGAACCTTGCCGATGTTATTCAGTGGATTGGTTACATTATGATTGTTTACGCAGTCACTAAACACGGTGAATCACTTTGGCCTGGAAACAACACCAGAAAAGTTTTTTGGGTGAACAAAAGTTTTCAGATTAAATATTCTGCACTGTTCATGGCTGCTGGAATGTTTTTGACCTTAATCAGTTTGGTTTTTTCATACACCTACCTGAAAGTCACCATCGAGGAAATCAGTGGTAAAAACCCAGTCTTGGTAGAAAAATTTTCAACGCCTTTTTTGTATTCGTTCTTGGTCTTGGCTATTACTTTTGCGATCGTTTTATTTTTGATTGGAAAATTCATATCTCATAGAATCGCAGGTCCACTTTATGCTTTCGAACGTTTTTTGAACGATGTTTTAGACGGTAAAGGGTTATCGAAAAATAGTGCTGCACTAAAACTACGTGCTGGAGATGATTTTAGACATTTAGAGCAGCTAGCTGAAAAAATTAAATTGAAACTGATCAAAATTAATTCTGAAAAAATAGTTGAAGTCATTGAATACAAAGAAGATTAAAACTCAGTTTCCCACTTAAGAATTTTATCTAGGTAAAAACGCTTTCTTTGCAGATCAAGACAACACTCGGCATTTAAATAATCCCCATCAGGATTTCGCACAATTCCAAATGGTCGGATATGTCTTGGTTTAGACTTTGTCTGTCCGCCCTCATAGACGATCTGCAATGTCTTACCCTGTTGAGCAGCTTCTGCCATCGCAATAAGCTTGTCGCTATCAGAGCTCCAGATTTTGTAATGATCCCAATGCAATGGTTTTTTCTGAACATTCAGTATTTCTTGCAAAGTCACTGAACCGGGGCCTAATTTTTCTATACATTTTAAAAAAACTTGCAAGCATGCATAAGCATCATCGTAGGCCCGGTGCGCATCTCCGCCGATCAACTGCAATTCTTTGACAAGTGTTTGCAATTTATGATTTGTCGTTGCGAGCAATGCACGCGACAACAAGCTGCTGCAAAAATTAATCGTGTTTGGAAATATTAAATTTTGTTTTTCGATATCAAGAGCCAAAAAACCTAAATCAAAAGGTGCATGGTGAGCCAACAGTAAACAGTTGTCAGAAAATTCACAGAATTTTAAAATTTGCTCGGACATTTGCGGAGCATCAGCGACCATTTCATTGGTGATCCCATGTATTCGTATGTTATCAGCGGTTAATGGCTTACTCGGTTTCAACAAGGTTTGAAATTTGCCAGTAATTTCACCCTTGAACCATTTTACGGCACCTAATTCTACGATTTCAGATTCAAGTGGATAAGCACCACTGGTTTCTGTATCAAAAGCGACAATTGGATAATCTGTCCATGGAAATGTTAAATTGAAATTCATAAGTTCAATTTACGATATTGCGTGAAAAAGGTCTAGCTTTGGATTGCAACTGAATGTCTTTAATCTAAAATATTTGAGTGTATCGATTTTCAAACTTTATTTTCATTCTTTTTTTCTGGTGTTGTTTCGCTGAAGCTGCTGAAAAAAAAGAGATTGGCAACAAGCCAACCTATCGGTTTTCAGGCGATGCGCAGCTGCTAACACAGTTTTTGGATCGTGGCCTATCCATTACCGATGGCAATCCAGGCCTGAATACGTCATTTTTATTTAACTTGGGTCAACAGTTTCGCCTTGGCTTCTGGGGATCAAACGTTTCAAATGTAACTTCTAGTGATGACAATCTATGGCTGAAGTTCATTGCAGATATTAATATTGAATTCAGTCCTGAGTCCATTTTTATGGGGTATATCCATGACGATAATTATTACAAGTCTGATTTAAGAAACGGCCAGGCTTTCGGTATGACCTATGATTTCAAAAGTTACATGACACAAATTGAGTGGCAAACAAATTACCAGGGAACTGGCACCGGAGCTTTTTATTTAAAAGTTGGAAAAGTCTTTCCTTTGTATAAAAAAATATTGCCTGGAGTTTTTCTGGGATATACGGCGCAGAACTCAGATGGTTATTTAAATTATTTTGATCTTAAAGGCACTGCGATTTATACCTTAACGTCTTCATTTGATTTAGAAGGTGGCATAACCGCAGTTACCAATAGTACCCAGTTTGGTCGCCGTGGTGAGCCCGCAGTCTACGTTGGTATCAAACTAAATTATTGATGAGTTACTGATTCGCTTCAGTGCCTTGCGTTGGGTCTGTTTCATCTGATACCCGCTGAATTTCAGCATCGACGGGGTTCACTAAATTGGGATCTAATCCATCGGCAACTTTTTTAAGAGCGCCTTCTTTTTTCCTTTGGTTAGAAACTTGTTCTGCAAAACTACTGTAAATATCTTTTGAAGGATCAGGGGACCCAAACATAGTATCCAGTTTTCGTCTTGATTTTTTTGGATCATCACTTGGTTTTTGCGTGATTGTAACGCGAATGAAACCAATCAATTTGTCGGGTTCTATTTCACCTTTTTTGTCGACGACAGATAAGGTTCCTTTTATGGCGTTGGTTGTGTTTTCAAAACTGGCTTTCACTTTATTGAGTACTAAATCCAAACGCTCTTGCGCAACTTTTTTTGCTGTCGCTTCTTTTTGATCTGGTACAGCTTGAATAAATAAGGCAGAAGTTAATTTGATATCGGCGTCTTGTAAGCCAGAAGTGACCTGCTTTAGACGCTCTAGCACTTCAACGAACTTTTTATTTGGTGTCGACGTTCCCCGTTCAAATAAATAATTATCTGGAATATCAAAATTAAAACCATCTTGCGAGATTGTTACATTTTTAGCTGTGTCGGTCATTTTATCAGCCATGAAAGCGGCAACAACTTTTGCTGATCCCATATCTAAAACATTGGGCGTTTTGTCCGCGGGCTCTAAGAAACTTTGAAAGGCCTTCAAAGGTTCGTTCACAAAATCCAGAAAAAGTTTTTCTAAAGTTAGTTCTGCACCAAAGTTTTGAAAATTATATTCTATCACGGATGGTGTTGAAAAATAATCTGAGATCGTTTTTTTAGATTCCTCGCTTTGACTGATCAGCCACATCACCAAGAAAAAAGCCATCATCGCTGTCATAAAGTCTGCAAGAGCAACTTTCCACGAACCGCCGTGGTGAGCTGCTGCTTGCACATAAACTTTTTTGATAACGATAACTTGTTTTTTTTGTGCCACGTGTGCGTCCTATTTGTTTAAGCTGCTGATTTTTTAATTTCTTTTGTTGCCTTATCTAATTCGTCAAAAGTAGGTCTTTCTTCTGGAGAAATAGTTCGGCGTGCATATTCAATACAAACTATCGGGGGAGCACCACGTTGCAACGCAACCATCGCGGATTTTATACATTGTAAAAATCGACCTTCTGCTTCGATGTCAGCAGCCATTTTCGTAGCGGTGGGTCCAATAAAACCATAAGCTCCAAAAACACCAAGCATCGTTCCGACCAACGCGCCAGCGACCAAAGCTCCGATTCGCTCGACACCTTCAGTTAAATGTCCCATTGTTTTTACGATACCTAAAACGGCAGCCACGATACCTAATCCAGGAAAACCGTCAGCAACCGCTTGCACGGCATGTTGTGCAAGATGCTCTTCGGCGTGAATTGCGCGAATATCGTTATCCATCAATTCATCGACATCATAAGGGGACAAGTCTGTTGATAATGTCATTTTCATGGTGTCACAAATAAATGAGACCGCATGATGGTTCTTAGTTACAGACGGATAGGCTTTAAAAATATCACTTTGATTTGGGTTCTCGATGTGTTTTTCGACTCCTTGCGGACCTTCTTTACGAAATGTTTGAAAAAGTTGAAACATCATCTGCAACAAATCTAAATAATCCTTTTTTTGTGGCCCTTTTGCGGTCATTGCTTTGATACCAAGGCGAAAACCCGCTTTGATAACTTTCATTGGATTGGCGATGATGTAGGCGCCGAAAGCGGCTCCTGCGATGATCATAAGCTCTAGTGGTGCGGCTTTTAAGAAGATGGACATGTGGCCGCCGGCTAAAATATATCCGCCGAACACTCCGACAAAAACGACTATAATACCTATAAAACCCATGAGTGACCTCTTTATGTAAGAGTTTGATCGGTCACTTTATCTGTCTAGTTAACTAGACCTTGTTGAAACTGGCGGATTGTCCAGGAATTTAAAACTGGAAAAGGGACTTAAACCCACTTTGCTGAAGCCGACAATTCTGGTAATCTGTTAGAATGAAAATTCAGCTATGTTTAGTCGCCTTTAGTCTGCTTTTTATCCCCTATTCGGCTTTCAGCAAAAACCTGGAAATTCAGATCACGAAGCCCTTCAAACAGTGGAGTGCAAATCAAATTCAAGAAACCCAGATTCAATTACGGCTGCCAAAAAATTTTCATGCCTACAAAGATCAATTTAAAGTTCTAAATATCAAGCCTGAAGGTTTTATTTCTGGTCAAATTACGATTCATCCTGAGGTTCAGTTCTACGATAAGTTTAGCAAAAAAGACCGAGCAGGCTTAAATGATTTAGGCGGCGTGATTTCCATTTTGTTTGAAGCGCCAACGACTTTACCAAGTCATTTAGAAAACATAGATTTTGATCTGCGCCACCAAATCTGCAGCGACCAAGTTTGTTTTTTACCTGAACTACTTAGAATTTCAGTTCCCGTAGCTGCTTTGACAAACACTGCAGTTACTCCAGTTACAACAACTTTTCTTGGTCGCTTCGAAAATTCGTTAGCGACAAATTTACCGTTGGCTTTTTTACTGGTTTTTCTTGCAGGAATTCTAACCAGTTTCACGCCATGTATTTTTCCAATGCTGCCAATCACTTTGTCTATTCTTGGCCACCACGCAGAGTCTAGAAACCGCATACAAAATTTTTTTAGATCTTTGATTTATGTGGCTGGTATTGCAACCACATATTCAGCGCTTGGGGTAATTGCTGCACTGACTGGCAGTCTTTTCGGAGCTGCACTGACGAATAAATATGTTGTGATCGGTTTGTGTTTATTATTTTTTACGATGGCTTTAAGTATGTGGGGGGCTTTTGAATTACAAGCTCCTGCATTCATCAGAAATCGCTTTGGCTCTGGAAAAAGTAAAAATAATTTTGAAGCTTATATCATGGGAATGGTTGCCGGAGTCGTAGCCAGCCCATGCGTTGGGCCCGTGCTAATTTCTATTTTGACATTTGTGTCGACTTCACGAAATGCGCTTCTGGGTTTTTCTTTACTTTTTGTTTTTGCCACGGGCTTGGGTATGCTGTTCATCGTCATTGGATTATTCGGCGAGGCTTTACGATTTTTACCTAAATCAGGACCATGGATGAATTTTGTCAAATTTATTTTGGGTTCAGCCATGTGGGGAGCCGCACTTTATTATTTGCAATTTGTTATTTCGGTACGTTGGTGGATATTCAGTCTGGCAGTTAGCTTCTTGATGCTTTCAGTATGGCAAGGAGCTTTTCAGTTTCGAAAAAAAACCTATTTGCGCCAAAGCATCATGCTTTCTTTATTTATTTTTTCATTCACTGTTGGTCTGCTGGCTGTTTTACGTCCGCAGTATTTATCTGTTTTTAATGTAAATAGCCAAATTGAAAGCAAAAAAGAAATCGTTTGGATTCCATTTTCTGAAGCTGAACTGAAGGCTGCAAAAGACAATCAACAGCCAGTACTTATCGATTTTTATGCGGATTGGTGTGCTGCTTGCCATGAGTTAGAGGAAAAAACTTACACGCACCCCGAGTTCATTCAGCTTTCACGGAACTTCAGACTGCTTAAGGTCGACGCCACGGCGGATACTTCGGCAGTGGAAACGATTCTAAAGAAATACCAGGTTCAAGGCTTGCCAACAGTGGTTTTTATCAATAGAAAAGGTGACCCGCTGAATGACCTGACATTCACTCAATTTATCGAGTGGGATCAGCTAAAGCTTAAAATGTTGGAGAGCTTAAAATGAGCACTGAAATTCGTTTAAATAAATTATTGGCAGAACGTGGTGTGGCTTCACGTCGAGGATCAGATAAATTGATCGAAGAAGGCCAAGTTACTGTGAACGGAAAAAAAGTGTATGAACTTGGAATTAAAGTAAATCCAAGCTCCGATAAAATTCATGTCGCAGGAAAACCATTGCGAAGCAAAAATCAAAATCTGTACATCATGTTTAATAAACCAAAAAATGTAATCACTTCGATGAATGATCCATTGGAGCGCTTAACAGTTGCTGATTTTATGAAAGAAGTGCCTGGCCGAGTTTACCCGATTGGTCGCTTGGACTGGGACAGCGAAGGCCTTATACTTTTAACAAACGATGGCAATTTCGCGCAAAAAGTGATGCATCCAAAAGAAGAAGTCACTAAAACTTATCACGTGAAATTAAACGGTCAGCCGCAGCAGTATCAAATTAAAAAATTATTCACCGGTGTTTCAATTCCCGGCGCAGGAAAAGTAAAAGCTAAACTTGTCGAAAAACTAAAAGCCGTAAAAGAAAAAAACAAGAAAACTTCAGACAAAAATGATTGGTACAAAATTGTTATTACTGAAGGTAAAAATCATCAAGTGCGAGAAATGTTTAAGAAGATTGGCTTTGATGTCATAAAGCTTCAGCGCGTAGCAATCGGAAAATTACGGATCGGAAGCCTTGTGCGAGGTGCCTTCGTTTATTTGAATGATGCTGCTGTTGAACGCGTTTTCATGCAGGACTTACCTTTAGATAACGGTGTTCGTGAACACCGACCAAAGTCGACTAAGAAAATCGTACCCGTCACTAAAAAGAAATTTAGCAAGGGCCTGCGAATTGATGATTCAAAGTAAGGTTAATTTCGACTAGCTAATGGCCCAACTGGCCTTATGAATTCGGCGACTTAAACCGATTTAATATCCATGAAAACAATCAATTTTATTTTTTTCATCTTACTAATAGTTACCTTAAACGCACAAGCTGAAGATATGGTTATCGTCGACACCCGAAGTAACATTCCGCTTTCAGACGAAGAGCCTATGTACACCGATTACGTTATCAGTTCGAAAGATGTCGGCAGCCTTAAGAAAAATTTAGTTGTTCTTGTAAAGCGAAATTTAAAAATGAAAAATGCGGATGCAAAAGACATTGGTGCTTTAGAAACTACAGTGGCGCAAATGAAAATAATTCACGTCGACGGAGGTATCGCCATTGGACGCGAATACAAAATTTTACCGCGTGATAACGATGTCACCCTAGATTATGCGGGTGCAATGACCGGTGACCGTATCGATACAGCGGGCTCGTTCATAGATACAAAACCTATGAAGAAAGTTGCACGCGAACCTTCTGCATCCACTACAGAGCAACAAATGAAGCTGGAATTAACTGCCCCTGCAGATATACCACTTTTAACACCAGAAATTTAATGCCTTACATTTTCTTTTCTGGCATCTTCACGGAATGAGTTCAACTTATTTTAGGGTTCGATTATCTCAAGTTCCTCGAGTTCAAGAGCATGAAATTACTTTGTTTTGTTTTGCGTATAAAGCGTTGGGTATCAGTGAAGTTTTAACTTTCTCTCAGCCTGATTTGACCTATGACCCGTCTTTGATCCCACAAAGATTTTTAGAACTTGATGTTTTTTTCGAAGAAAAACCTGAACCAGATTTTTTCTTGAATTTGCAAAAAATGAATTCTGGTGTTCGAATGCTTGAAAACGAAGAAGACAATAAAGATTGGCTTGCCGAATGGAAAAAGGGCTTCGTTCCATTTAAATTGGTAGGCCCGGTTTGGGTCGTACCCTCTTGGTTAGAAAAGCCTGCTCAAGTGCAAATGGAAATAAAGATTGATCCAGGTATGGCATTTGGTACCGGAACACATGCAACGACAAAAATGGCATCTTACTTTATTCATAAATTGGCTTTGGAAAATCCACAGCAGGTTGCTACTTGGTCCATGCTAGATGTTGGCACTGGCACTGCAATTTTGGCCGTACTTGCTGAAAAAATGAATTACGGTTACATCACCGGGGTAGAAATTGATATCGAAGCACGCCGAAAAGCTCGCGAAAATTGTGATCTTAACAACACAAAAAATATCGACATCACAGAATTGCAATTAGATGAAATAAAAGATCAGTACGACGTGGTTGTTGCCAACATTATTGACGGTGTGCTTATTCGCTTACAAAAAGATTTGATTCGCGTTTTAAAGCCGCAGGGCTACTTATTTTTAACAGGTATTTTGCAAGAACGGGACAATCATTTTTTTGATAAGATGATTGAGAACAACCCACTTAAAGTCATCAAGCGTATTGAAAAAGAAGAATGGGTTGGCTACTGGGTTCAAAAAATTTAGGGTAACAACGATGCGTCGATACTGGATCCAAAAGTCTCAAATTACTAACGATCAAGTGCTTTTCAAAGCAGATCAGTTTCATCATATCTTCGAAGTTTGTCGCCAAGAAATCGGTCATCATTTCGAAGTGATCA
Source organism: Bdellovibrionales bacterium (assembly GCA_043747425.1). Classification (GTDB taxonomy): domain Bacteria; phylum Bdellovibrionota; class Bdellovibrionia; order Bdellovibrionales; family Bdellovibrionaceae; genus Pseudobdellovibrio. Next base: position 25,230 of record JAYTPC010000078.1, read on the forward strand.
CAGAAGATTCTTTGGCTTTTTTGGTCGAAGTTTTAGCTGTTGAGAAAAGACAGGCTGTTGCAAAGATTATCGAAACCCGCGAAATTCAAAAACTAAAACGCCCACATATTCATATTGCTCTTTCCCTATCTAGATTTCATGTTATGGATTCCATTGTTGAGCGGGCTGTGGAAATGGGTGTTCAATCTATCACACCTTTTTATTCAGAATTTAGTTTTATCCGAAATGCCAGCAACCTTTCTGAGGGTAAGCTCGAGAGGTGGCAAAAAATAATCATTTCAGCCACCCAGCAGAGTGGTCGCGGTGAACTTTTGCAATTAAATGCGCCGGTCGATTGGAGCCAAATCCTGCAGAAGATTAACCCAACAGATCAAAAATGGTGTCTGTTTGCTTATGAGGGAAGTGGCGTGGCCCATATTAAAAGCTACCTTCAAGAAAAGAAATCTGTCTGTGGCAAAGATCCAAATGACATATGGCTTATCGTGGGCTCTGAAGGGGGCTTTTCCGCTTCTGAGGTCGCAACATTGCAGAAGCTAGGCCTTGATCCAGTGACCCTGGGGCCGCAAATTTTACGTGTCGAAACGGCTTGCCTGACTTTAGTCTCCGTCCTAAAGTATGAATTCGGGCTTTTAAGCTAATCCTATTTCGTCAGCCAAGAAAGGAACTTCATGATAGTTTCAGACAGCGATAAAAACGATCCTTTTGAAGAATTTGAATTTCGCCCTATCAATGAAGGCCTTGGATTTCACAGCCGTAATAAAACGATAGCTGCTCCTCAGACGCCGCAAGCACCGAAGACGTTCACCGTATCAAATGGATCTACGGCTGCGACTTCTGCGTCCCCGTTTCAGACAGCGCTGCCACGATTAAATAATCAAAAACAAACAAATACTTTTCAAATACCATCCATCGAAGATGATTCTATTTCTAAAGCACAAACTGCTGTTAATGAAATTTTGAAAAACTTGAACCAAAAACGCCAGCTTGATTTCATCAGTGATACTGAAAATGAAAGGGCTGCTTTAAAGAAATCTAAACCACAATTATTTGCTGCAGTGCTTGATAGTATGCTAATTATCGCTGCGTTTTTAATGACTTTAATTCTTATGTTATCAATAACAAAAGTAGATATGATTTTGAATCTAACCCACGCAGAAACTTCGTCGATGGTTTACCTATCTACTTTGGCGCTGTTATTCAGCGTTACGTTTATATACATGGTGGTTAATCGTGCTTTTCTGGGATTTACCCCTGGAGAATGGGCATTTGATCAACAATGTGGAGAGGTGAAACAGCAAAATAGTTTCACTTACATTCCAAAAATTGCTTTGCGTACAATTTTAGTAATAGCAACAGGCTTTGTTACATTGCCATTTTTATCTTATCTTTTTAACAAAGATATTGCAGGCAACTTAAGCGGCATTTCTTTATTTAAAAAACCATTTGGTTCGTAAAGTGTCTGAAGTGGCACTTTCATTACCTTCTGTATTGGACCCACCAGATCTAGACTTTGTCATCAATAACTACAGAGCCGCTGGTAAAAAAATTGCTTTTACCAATGGATGTTTCGACTTATTGCACATCGGCCATGTGCGGTACCTGCAGCAGGCAAAAAGTTTAGCTGATATACTCATTGTTGGTATCAATACCGACCGTTCCGTGCAAAAGCTAAAAGGACCAGATCGTCCAATTCAAAAAGAAAATGATCGTGCAGAAATTTTGGCAGCCTTGAAATTTGTCGATCACACAATTCTGTTTGATGATGAAACGCCGTTAAGTTTAATAAAAAGAATTAAGCCTGACTATTTGGTCAAGGGCGGCGATTGGAAAATTTCAGAGATTATCGGAAGTGATTTCGTCTTAAGTTACGGCGGTGACGTTCGATCATTGCAATTTATTCAAAATAAATCGACAACAGCGTTGATTCAAAAATCGCAAAAATAATTAAATACCTGCTAGGTTTACATCATTTTGTATGAAACCTAATACTTGTGTTGCTGGTCCAGACACTTCAGGCTCTTGGCTTGTGCTGATTCGTGTCAACGAAGGCAAGAGGTCTTTGAAGTTATTCACAGATATCACAGGCACCTCTGCATCACGTCGGTTACGTGCATCGACAAACGCTGTGAAGTCACCGCTTCTAATTTTTTGCAAATTAGAACTTAATATAGAAAGTGACTTTACAATTAATTTTTTATTCTTTGACAGAAAAACTTCACCGAATATAAACACATTTTGTGGCTGCAAGTAGGCTGCATAAGCTTGTTCAACATAAGCCTGAAGTGCTGGGGGCAATTGTTCTTGAGCAAATACTAACTGTGAAAGACTGGCCACCGATGGTTGTGATCTTAGGACCATTAAACCTAAGCCTTTGATTTGGATATCATCTTGTTCGATAAGTTCTTGAGCCATTGCTTGAAATTCAGTTGCTGTCAGATCACCTTTTCTGTATGCGCCGATAAACTGGCCAAGAATCTCTTTCGTTGGATTTGCGAAAATTTCGAAGCGCCATTTTGAATACGATTTTTTGTCTTTCATATCTGGTTCAGAAATTAAATCGGTGCTTGGTGCGGCAGAAGCCAAGGGTTGCTGATACTGCGACTGATTTTTTTGGTATTTGGAAACATCTATTTCTGCAGCATTTTCAGTTTTAGAAATGGCTTGAGCATTTTTTGATTCGAAATTTTTAACAATAATTACTTTTGCAGCAACTATTTTTTTAGCGTCAGCGGTCTTGTTCGGCTTATTTGTTACTGCAGCCTTTGCAGCTGCTAATTTGTTATTTTTTGCAATAGCCTTGGCCTTTTCCAAGTTCTTAAGACTTTCAGTGTCCTGAAGACCCTCGTAATGGCTATCGATTTCGCGGCCATCTAAGGTGTAATCCGCATAAACGTCTTGCGGTCTTGCCATTTCGTAATTGATGGTTTCATTTGTTTCAAACTGAGACAAACTTTTTGGCTTGTTGTTCAATTTACTAAACGTTACTAAAAAAGCCGCAGTAAGGCTTATACCAACAAGGGCTATCAGCTTTTCGTTTTTAGTTATTGATTGAATCATCGTCCACCTCTAACCAAGTTAAAGCAGACTTCGGACCATTTTTTTCGCAACACCTAAAAGGTGGCGGACTTGGCATCATCAATTCGAGACACTTTTGTGATTTACAAATTTAGTCATCGGCATTGAAAAGATTTTTTACAGCAGAGCGTTTATGAGACACAAATCAACAGAACAATTAAAACATATGACTGCAGTTTATTTTCTTTGTGCGGGGCAGAATCCAACCCGAGTGCCGATTCTACTAGGGAAGTCACGGCACGTGTCCGGGCGGCTTTCATAGACCGTGCAAAACCTGGTTTTAGGATCTAAAAACCAGCAGTCACCATTTGGTTTCTGCGTGATCATAAAGAAGTCTGTCCCCTCTCGGTAAGAAGAAATCACCCCTTGTTTTTTTAATTTCTTGGCAACTTTTTTCACAGAATTTTCTAGTTCGTCTTGATGGACCAAATTAAGTCTTACTAAATCTGAACTTTTTATTTCAACAGGCATTGAGCAGCAGTTGGCTTGGCAGCTGGTGCAGAAATCTGCCTTATATGTTTTCCAAGTGGACGGACGATCTTTATCAACTTTCAAAAGATTCGCCGCCGGCACTTTTCTTGTTAAAAATTTTAAATGTTAGTTTTTTTTGCTGACCGTCTGCATCTAATTCGTCGTCCACAAAATGTGAGTTTTTCAGACGAAACTTTATTTTGGTATTCTCGATAATGACCCTAGGATCTAAACTGTGGCTATCGACGATGACGATATCACGGGACGAATGTGCAGTGACTGAATTGGAATCCCAAATGTAGATGACATAAATTATTAAACTTCCTACGATCTGCGAAATGACCAGCGCCATCATCAAAAGAACAAACAAACTCACCTGAGGAACAACTTTTTCTAATCGGCTTTTTTCAGAAACTTCAAAGCGGCTCTGGACCGATAGTTTCTGGGCATCTACCTTGGCAACAGACTCGGTCAAATTTTTATATTTACTAAATTCGATTTCTGATTTCTTTTTCAGTTCGTCAAATACCTGAGAGGCAACTGGAATAGACTTTGCCTGCTGCGTGACCTGATTTATAGCTTTTTGAATATCAGCCAGTTTAGATCGGTGCATTTCATTTTCTAAACTAAGCGCTTGAGCTCTTCCGCCATTTCCGTAAAGTTGGCTTTCTCGGCGCTTCGACATACCAGAAGTTAAAAAACCGATAGCCTTTTCGTTTTCAGCAATCTTAAGTCGCACTTCATTCTTTCGAACCATAAGCTCTGACAAATATTCAGAAACTTTATCTTTTGAACTTAAGGAAATCAGATTCTCGGATTTATTTTGAAAATCTGCTAATTGGCGATTTAAATCTAGCATGCTTTTTTCAGCAAGTTCGATTTGATTTTTGATGAAAGATTCCACTTTTATAATTTCTAAAAGTTCACGTTCTTTTAATGACTGCGTCACTGTACTTAAAGCAGTGTTGGTAACAAACAACGCCAACTCTTTATCAGCAGAAAGAAAACTAACCGCAATTTCAAAATCCGACGACAATTTAATTTTCGCCATGGCGTCAAGCTTCTGTATAGATTTATTGTGTAAGTCTGAGCCTACGACTGTCGATTTTTGGAACTGTTCTTTGAATTGATCTTTATAGATTTGAAAACCTTTTTTCTCAGCCACAGTCAGCGTTTCTGAAGTGCCACCGTTTTTCAGGTCGCTTAATAACTGATTGAAGAACTCCTCTGTTTTCAGAAATTCTAAGTGCTTTTGCAACGGCGAATTGTTTTTCTTTCCGTCAGCAACAGATTTGGTGAAGCCAAAAAACTGCGATGCGAAGGATTGTAAAACGCTGTTTTGCGAATCATTAACGACAATCGACCCTGATGCAACGAACGGAGTTTTAAGAACATACGTTCCAATCGCCGCTGCTGAAGTCAGAGTAAAAATAATCAAAAACAAAGCCCAGTTGCTGGTAAATATCTTTACAATTTCCTTTAACGACAGCTCTTCAGTTACAGTCTTACTGGTAGATTGGAAACGCGCAGAAATATTATCGCCAGCATTCGATACTTCGATGGACTGGTCTGTCGGTATCGGATTAATTGTATCCATTGGTTTGGGTCTCCAGATTTTATGCTTTATTGGTATACTTAACTGTTGAGTCTTACCTCAGTTTCATGGATTCCGGTAAGCACTATCCTCGTTGCAAATTTCAGCCTGAAGAAAGTTCAAAGTGAAGTGTCAAATACTGTGACAACTGAGAAATAATAACAGGGTCTGCAACCATTGATTGAGTGACTATCTTGGAGGTTTAACCAATTGCAGTCGGAGTTGCTGATTTTCTTTGGTTAGTTCTTTGATTTGCAAGCGCAAGTTGTTGTAAGACTCTTGGGATAAAACAACGGCTCGGGGGTCGCTTTGATCGGGCACACTGTTTTCCCCATGAAACGGTACTGTCTTTTCCGCAGTTTTCATTAAATTCATCTCGGACAAAAGATTTAGCATTTGCCGTCGATGTTCAAATAAATCTTCAAAATTCTTTTCTTCTGCTTCCGAATCTTGGATTGCTGGGTCTACCTTTCGGGTTTGGTTATGACGAATCTTTTCAGACAGCGCAGTCAACTTTCGAAAACTAACATACAGATTTTTAAGACGACCGAAATCTGGTGGAAAAGTTTTGGTTAGCAAACAAAATCCGATCAGCGAGATTAGCACTGAGGCCAAAACAGATTTGCCGACATATTTTAGAAAATTGATCAAATAAGTTTTGAACTCCACTTTTTTATATCGGTGTATAATGGATTTGAGTTTAAGCAGGCTAAGCGTTTCAAACTGATACAATAACTAAAACTGGCGAAATTAATTCATGTTGAGTCTAGTCCAGTCCGAGAAGATCATCAGGAGGATTCAACATGAATTCAAATTATGACGCCAACCTGGTTTACCAGTTTCTAATAAATACTCCAGAGTCTGCCTTAAAAAAAATGTTAATTGATAAGGCCTTTACCGACATTCACTTCAACGTGCTTATGAAGGTTGTTCGAAACTCAACTGAAACACAGTTTTGCGACCACTTTTACAACTCGTCTTTTCCAAAAGCCAAATACAATGCAAACGAAATTAACTTAAAAGAAAAATTTTGGGACAACTGTATAGTTGCTTTAAATGCACATGGCTTACTTTCCCCAGCTCAAAAATCTGCCGCCTAGTTTTGATGTCCTAATTCCGTTTTACCAGTTCGATCACGAACTGGTAAAGGAGTTGGGCCTTCTTCAAAAAAAAATTCACTTCCATGACGAAAAAATTTTTCTTGTGGAAAAAATTTTGGAAAAGCCGATTTGGGCTCAGGATTGGTGGCCAGACACCGCTGGTTTCCCATTGGAAAGTAAGTCGGCAGCCGTCAAACTTCTAAAAACCTCTGCACACTACGGACACTTTTACAGCTCAGAAGAATCAAACATTGCAAAAAGTATCCTGAAGGATATTAAAAACTTAGACAAAAAAAGGATTGAGCTGAATTCAAAATTCAAATTCAGCTATTTTTGTTGGACGATCAAAGAAAATGTGATTTTAAAGTGCGAAAAGCCATTTAGCCGTTACCCCAGTGGTTGGCATGAATTTGTCGAGGATAAAACTTTTCCGCCGAACCGAGCTTATCTGAAGTTATGGGAACTTTTCACAGTTCATCAATTACCAACGAACAAAAGTCAGATCGCCATCGATTTAGGTTCTAGCCCTGGCGGCTGGAGTTGGGTTTTAAGTCAGTACTTCAAAACAGTTTACTCCGTTGACAGAGCTGATCTGGATCCAAAAATTAAAGAGATTTCTAACATCAAACATTTCCAAGGCGATGCATTCAAGGTTTCTGAAAAAGATTTTACAGAATGTTCATGGCTGTTCTCAGATATTATTTGTACACCGATGAAAACTTATGATCTGATTGAGTACTGGATGAAAAACTCAAATATCAAAAATTTTGTGTGCACAATCAAATTTAAGGGTGACTGTGATTTTGATATCTTAAAAAAGCTTTTAGCCATACCAAATTCAAAAATAATTCATCTTTATCAAAATAAAAATGAAGTCACATGGATTCGGTTACTACCATGAAACAAGATATCAACTTCTACAAGCTACTAGACCAAATGAATTATAATGAAACTTTGGATTTTCTGCTACATAACCAGACCGATATCACACTGAAGATTAACGGTCGCCATTTTAAATCAAAAATTTTGACTAAATCTGGAGCCAATCAATTTTTCATCTATAAATTTAATTTTGAGTCTTATGCGCAAGATGTTGCTGTTTGTTCTTTTGAGATTAGTGCTGAAAAATATTTTTTTAAATCTCATATTTCCTCACAGTCGGCTGCTTTAGTTATTATCATTCCCACTGAAATTTTTAAGTTACAGCGACGTAATGATTTTCGAGTTGCAGTACCCGCTACTATTCCGTACCTGTGTGAAATCAAGTCGATTAGAAACTCAAGTCTGAATTTAAAAAGTGAAATTCGGGATCTTAGCTTAGGCGGTTGTCAGCTGAGCGTGAAATTGACGGGATCTAATCTGCACCGAGGCGACGATCTGTATTTGAAAATAAAAATTCATTCATTTGAATGGGAAAGCATAAAGTGTCAGTGTAAACACGCATCCAGCAAAAAAAATGATTCGAAATACAGCGTGGGTTTGAAATTTCTTGAATCCAGTGCAGCGTTTATTACAGATCTACAGACCCTATTGGTTCAGCTAGATCGCATTCATCGAGGTAAAACTTATAATTAAATTTACCATTCCACCTAAAAAAATTACTTTGTAAATCTGCATCTTCGGCTTCAAAATTAAAAACACAGCTGTCCCTAGGAAAATAAACCAAAACTGTAGCAAATTCAGATGACTTTCATTCATTTTAAAAATTGTAATTAATAAAACTCCAACAACTGCTGAAGTTGCACCTAATAGAAAATCTGAAATCCAAGTTTGACGACTTAGCCAATCCAAAACCTTTGGAAACCAAGTGATCATATGAAATAAAGGCAGTAAGAAAATTCCAATAGTTGCAACCAAAGCTCCGAAAAATCCACCCACTTTAAAACCCAAAAAAGTTGCTGTTATAGTTATTGGACCAGGGGTCATTTGCCCGAAAGTAACGGCGTCGTTAAATACTTGCAAATTAAGCCAGTGATATTGTGTTACAAATTGCTGCTGTAAGACTGGCAGTAGTGCCAACCCTGTGCCGAATACAAAGGCCCCGGCGTAAGTGCAAATCTTAAAAATATTCCAAATTAAGTCTGCGTCTATTGCAAAAAAAGCAACGGATATCAATGAAGCTTGTTTAGATTTAATCCCTGCGAAGCCGAATACGCATATCAGGCCGAAACCGATAATTAGTAAAGGCTCTGGAACGGCCTGAAACCAAAACAAAACTGCAGAAACGGCTAGCACGATCCAAAAAATAATTTTTTTTTGATATTGAACAAAGAAAGCTTTTAAACTAAATAAAATAACTGCAGCAACGGAAAATTGAAATCCGCTTAATACTTTTGATACAAATATATTCTGGGTCAAAAAAGAATAACTTAATCCCGCCAAAATCATCAACAAGAACGCCGGCAGTATCAGGCAAACGCCGGCAGTCACCGCTGCCATTCTTCCCGCTAAAAGCTGGCTGCAAAAGACAGCCATTTGGAAGGCAATCGGTCCGGGCATTGCTTTAATTAGGGTAAATGCCTGATCAAACTGAAGTGATGAGATTTCTTTTGTTTCATCAACAAAATGCTGTCGCATTTGCTGTATCAGCGAAAGTGGTCCACCAAATCCAGTTGCCCCTAAAAATAAAAAGTATTTGCATAAGGGCATCATCTTCAAACTTTTATCCTTTAGACCTATGTCTAGGTATGGATACTGTCTTTCTTAAGCCACGTATCACTGTTTGGTTATAGCAAAATAAGCTAAATAGACAAACGAAATATACCGAAATGAAGTCTATGAAAATAGGTCATCATTTCGGTAAAAGAAAACCACGGTGGAATTTTTTTACTCAACATTATCAGACCCTTGTGGACAGCTCGTCGACCGCTGTATTTAAGTTATTTACGATTTCAGTTGCAGCACAGATTGTATTTTTTCTGCCCGTACTTTATTGGATTTTTCAGAATTACGAGATCATACAAAATCACATTCCAATTTCTTTTAATATGATGGAAAATATCGAATTCGAAAAAAAGTGGATTACTTTTTTAGTATTAGTATCTGCCATTTTTGCCAGCGGTCTAAATGCATTTCTTTGGTTAATTGTATATAAAACTGGTCGCACTGGCGGCACAGTTATTCACGATCTTTCTTCGTTGCACGCCGAAGCTGACGATCAGCATCTTGCTTCTTGATCGATTCACGCTTGTCGTGTGTTTTCTTTCCTTTAGCCAGTCCAATTTCAACTTTCACTAAGCCGTCTTTAAAATAAATTTTTAGTGGTATACAGGTTAGACCTTTTTCACGTAAGGCAGAAAATATTTCAGCTAATTCATGTCTATGTAAAAGTAATTTCCGTAATCTTTCTGGCTGGTGATTATTGTAACTACTGGCCTTGTATTCGCTGATGTGAGCATTCTGTAAAAATGCTTCTTGCCGCTGAAAAGAAATATAAGCATCCTTCAACTGAATATTTTTGGCTCTGATCGATTTGACTTCGCTGCCTGTCAATACCAGACCAGCTTCAAACGTTTCAATTATCTGATAATTGAAACGTGCTTGCTTGTTATCTTGAATTAATAGAACTGATTTTTCCAAAATTGCCCTCAGCGTTTTAAAAAGTGATACAGCGAATTTATTTCTATAACAGACAACTCTTCAGCACGCACCTTCTCTGTTTTGCTATTCGCTTTTAACCATTCAGAAAGTGTATCTACTGCAAAATTCTGACTGACTAGGGGCTGCAAGTTGGTCTTTAGTATCCGGCGCCGCTGTTGAAAGGCGATTTTAACAAACTTAAGGTAATCTTTAGGATCCTTAATATTCGATGATTTAGGTGTAAACGAAAGCACGCGGCTTGCGACCTTAGGTGCCGGTTTAAAATCTCGCGGGCCGGCATCACACACGGTTTTTATGATCCAAAATTCTTGCGCTATGATGCTTAGCATTCCGTAATGCTCTGTTTGATTTGAAGCTCTAATTCTTTGGGCTACTTCTTTTTGAAACATTAAAACCATTCCCATCAAAGGTTTCTTATCTAGGCTGCGATCGATAACCAACGAAGATGAAATTTGGTACGGTAAATTACTAACCAGCAGGTGATTCGCATAAGGCGACCAATCGATTTGCAGTGCATCGGCATTGATAATTTCGCACCCTTGCTGTTTCCAATACATAAATAAATTTCGGTCTAGCTCAATTAACTTTAAATTTTTATATTGATCCAAAAGCAAATCCGTCAATGCACCACAGCCGGGACCAATCTCAAGAACGTTTTCATTTTTAAATTCAGCAGCTGCAGATATTATTTTTTCAATCACTGAATCTGAAATTAAAAAATTCTGCCCTAAGGATTTTTTTGCATCAACGCGAAGTTCACTTTGTCGTTTTTCTAATCTGCCGGATGCGTTCATCGTTTAGATCCAGGTTGTTTTTCTAATGACAATGCATAGCTGAAGTCTTTTTGTAAGGATTCTGCAAATGGGCCCATATCCATCTGATCACGTTCACCGCGCTGAAGTCTTAATAAACCTGTGTAACCAATCATTGCCGCATTGTCGGTACAATATCTGATGGGTGGAATGACCAAAATCATTTGCTTACGTAAAGCCAGGTCTTCAGCACGCTCTCGCAGTCGTGAATTTGCGCTAACCCCACCAGTAATTATTATTTTTTTGCAATTGTACTGTGCAGCTGCTTTTTCTAGTTTATGAATCAAAACATCAACAATGGCTTCTTGAAATGAAGCACAAAGATCTGCTTTTTGGTTTTCAATTTCTTCTGCAGATAGCTTTTCTATAAGCCTTGCTGCTGACGATTTTAGCCCACTAAAGCTCATCATCAAACTGTCTTCAGTGATCAAGCTGCGCGGAAAATTATATTTTTTAAAATCTCCACCAGCAGAAAATTTATCGACTAGTGCACCGCCCGGAAAGCCCAAGTTAAGCATTTTTGCAAATTTATCGAAAGCTTCACCTGCAGCATCGTCTTTGGTGGTGCCGATCACAGTGTATTGGCCAAAATCCTGAACCCAGTAAAGACTTGTATGGCCCCCACTAACGGCAAGAGCCACATAAGGGTATGAAAAATGCTGTGGTGGTTGGTACAGATCATCTTTCAGAAAGGGTGCTAATAAATGTCCTTCTAGATGATTAATGCCGATCATCGGAATTTCGTATGACTGTGCAATGGCCTTTACAGTAACAATACCGACAATCAGTGACCCGATCAAACCGGGCCGGTTTGTGACAACCAAACCATCAATGTCACGCCAGCTCAGCTGATTTTTTTCTAATAAGTGATCGATTAGCGGTAGCAGTGAAACAGAATGATTGCGACTTGCAATTTCAGGCACCACTCCGCCAAAAGGGGTATGGGCCAAATCCTGATTTGCAGAAATTTGATTTACAACAAAACCGTCATCTTTAACAATTGCCACAGACGTATCATCACAACTGGATTCTATAGCTAAAACGGTTTTTATTTCTGTCACAATTTATTTTTATTTCTTAAGTTTAGATAAACGAATCTTGGCTTTTTTTCCAGATTCTGCTTTTCCGTAATTTGCAATAACTTCTTCATAAAATGCCATCGCTTCTTCTTTCATTCCAAGTTCTTGAAAGCAAACACCTATTTTGTATTTTGCGTCTGGCGTATTTTTTCCTTTAGAATTTTCATCGACATATTTTTGATAACTAAGAATGGCTTTTTTCCATTCCTTTTTGCCGAAGAAATCTTGAGCAGTGTCATAAGTACTTGTAGCTGCATTTTCTTTTTTCGCTGCAGAATTACTGGGCTTACTTGCTGTCACCGTTTGACTGGGAGCAACTGGAGTTGCCGCAGCTTCAGCTTCTAATCTTTGAATCTGAGTCTCCATTTTCACCAAAGCATCTTGCAGAAGCTGTAGCTTCTGAGTATCTGCTGTTGATGTAGAAAGGGCCGCTTTTTCTTTTTGTAAAGTAGTTATTTGGTTTTCTAAACTTTCGATTCGACCATTGAATCCACGAATAAGCTCATCGCGTTCATCAACTACTGTGTTTGGATTGGCAGCACCTGCGCCAAGCTGCGACTGTGAGGCAGATTGATTTTCAGCATTTTTTTTTCCATAAAACCTGGATTGCTCTTGTTCCGACAAATCTGCTCGAGTTTTCAAACAAGACATTATGAGATTCGGCACCAAAAGAATAAAAATAATTTTGAGCATCATAAAACATCTCCGTTTTGTTGTCGTATTAGCCGAGCTGAATTTTCTGCTCGCTCAGCTGATAATTTTGCTTTTATAAAAAGTTGCTTAGCTTCTTCGTATTCACGTTCATTATAAAGAATTCGTGCCTGTCGAAAATTTTCTTCAGCCTGATTCCAATTTCCTGGCGAGTAGCGCACAGCCTGAACAGTGCGCGCAGCTTTAATAGCTATATCTGCTAAAGTGTACTCTTCTAAAGGTGCCGTTGCAGTTATACAACTTGATAAAAACAAAAAAACTAAAACAAGACAGCCTTTCGACAACAATTTAATTCCTATTTACCGGTTGGGACAAAGTTTGCGCGACGGTTTTTTGCCATGTCTGCTTCTGTTTCTCCTGAAGCTAACAATTTCTCTTTACCAAAACTGACCGTTGTTAACTGATCAGCTCCGATACCCATCGATACCATCATTTTTCGTACCGAAATTGCGCGGCGTTCACCCAATGATAAGTTGTATTCCGTCGAACCTCGCTGATCACAGTGACCTTCGATCTGCATTTTGCCGCCATTTTTTTTCAACCACTGAACATTACCTTCTAGTTTTGCTTTTTCTGCAGCAGGTAATGTGGCTTTGTCATAATCAAAAGATATACTTTTTAATCCGTCAATCGCGCCACTGTCGCTACCAGTTGTTGCATAATTCATTGGTGAAGCGTCAACTTTTTCTGATCCACCACCGCCAGTAGTTTCTGAAGTGATTGCTGAGTCCGCGCCAGCGTCTGTACCTGATTTTTTTCTCCAGCTAGAACATCCCAATGCTAATGAAAATACACAGCCAATTAATAATAACTTCTTCATAAAACCTCCGCAGTTGTAGTGACAAATTCGTTCAAGTCTTTAATCTAGATGATCATGGAGTCTTGTCAAACCTTCATTGGGGATTCAGAATAAAACCTTATGAAAAAAATAGATTTGATCTTATTTTTATTTGTTAGTTTTTTCACCTTAAACAACTGGGCACAACGAATTGGATTTGCAGATGAAAAATGGAAAACGATAAAAACAGAGCATTTTGATATTATTTTTAGTGCTGAGCAGCAAGACCTAGGTCTGTATTATGCAGATGTCGCTGAAAAGGCTTATCAGAATTTAGAATCTGTCTTTACCGAGCGCCCTTGGCGAACAGTCCTGGTCATTAATGACAAAACGGATGCAGCAAACGGATATGCAACTCGGATTCCTTATCCGCTAATAATGGCCTACTCGGTTCAAATCAACGACCATGAAAGTTTATCTGAATCTGGTGAATGGGCCCGAGAATTAATCACTCACGAGATGACGCATATTTTGCAACTTGAACCTGCGCTGGGATTTTATAAATTTTTGCGTCCTGTTTTCGGCAGTATAGTTGCGCCCAACCTACTTCTTCCGCTGTGGTGGAAAGAAGGCATGGCCGTCGAGCTAGAAACCCGATTTTCAAATCGTGGCCGACTCAGATCGATACATCAAGACGCAGCGTTAAGAGCCATTCATTTGGATAATAAATTATTTTCTTACACCTTAGCTTCTGCAAATGAGGTCTTACCCAGTTGGCCTTTTGGAAACAGGCCTTATCTTTTTGGCTCTTTACTTTTTAGTTTCATCGCTAAAAATAAGAAAACTGCGGCACTGAACCAACTAACCACTTTGCACGGCGAACAATTACCTTATCTTATTACTACACCTGTTAATGAAATGAATGAAGCCTCTTATGATGATCTTTACGATCAAACCCTATCGGCTATCAAAATAAACATCGATCAGCAAGTACAAGCACTTGATAAAATAGTCCCCACAAAATCAACCGTTTTGCCCATCGAAGGTCAAACAGCACTACAACCGATTTATTCTACCACTAACAAACTTTTAGCATTTATTGAAAATAAAGAAGGTGATCCCGAAATCACGATTAAAAACAATGACGGCACTTTTGTGCACGGATTGAAAAACCGACCCACAGGCCAAATTAATTCTTTGGTCTTTCACCCGACATTGCCACAGATTTATTTTGCCAAGATAGATCGGCTGAATTCGAAAGAAACTTTTTCAGACATTCATGTTTATGATATATCGACGGACACAGTTACACCTGTAACACGCGGTCAGCGCGCAAGGGATTTGCGTTTTTCAGAGGACGGGTCACAAATCGTATTTATTTCTACTTTTCGTGGCAAAACACAGTTAAAGATTTTATCGCTAGATTCAAAAAATATACAGTCTGTAGCTGAGTCAAATTTTGATGAACGTTACTCTTCACCCTTATTCTGGAACAATTCAGAAATTTTATTTATAAAGAAACAAGCTGATGGTGAAAACCAGCTGCAAAAATTCGATTTTAAAACAAAGGTCACAGTAGCGATTCCACTAAAATATAAAAACATAAACTTTCTTCGAAAGTTCGCATCTCAACTTTATTTTACATCCTCTGAAAACGGTGTTTTCAATATTTATTCCAGCACAGATTTAAAAACAGCGTTACCAGTAACACATGTTAAAACTGGATTATGGAGCTTCGCCCTTGATGCGGAAGCGAAAAATGCATGGGCCACCATGATGTCTTCAGATGGTTTTAAAATCGCATATCTAGAGCTTTCACCAATGAAAGAAAAACTTCCGCTGATTACAAATAAACTGGCTGAACATTACGAATACAAAGAAAAGCCCTTCGGCAGCGCTATAATAAACTATGAGGATTATTCGGCCGCGGGCTACCTTTGGCCACAGTACTGGATACCGTTTATCTCGACCACTTCAACTTCGAACGGAGTTTTTGTACAAGCGCAAACTTCAGGTGCAGATCCAATCAAAATTCACCAGTATTCCCTACTTGCAAATTACCAAACTGATATCAATAAAACGGGTTTTATTGGCAGCTATTTGAATTCATCCTTTGCAGTCCCGTTTCAAGTCGGCGCAGTCCAATCGAATCAAGCTTTTGGAAACGTAGATCAAGTGGTCGAAACCAAAACAAACTACATCAGTTTGTTACCGGACGTGTTTCAGATAAATAAAAATTTAAGTTTTCTGATTGGACTGCAACAACAAGAGACTTACTTTAATACACGCACAAAACATTGGGGACCTTTTACCCAAATCTCATATTCCAGTTATGACCAAAATATTTTTCAGATTTCACCGGAAGATGGAATTGGCTTATCGCTAAGAGCTGAAAAACAACAAAATATTGAAGGCAGTGTCGATTACAATAAAGTGATTGCTACGTTCTTAAAATATCATTCCAAATGGCTGCCAAAACATAACACAATCATGCTAAGACTAAATGCTTTAGTTACATTCGAACCCATACTTTCAAGATTTGGCTCAAGCAACGCGTCTGCATTTGCTGCAACTGATACACTTATTCCGCAGTTTGTACTGCGTGGTTATAAGCCAAATCAGTTTTTTGGCCGAAGCCTTTGGACTATAAACACAGAGTATCGATTTCCAATCTCCAGAATTGATAAAGGCTCGGTGACTCCAGCTTTTTTCATGAAGCGATTGTCGGCAGCGGTTGTTGCTGATGGACTTGGTGTCTATAAAGAAAATCCTAGAAGTCGATTGAACGAAAGCTATTGGAGCGCCGGTGTTGAGGTCAAACTTGAAACCACATTGGGTTACGTTCTGCCGTTAAATATCATTCTGGGGGGCTACTATCCATTTTCACCGCTGAATTCAGAGGGTCCACAGTTTGCTTTTGGGCTGCAACTAGGTGGATTCTGAACAAAAAGCCAGCTTTAAGTATTGACAAAAATTATGCAGGTCTTGAAAGTAAAGTTAGCACTTAACATGCGGAGCGTAAAATGGATATGAACAGAACAGAAAGCAAAACCTGGATTCGCGAATTGGTTTCTGCTGACGAGCAAATTGAAAAGTCTGTCATGATCGACATGAACTTAGGCTTAGACACACAACGAATTTTGATTAACGACACCATTCAGTTTTTGCTGCGACTAAAAACGGACTTCGCTGAAACAGCAGCCGTTTTTAATGAATTAAAACCCACAGCACTTGGACGCATCAAAGTTTACGGCATTGCAAAAACTCATGCAGATTTTATGCTTTTTCGTAACGGTTACAAAATGATTTTTTCGGTGAAAAATGCAGGGCTTATCAGCATGCGCTTTCACTATGTTGGTAATTTAGCAATCCCACAGCCCACGCAAAAAGAACAGGTTACCATCGTTATGGATGAAGAATTGTTCGAAGGAAAATGGGGCGCTTTCGAAGAGGTTGTCTGGTCATTCAAGGGTTTAAGCTTTAAACCTGAATATTTAGTGCGCCACTATATGACAACGTTTATTAAAGAAAGCTCGCGCTAATTTTCTAACTTTAGCGTTTTCTTAAAAAATGAAGAAAATTTTGCATAAAGTGCGGCTGATTCTAATAGATCGGCACTTCTGCTATGACCACCGTCTTGTTTTTCATAAAAAATAACCGACTGATTTAATTCCATTAATTTAGCTGCCATTTTTCTAGCGTGGCCCGGGTGCACGCGGTCATCTTTCGTTGACGTATAAAAAAAGAATTCAGGGTATTTAATTCCTGGTTTTACATTCTGGTACGGAGAATATTTTTCGATGTAAGAACGCTGCTCTGGGATATCTGGGTTTCCAAATTCAGCCATCCAACTGGCTCCGGCGTGCAGCTTGTGATAACGAAGCATGTCTAACAGCGGCACGTGACAAACAACAGCACCAAATAGATCAGGCCGTTGCATGCTGACGGCACCCACTAAAAGGCCACCGTTACTGCCACCTTCAATACCTAATTTTTTTGGTGACGTGATTTTTCTTTTTATCAGGTCCTCAGCGACACAAATAAAATCATCGTAAGACTTTTGCTTGTTTTGTAAAATCGCTGATTGATGCCAAGTCGGCCCGAACTCACCACCACCACGAATATTTGTCACGACATAGACACCATTTTTTTCAAGCCACACTTTACCGATCGTTCCTAGGTAGTGTGGTGTTTCTGAAACTTCAAAACCACCGTAACCATTCATCCACACTGCATTATTACCGTCTCGTATTAAGTTTTTACGGTGAATAATGAAATAAGGAATTTTTGTTCCATCAGGGCTTACAGTCCAGAGCTGATGTGTCTCGAAGGATGGATGATCGAAGTAAGCAGCAGTTTTTTTTACCACCTTTTTCGGCTTTAAAGGCTCAGTATAAACATATTGTTTTTCTATTAAAAAATCACACTGATGCCAAAAAACGATATCGTCCGAATTATCAGCAGCTGCATAATTAATAATGCCCGAGACTGGTAAATCCATATCCATTTTACTGAAATGACCATCTTTAAATTCAAAGCTGTGAATAACTGTTTGTATGTTTTTGAGTGTTATAAGGTGTAAATTATTCTTCGTACAAAATACATCGCTGAGAAACTGATTTTGATCCGGTGAAAATATAATTATCATATTTTCTTTCTACAGTTTTGTTTCGTCAGCAGGCCTCGATATTAAAGACCCTGCAGGGATTGAAATGCTGTCTATCTTCCATGGGACTTTATTCTCAACAAAATAATGACTTTGAAAATAAATCAAAGTGTCAAATTCTACCGGAATTTGAATTGGAGTTATCGCTTCTAGGTTCTTAACTTGATAAACTTTTGTGGTCGTAAAAGTAACAATATCTGAAAGGACTAAGTTTAAGCTTTCAGAATCAAAAGTAACTTGCACAGAAATATTTTCTTTTGCGCAAGAAAAAATAATTTTAGACTCAGAAAAATTCTGACCGCGCTTCCAAATTCGCACGTGTCTGGCGTAACCACAGGTTGTTCTTGAATCATCTGATAAAGCATCTAACACAATCAGCGTGTTATGATCATACCATTTTAGACTGCTTTTTGATGCAGGTAAGAAAAACGGCTGACTGACCTGGAAAGACTTTGTTTTTAAGTCGAACTCTCTCCAAGTAATTGCATCAGATCCACCATCAGACAAACCCAGTAAAACTTTCGAACTGTTTTTCAAAAACTGAACTCGATTCAAAACCCAATTTACATTCTCAATTTTAGATAACTCGTCCAAATCAAGGAGTGCGTGCCAGTTTGCACTGCCTGTAACAAACCCTGTGAGCTGAAGGCGACGAAACAGCCCTTGCTTCTGGTAACGGTTTTGATGTGTTTCATAGATCCAACCATCTTGCATTTGTATTTTAGGCAATTGGTCTTCAGCTAAAAGAACAGATTCATAATCTTGTTTGTCATTTAAGAAAAATTTATTATTTTCAAAATAGATTTCGGCTTTACTATTGGCATGGTCTACCCATGCCTTAGCTTCTGCACTTTCTAAATCCTCTAACCAAATGTATTTGTCATCCACAAATTAATTCTGCGAGCAATTGTACTGAATATCAACCGTGCGCCCTGCAGGAATTGTCGGGCTAAACACCAATATATTATTCTGTAACGTCGTACTGACTGGCCCCATCGATGGCGTAATTGTCACGGTGATGGCTCCAACCGGAGTACACTCAAGCGGAATCGATGCGAGTGAGTTCACAATGCGGTCTTTAAAGTAATACAAATTGTTTGAATAATTCGTGTCGCAAATACTTCCAACAAAGCCATTTGTTAACTGCGACAGTTCATTTAGTTTATAACCATAATGACTTTTTGAGCTGCCATTATCTTGCGACGCCATACATGCAGCGTCTTTTGGTTTAACAATGATTGAATTGACGCTTAATCTTTTGCTGATGGTAAAAAGTTGCTTGATCTTATTGATGTAACCATGAGGCTGATCTTCGCCATCCAAATTTTTTAATTCGTTTGTATAAAATACAGCTGCGGGGTCACCGCCAACCGATCTTTCATCTTCGTCCGAAATAACCAAAACAGATAATGCAGCATCTGGTCGGTAACAGGTATTGTAAGTGTTGTACTCAGCATGCCAAAAGGCGGCTTTTAATGGACGCTCGTCATCCGTGTTAGCCCACCCAGCACCGATTGCTGTTATGGTATTCGTAAATGTTTTGTAAGGATCGGCTGCATCTTTTTTTAAAATCCACTTAGGCATTCCAGAATAATCTGACCAATTCCTGCTTAGTCCCCAGTACATGCTGCCATTTGCTGACTGATCATGTGTTACCGTTGCGCACATATTCCAATCGATTCCCGATGATGTTAAATTATTTACAAAACCTTGTAATCTTTCACCCAGCTTTGTGTTGTCTGGTAACATGGAACTGGAATCATCGACTACAACGATAATGTCGACTTTGTTATCTGTCGACTGCACAACTTTTTGCAAGTTCATTGGACGAAATGCACTTGCTGTTTGACTGACAACAACTTCTAGCGGCCACGGTGTAACGTACGCATTGTAACCTGGCGCTGTCGCTGTTAGGTAAACAGAATAAGTTCCAAGTCCTGACTGAACAAAATTCGGAGATGATGAGGCTCCGTTTAAACCACTGACTGCAACTGGTTGACCATCGCGAAAAACACTCCACGTATGAGTCACTGCGCCTGGCACGCAGCCAGAAGTAACACTAGGATTCATTCCATTTTGTGGCACTGTGACCGATACTGCTGAATTATTTAAGCGTGGGGCACAATTAATATTTTGCCCACCACCACCCGTATCAACTGTAACGACCAATGGAGTAGTTGTGTTCCATGGGGAGTAATTTTGTACGGCTGCATTTAGATAAACTAGATATGTTCCTGCGCCTAAAGATAAAAAGTTAGGATTCGAATTTGATCCGTTTAGACTTGGCACGGTCACTGTATTTCCGTTTCGAGTCACTGTCCAATTGTAGTTTGCAGTCGACGGAATACAGTTCGCACTGATCAGCGGATGCGGAGAAGATGCAATGATTGTCAACGATGTCATCGAACCATTAATTCTCGGGTTACACTCAACCGGTTCTGGCGAGGGCGGCGGATTCACGATAGTTACCGTTAGAGGTGTTGAACTTTCCCAGTGCTGTGACCCTAAAACGGTTGCGTACAATGAAATTTCATAAATACCAGCTCCGTAAGACTTGATATCCGGAGTTGAATTCGCACCACTTAAACCTCCAATGGTGATTGGAACGTTATCACGTGTCACCGACCAAGCATAATTTCCAGCAAGAGGCGTACAATTTGCAGACACCAATGCATTACTATCTGCGGAATTAACTGTAACACTTGTTAAACTTTGATTTAATTTTGGATCACAAATTAACTGGTTTCCAACAGCACCAACAATAAATTCAAGAGGAGTCGTCGCGGAAAACGCCGTGTAGGCACTGCCAGTCTTCGAAGCTGTTAAATAAACGTAATAAGCACCTGGACCTAGGCCTGTAAAGTCTACGGCACTTGGGTTCTTTCCGGACAATCCTGGAACGGTCACAGATAAAACCGATGCATCTGCTTTTTTAATGACCCAGTTATAATCAACATCAGCAGGGTTGCAATTTGAACTGACAGAGGGAAGTGGACCACCAGAATTGTAGGTAAATGTCATGGACGTAGAATTAATTTTTGGATCACAAGTAATTGGCTTAGAGCCAGTGGCACAAACTGATCCAGAACATGCAGCAAGCACACTGACACTGGCTTTTTGAAATTTAACTGGAGCACACGACCACAAAAATGAACCAAAAAAGGAAGCAAGACTCAGGATCAGAAATCTATTTTTTTTCATTTTTTTTCCCCATAACTTTATCAAGGATAAAGCAATTCGAGGCTTTGCAAAAGACGGCCTTGGTCTGGTTATTCAAAATCAAATGCTAGACCTATTGTGGTGCACCAAACTATTACAATACAATAAGGGTTCAATCTTGCGGAGGAAATTACAGTGAACTTTTGGCTTCTGATATTAGCACTCATAAATTTACTTTTAATTACTTTCATCGCTTTTAACTGGTTTATTCGTAACAAGACTCAACATGACGACCAAAGATTAACGAAGGGCCTACAGCTTTTACAAAACAAGATCTCAATCCTGCAAGACCTTTCTGACAAATCCGACGAGCAAGTTAGACGCTGGGTTCATTTGATCGAACAAAAATCAAGTGACGTACAAAGTAAACTGATGCAGTCCGATGAAAAAATCGAACAAATTGAATTAGTACTTTCAAAAGCACTAGACGTTTCGAAAATATTTTATGATCAAGTTCCGCACGCCGAGATCGTTGAACGGCAAAAGACATCTAAATACGTTCAAGCGGCAAAGCTTGCTAACCAGGGCTTCACGACAGATCAAATCAGCCAGAAAATAGATTTGAATACAGCTGAAATTGAAATGATCACAAAGATGAATAAAGAAAATCTTCAGTTTGCTGAAGAAAATTTACCCGCTTGGATCCATCAGATGAATCCAACCGCTGCAGAAACAAATCAAATTCACAATCAAGAAATTCAAGATTTTGAACAGCAACTAAAGAAAATGAATCAAATGGTTTCATCAACAGCTTTCGATACTCCGAAGCCTGATTTGACGAACATGGAGAATATCAAGCAACAGTTCAACGACACTTTGGCTAGAAATTCAACTCAGGTGCCACAAACTTTTTTGGATGAAAAAGCAAAAGCAACAATTTCTGAAAATGGAAAAACGATTAAGCCTTTTGAATTTAGACGCATCGGCAATACAAAGAATTAACTTGCAGTTAATTCTTTTACCAGCATTTTCATGCGCTCGATGGCTTCAATCATTCGCTTTGTTTCAATAGCAAAACTTAATCGCAGATATCCCGGGTTACCAAATTCTTCGCCAGGCACAGTGGCAACAAAGAACTTCTCTAAAAGAATTCTTCCAAAATCCTGTGATGATTCTATTTTGATACCCTTATAAAATTTGCCAAGAACTTGTGTCACATCGACCCAAAAATAAAAAGCACCCTGAGGTTCAAAGATTTTGAATTCAGGCAAACTTTTAAAATGCGCTTGTGCTGCAAGTAATCTTTTTTTCAAATTAAGATTGGTTTCAGCTATTTCTTTCTCGGCATCTAGGATTGCCGGCAGCGCAGCTGCTTGCGATATGCTGCAAGGTGCTCCGGTTGATTGCGAAGCATAATCTCCAAGGGCTTGTATAATCTGTTTCGGCCCAAGAGCCCAGCCAATACGCCAACCCGTCATAGCATACGCTTTTGAAGCACCATTGATGATGATAGTTCTGTCTTTTAAAGCTGGTGCCACATCTAAAATATGTGGCGCACGTTTAGAACCATCAAACATAAGTCGGTGATACATATCATCTGTGATGATGTGCACACGTGGATGCCTCAACAAAACTTCTGCCAAAGCTTGCAGCTCTGATTTTGTGTACACAAATCCCGTCGGATTTGAAGGCGAACAGAACAACAAAGCTTTCGTGCTACTGTTGATATTTTTTTCAAGTTCACTTGCAGTCAGTTTGAAATGATCTTTTTCATGACACGTTATGATCCTTGGAACAGCATCAGCTAGTTCAACCATTGCTGGATAACTGACCCAGTAGGGAGAATGAATAATAACTTCATCCTTGGGATCACATAACACCTGCAACGCGGCGAAGATTGCGTATTTAGCACCTGAGGTCACGGTCACTTCGGGCAAAGTATATTCTTGTGATAAATCTTCTTTGGTTCTTTGAATTATAGCGCGGCGTAATTCAACTGTACCCTGAGCTGCAGTGTACTTTGTGAAACCATTTTTTATTGCTGCAATTCCGGCTTCAGCAGCGACTGGGTATGTTGCCCAGTCAGGTTCACCGACCGTCAGCGAGATAACATCATGACCCTGAGCTTGAAGTTCTTTTGCTTTCGCAACCAAGAACAAAGTCGGAGATGTTTTTAATTTTTGAGCTCGACGCGATAACACCATAATTAACCGCCTGAGTTTTGTGTTAATTTTTTTGTGATTTCTGGAATAATAAAATCTGGCACTAATCCTTTTAGGTTTCCACTGTTTCTGCCGACTTCTTTTACCGCTCTGGATGATATAAAATAATACTCTGGTCGTGAGAAAATCATGAAAGTCTCAATTTCAGGAGCCAATCGAAAATTCATATTTGCTAATGTACCTTCGTATTCAAAGTCAGCCACGGCTCGCAATCCCCGAACAATGACGTGTGCTTTTCGCTTTCGCATATAGTCCACGGTTAACCCTGAAAATAAATCCACTTCAACATTTGAAAAATCAACCAGAGCTTTTTTCAAAAAGTTAGCACGCTCTTGGACACTGAACATATATTTTTTTTGGTTTGATTCTGCGGTTAAGACAATAACATGATCAAAAATTTTAGATATGCGTTCGATAATATCAAGGTGTCCCGTAGTTACTGGGTCAAAACTTCCTGGATAAACGGCAATTTTTGGCATGCACTAAGATTGCTCTTTTTTTTGAAAGAAAGAAAGTATTTTGTCGCCGTAATCTTTAAAATCATAGCGGATTATTTGTGAATATTCGACGTCGATTCTTTCTTGCTTGATAGATTCTATCGCAATCAGAGTCGACTCATCGTAACAGCGGCTTGCATCTAATGCTTGCATCACGGAATGTGCCATTTTTTCTGTGAACGGAGGGTCTATGACAATCAATGCGTAAGGCGCCCCAGAATAGGTCTGCAGAAACTGCACAACATCTTTTTTAACAACCGAATAGTCATTTTTAGAAATTTTTAACATTTCGATATTTTTTAAAATAATCTGCAATGACTGTGTGTTCTTTTCGACGAAATCGACACGCAAAGCGCCCCGGGACAGGGCTTCAAGGCCCAAGCTGCCAGTGCCCGCAAATAAATCTAGAAGGGCTGCATCCTGCACGTGGTGCATCCATTTGTTAAATAAAGTTTCTTTTACTCTGTCCATAGTTGGACGTATATGATCTGCCTGGAACGAACTTAAAACCCGACCTTTGAACTTGCCAGAAATTATTCGCATAGTTATTTAATATCCAGTTTTTTAAGTTGGTTCAATATCAGATCGACAGTGTCAAACAGGTTTTCAAAAGGTTTTTTTATAAAAAATTGGATACGCGGATCTGATTTCAAATAGTCGGCACTCAGTTCAGGGCCACTAAAAGCTGAGATAATAAAAAAAGGAATACCTTTTGTGCACTCAGCAATAACATCATATCCGCTCTTGATCGGCATAATAAGATCCAGTACGACGGCATCAATTTTTTCTGCTGCGAGCAGGCGTAATGCCTGCTCGCCATTTTCTGCTTCAAAGACAACATGCTGTTTTGAAGCCAATGCGCGACTTAAAGATTTTCGGATTAACATTTCATCATCAACAACTAAAATTTTCATAACTTTTTAAATACCAAATCTACTTGAAGACCGCTTTTATAATTTTGATTTATATTTATTTCTGCGCTCATTCTGTTGATTAACTTTTTTGAAAGGTATAGCCCTAGGCCTGTCCCTTCACCTATCTTTTTCGTAGTTACGAACGGAGAAAATAAATTCGCGACAGCAACACTAAGGCCAGGACCTGAATCTTGAAAGCAATAAGTTATTCTATCAGCTGTTTCAATGTGAAAAATTTTAATACTTCCGGGCTTTCCCATGGCCTGACAGGCATTTTTTAAAATATTGAATATGACCTGCTGCAGAGCTGTAGAATCAGCCAGAATCATTTGCTTCTTTAAATCGACGAACAATCGATGCGGCCTAAGTGCAGTTTTTAACAGCGTTAATGTGCTATCCAAAACGTCTTCAAAGAATAATGGTTTTAGCTCGATTTCATTTTGCTGACTGAATTGTAAAAGATTTTTTATAATTTTTTCGCAGCGCTCAGAGGCCTTTAGAATTTCAGTTAAATCAGCCTTGATCGATGGCGAAACACCTTCGTCTTCGTTAGCACCCAACAGCAGCTGAGTGTAAAGTTTTAACCCAGTTAAAGGATTATTTAATTCATGAGACAAATGGTTTCCTAATCGGCCAACAGTCGCCATCTTTTCCGACTGAATCATTTTTGACTTGAGCAAATCAAGATTTGTCATATCTTCATAAAACATAAAGTAATAAATTTTTTCAAACTGGTTGAATTTTGACGTACTGACCCGAACTTTTCTCTGCTTTGTTAAAAAAAACTCGGTTGAAGAAATTTGATCTTTATTTTTCATTTGGATGGGACACTGATCACAGGGCTTTTCTTGACCAGCCAAAACGGCATAACATTTTTTTCCTGTTTCCGATTTTTTAAGATAATTCGACTGATGAATATTGTATTCTTCATCAACCACGTGCGTGAAGCCCGAAAAAGATTTGAAAGTGCGGTCCCAGCGCTCTATAAGCAGGTGATATTCTTTTTCGATCAGCCAACGATCAAAATACAAGCTTAATGAAATCAGTCTTTCTTTAAAATAACTTTCCAACTGTGGAACTAATAGTTGCTGATCTATAGACTCTACAAAAAAATAACCGTTTCTTGAAAACTCGGCCAACTTCCAACTTAAGATTTTGCCAACTGGTCTGCTGACTGCAGTTGCTAATTTTGAAGTATTTAATTCGGTCTTAATATCTAATTGCACTGTATCACTTTTTTCGCGTATTCCATTATAAGAGATTAATGAAACTGTATCATTCAGATTTTCAAAGCAAAATCCGATCTGATAAGCAAAGCCCATCTTTTTTATTTCTTTCCAAATCATTTTTAAGATCTGAGAAACGAAGTCGTCATTCAAAGACTCTGAGCTGATAAAATCTAAAAAATACAGCAGACTTTTTTCGTTTTGATTTTTATCCATCTCTTCAAAGTTTGACTTTTCCAGTGACTGAAACTGCACTTTACTTTCAGAGACCAACTGTTCATTCAGTATTTCAAGTTCGCGGCGTTTTTTCTGAATTTCTTTAGTAATGACTTTAGCTTTATGCCGCAGATTCATTTTGTCTTCGATACCAATCAATAAAGGCATTAGATTATCAGTGTCTGAAATTTTCTGCACATGAAATGGCTGCACGAAACAAATATCTTGGATTGAAAGCTCATCGTGATCTACAACAAGTATACGGTAATTTGGTAAGCTTTTTTCTTTATGATCACTGAAAAAACTAACGCTACCGATGGCAACATCTGCCTCAGGGACTGACTCAAGCCGATTTAAAATAACAGCTTCAAATTGAGTGAAATCGATTAAATTTTTGAAGCTGTCCTGAACAATGATTTTCACATAAAAAGGCTAACACACAACTTGAGCTTCAAACATCGACTTTTTAATATTTTTTACAGCTTCGCTTTGCGGCTGGTGCAGGAGTAATTTTTCGACCTCAAGTTCAGCCATCGACCACTGCTTCAGTTGACACAACATTTGGACATGACAAAGACTGATTTCTTCGTCGAAGCAGAACTCAGCAAGATACCTTCTGAGGTGATCGAACGCAGTCTCGGTTTTTTCATTGTTTTTAATCGTAGAATGCGTCAGTATTTTTAATGCAGAAATATTGTATGGGTTCAGATCGATTGCTTTTTCAATATTGGCAATCGACAAACTTTCGTCACCCATTTCTCTGTGCATCATCCCTAAGCTAACCCAGGCTTGGTCGTTATTTCTGTTCAGCTGAACAGCTTTGCGAAAGTAATCTAACGCCTGACCTTTTCGATCAGCGTTCAGATGGACGATCCCTTGAGCCCACAGCAAAAAATCATCAGACTCAGAAACAATCGAATTCGTGATAACTTCTTGTGCGCCTTCGAAGTCATTTTCTTCAAGATAAATTTTAACCAGCAGTTTGCTTAGCTTTTGCTCTTCAATAAATGATAAACTTTTTGCCTGCAACTGTAAGCCAACGTCGAGGGCTTCATTCCTTAAGTTCTGTTGGTAAAAGGCCAACATTAAATTCATTTTATCCTCGACAGAGCCGCGCTGACGCACTATTTCTTGTCGAGTCTTAATCAAACTTTTGAAATCTTTGATTGCCACTTGTGTCTTAGCTAGCAACGTCAAATAGTTTACGTCTTTGCTGCAATCATTAGATATTTCAGACAGTCTTCTTAATGCATCGTATGGTTTTTTAGAGCTTAACGATTGTTCAACTTGACCAAAGGCGAAATTAAAAACAGAATCTTGCGACATCATGTCCTCCGAAAAAAAGAGCAGATCTTCCTGATCTGCTGAATTAAATCAAAGCAAACTGAGTGCCATCGCCATCTACTTTATTGTTTCTATAAAACTAAAAATTCATTTTTTTTAGACAGGCCAGTCAGTGTTTTGACTGGCCAAATAACAAGATGTTTTAAATTTAATTCTAGATCGTATTCGACTTATAGCCAGAAAGCGCACGTGAAGCTTTTTTAATGTCTTGCAGCTCGCGAATGATTTGTGATTTCGCTTCGTCAATCAGCCCCAGAACAATTAAGTCTTGATCTAAGATTCGCTTCACATAAAGTTCTTTTGCACGCAAACATTCTTTAATATCAGCTTTTTGAGACAAATCAAACGCACCGCTAATATCTTTGTGAGACATGTGCGACTTATTAATTTCTGAATCGACGTATTTCAGAATTTTTAATAGATCTTCACGCTGGTTGTAGAATTTTTCGATATCATCGAACATTCCTTGCTGCAGTTTATTAATTTGGCTTTCATTCAATGAATAAAATTTCTCTAGAAAATGGTTTTTCTCATTGAGCAGTTGTACTAAGCGAATCATCTAGGCCCCCTTCTGTTCGTTGTCTTTTTTAATTTTTTCTATTGCTTGTTTCCACCCGTCATAAAGATTTTCTAAAATCTTTATGTTGGATTTCAAAGGCTCAACATCACTTTTGATATTGGCTTTTGTGTACTGATCCATCATGAACAGATAAAGATCTTCTAACTGCTTCGCTAACTCGCCCCCAACTTTGTGGTCCAGCGTTGTATGAAGCTCCATGATAATGTCATAAGCCCTTAAAATATTCGTACCACGTTCAGCAATTCGCTTTTCTTCCATAGCTAAAATTGCGATCTTGGTAAATTTAATAGCTCCTTCATACAGCATCAGTAAAATTTGTTCTTTACTGGCCGTCATCACTGAAGCCTGTTTGTATTTCGCGTACGGGTTCCCCATTTTATCTTCCTCCTCCGACTAAAGACGCTTGTGCTGCAGCCCCTTGGCCTTGCAGTTTCGACATAGCTTCTTCCATCTTTGCAAATTGTTTACGAAGTTGTTCTTCGCGTTTACCTAAACTTTTTTCTTTTTGATCAATTCTTCGATCCATCTGCGAAATGCGATCTTGATATGATTTTTTTCTTGTTGTGACTGGCCCCGTCTGTGGATCAACGATAGATCCCAAACGTTTTTTCATACTTGGTATAAAACCCGTATCTACGAAATTTCCGCGCAAAAACTGCACAACTTGCTGTGGGTCATTATTTACTAACTTTTTAAATTTATCTTGATTGAAGTTTAATGTGCCGTTTCTGTTGAATTCGACACCAAGTTCAATGATGCGCTTGAACTGACTACCAGTTTGTTGAACATCCTGAATGATTTGTCGTAGCCGGCTTTCTGTCATACGCAACATGCTATCGCCACCCAAAGGGCCTAAACGTGGATTTCCTTTAGCATCTGGAGCCAGTTTACTTTGTCCCTGAATAAAACCCAAAGCCGCATTGTAAGAATCTACAAACGATTTAATTTTTTCAGAAATAATATCAAAATTTTCAGTGATATTAAGGCGAATTGGCTGACCTGGTATTGCTTTTTTTAAATCAAGATTTACTCCTGGAATAAGATCTTTGATGACATTACTTTCGGTTTCAAATTCATGACCGTCTAATTTAAATTTTGCATTCATTGCTTTATTTTCGCCAGTGAACTGAAAGTCACGCTTACCATCAAGCATATAGACAATTGGAAATTCGACCGAATTGTCGTCACCCGTTTTTAAACCAGCAATTTCTAATCGGTAACTATCTTCTTTGTCACTGCGGTCATTGACCACAACAGCACGAATTCCAATGTTGGCATCATTGATGGACGATGCTATTTTGTCTAAAGTGGAATTTTCTTCAGTGATGTAGACTTCTTTTGGACCGTCCATTGTTTCAAAGTTTATATAACCAACACCCATCGTGGTTTTGTCTTTGTCAGGAAAACCATTTGTAACAACAGAAGGCTTTGTCGCTAATTGCAACACTTCAACAGTCCATTCACCGGCATCTGCAATTTCAGGATCTATTGTTCCTTCAATCGCATCGGGAAACCCTGAGGAAAACTTTTTATCTACAAAACCTTTAGCACCAACAATGACACCCAAAGATTTATTAATATCGTTTATTTTTGTTTCTAAATCGGTAACCAATTTTACTTTGTCTTCTACTTTTACTTTTGAATCTTGGATTGTCTTTAATGGCACGCGTTCAGCTTCGATCACTTGATCGACTAGATTAGGTGGTAATCCACTTGCTAAACCTGAAATACGAATACCTGCCACTTCTTTTCCTCCATGAATTGAAGTTGTACCAATAAATCTATTGTTTCAGACATTCGCTAAAAACTGTGAGTCAATTGATTGGCTTGGACTAGGGGCTGGTAGGCAAGGTTTGCTAAGCGGTCTTTTTTAGTAAC